>CALCTA010000032.1 GCA_937893945.1 uncultured Clostridia bacterium | reverse complement strand
CGGGTGCAGTATGGCTTGATCCCGAAAAGACACCTCCCTACGACTTCTACCAGTACTGGAGAAACGTTGCTGACGCTGACGTTCTCAAGTGCATCAGAATGCTCACATTCCTTCCCCTTGAGGAGATCGACAAGATGGACTCCTGGGAGGGCGCTCAGCTCAACACCGCTAAGGAGATCCTCGCGTTTGAGCTTACCAAGCTCGTTCACGGTGAAGAGGAAGCGGCAAAGGCTCAGGCTCAGGCTCGCTCGCTCTTCAGCGCAGGCGGTGCGGCAGACGCTCCCGAGTTCGTTCTTACCGACGCTGACTTCACAGGCGGCATAGTTGAAGGACAGATAGATATCGGCTCTGTTATGGTAAAGGCAGGACTCGTAAAGTCCAAGTCCGAGGCACGCACTGCTATCCAGCAGGGCGGCGTTACGGTTGACGACGTCAAGATAACAGATTTCAAGACTTCTTACACCAAGGCAGATCTCGCAGAGGGCAAGCTCTTCCGAAAGGGCAAAAAGACTTTCGTTAAGATAATTGCTAAATAATCGGCAAACATAAAAAGACGGTTTTAGGGGCATACCCTAAAGGACATTTTTGTAATAATACGGTATATCTCGGGAGAGGTATGCCGTATTTTTGCATTTGTGAACACAAATGCAGTGCTTGTCAGAAAAAGCGACAAGGAAAGATGAGCATAAAAATGCTCTCTTGCGTAAAGAGAAGATTTTTCAATTGCCGAAAGGTAATTTTGCAAAATCTCACTAAATGTGTTTACAAACCGAAAAAAACGTGATATAATTAGTATGCTACACAAAACCGAATAAACTTTTAGGGCTAATGGTCTTTCTATATTATAGTGGGGATACTATACCCTTTTTTAGGCATACTACTTTTGAATTTGGTAAAAACGCAAGTTCCAACAGGTAGTATGTCGGATACCATTATCCCGTTTATCTGGTTTTGTGTAGCAACAATCGGAGTTTGCGTTTTTCGGTGCGTAGCTTCGGTTGCGCACCTTTTTTATATTCTGGTAGGGGGAGATATGAGCAAGAATATTCCAGAAAGGGTAATAGATATTACCGACGTAAAACTTACGCCCGGAGAACCCACCGGTTGTCTTGGAAACGGAGAGCAAGGTTTTGAGTGTTGTTGCGACGAGTGCGATTACTATTTGTTTTGTTTTCCTGAATTTAATCCAAAAGGCAAAGAAGAAAATATTGTTTAAAATAAAGTTTACTCTTCATAATCGCGTAAAAAGGACGAGGAATTTTAATAATTCCTCGTCCTTTTCATGTCTTTATGTAACATAATCTATTGCTCTAAAAATATCCTTTATGGTACGCGCCATTCGACCGTGTCTTTTTTATTCCTTCTCAGTTACTCGCCTGAAGTCTGCGAAGCTCTGCCATAAAGGTCTCGATGTCCTTGAACTCACGGTAGACCGAGGCAAAGCGCACGTACGCGACCTCGTCCTTCTCCTTGAGCTTGACCATGACCATCTCGCCTATCTCGCCCGTGCTTATTTCGGTCCTCAAAGAATTTTGCAGCTCGGACTCTATCTCTACAGCGATGTCCTCAGCATTGACAGGACGCTTCTGACAAGCCTTAAGGAGACCTGAGAGCAGCTTGTTTCTGTCAAAAAGCTCCTTCGTTCCATTCTTTTTCGTAACGATTATCTGTACGGTTTCAACTATCTCAAATGTAGTGTATCTCTTCTGGCATGCAAGACATTCTCTTCTGCGACGGATGCTGTTGCCCTCCTCAACGTGTCTTGAGTCGATGACCTTGCTATCCGCAAATCCGCAAACGGGACATTTCATATTTTTCACCTCGTGCCTTTCGGCGCTTCTATTATTTCTTTACGATACATTTTAGCATATTTTTTCAAAAAAGTAAAGAGCTTTTTTGCCGAAAATTGTGTTTTTTAGGCACTTTTTTGCGCTTTAAACACAATATGTAGTGTTTTATTCAAATATTTCCTATCTTCTCTGCCGCCTCGCGCTTCTTGTCGCTGACGATATCAAACAGCTGATATGCAGGAACGCCCTCGCTCTGAACGAGATCAAACAGCTTCTCGGCAGCTATCGGGTCATCTCCGACAAGCTCTGCTGAAAACTCTTCTCCGGAAATTGAGATACAATAAGCGATATTCTCAAATATCCTCAACTCTATCAGGCAGTATATAACCCCCTGCACTCTCTCGACCTTCAATAGCGTAGTCTCCAAGGAACTCGGTGCTCTGCTTGCTTTTGCTTTAACGCTCATAATTCGCCTCCTAAATTTTTCGGACGCCGTCCGTTGTTTCCATTATACACCGACGAAAAGTAGCCGCTGCGATTAAGATTTCGCCGTACTCCCGTGGTGCTGACACAACATATTGCGTTCTTAAAAAAAGTCTAACACAAGCGCCCTTATTTTTCTGTCGTATTTTGCATAAAAATTCAGATTTTTCCGAGTTTTTTCTAAAGAAACCGACATTTTATTCTTTTTGTAGTTACATAAATTTCCTTTCCATAAATTGTTCCTTGATTTTAGAGCTATTTTTTGCTATAATTCTATTGAAATCGTAAAGATGACCGAATATTTTTAGAAAAATTTATTTTTTGTCAAAAAAGCATATTTTTTCACTAAAAAGGAGGTATCTATGAATAATTTCTCACTTCGCCGCGCGTCAAGAATGCTTTGGCACTACGGAATTTTCGCAAGCATCTGCCACGCCACCGCTATTCTTTTTTCCGCTACGTTGTTTCAAAATGCCACGGGAGACGTATATTTTCACCGCTTCTTTCCGATGCTTGAATACTCGCTTACAAGCTTTATAGTAGTGATCGCAGGCGCGCTTTTGCTCGGGTACATAGATAAAAAAGAAAAAAAGGACTGAACCTCATCTGTTCAGTCCTTTTTATAAACTTTGCCTGTAAGCCGGGTTCTGTCGAGAACGGTCATCTATCTTTGCTTTACGTCGCCGTAAAGCTCAAAGGCAAAACGCCTTCTGCCACCCGCGGATATATGTCGGGCAAACGATCCGCATACGGTGTTGCTTCGGATAGGGTTTACAGCAAACCTACGTTACCGTAGGAGTGGGTGAGCTCTTACCTCGCCTTTCCATCCTTACCTGCGATGCAGGCGGTTTATTTCTGTTGCACTTTCCCGGGAGTCGCCTCCGACTGACGTTATCAGTTACCCTGCCCTGTGAAGCCCGGACTTTCCTCACGGTAATACCTTTCGGCTACATACCGCGCGACCGTTTAGCAAAGTTCGTTTGATTATATCACGGATTTCTTTTTTTGTCAAGTGCCTTTTATTTTTCTTGGGAAGTTATTGTAAGAGCAAAAAGCTTTGTTGTATTCTTCAACACACTCATTATTATCCATATCTACTGATAACAACGTCAAAAATACTGATGAAAAATATAATCATTATATTAACAAAAAGCGACATTTCTTATTGAAATATCGCTTTTTGTCGCTTTTTGTAAATATTTGTTTTTGTACTGAATATTACAATAATATGCAATTTGCGTTTTATGATATATCAAGCATATAAATTGCTTTTTATCTCACACTCAATCACTCAACGTCGGAGAGCTTTATCACGGGAAGCCTGCCGACTATGAGGGCTGCAACTGCGGTTATTATTATCTCGGGTATCATGTAAAGACCGTTATAAAATACCGAATAAATAAATGCAAGTCCATTGCCGCTGAAATGCTCAAGGATCCATCCGCCTATGGAATAGAAATTCTCCTGAGAGAAGAACCATTCCGCCCATGCTCCGTAGAAGATAAAACCTGATGCTATGTGTGCCACGTAGCGAAGCGAGAGTGCAAGAATAACACCGAGCGTAAGCGCGAGCGGTTTATTCTTTATCAGCTTTCTGAACGCGCCGCCAAAGCCGAGCAGAGTGTATGCGACAAGGTAATCGATAATAAGTATCGCTACCGCCGCTCCAAAGCCCATAAAATCCTCGCTGTTAGGCATAAACAGTGCCATTATCGTAGAGCCCTTGCCGAGATACAGATCCATAACTATCTGTATCAGCGAGTAGATAGCCGCTGAGAAAAAGCCCCATTTCATTCCGTACATATAGGATATGATAACCACGGGCAGCATGCTTGCCACCGTAAATCCTCCTCCGAACGGCAGATTGAGGAACGGGATAAGTGCGCATACCATAGCAAGAACCATAGCGAGCGCGAGCATTACGGCTGAGGTCGTCAACCGTTTAGTCTGTTCTGTTCTTTTCATAAGAACCTCCAAAAAAAGAATTTAAAAACCGCACGGAAATCTTCCGTGCGGTAAATTCTCTTCTCGGTGCGCTATAAACGGTTAAATAAGGTATAGCACCCGTCAAAAAATCATCTCCCTACGCCGGCATTATCCGTATCAGGTTAAAGGGTTCGGCTCGCGCCGTCTCAGCCAAAAAATCAGCACCCCTGATTTCTATGCGGTTTTCATGGACTTATTATAATACTATCGCGCCGAATTGTCAATAGCTTTCTCAAAATTCGGCTCAATAATTATAGTTTATACCCACACTCTTGATATCCACGCCCTCGAGCACGCTCTCGTTTACGGTTATCTTTTCCTTATAAGACGAAACGTAATCCGCATAAAGCTTATCAATAAGATCGCCCATAAAGATATACGTTCCCGTGCTGTTGGCTATAAAAAGATCCTCATACTCTTCAAGTGTATAAGCGCTGTCCTCAAGCTCGTAGCGCATAATAATATGCAGGCCGTGCTTGGATCTTACCATCTTGTATTCACCGACCTTGAGTGTAAACAGCTCCTCTATGACCTCGGGAGAGGCGTACTGAGTTTCCTCGGTGATATAATAGCCATTCGGATACTTTTCGTGTCCCGTTTCCTCGTTATACTCGGGAACGAGAAGGTCGAAGCCTATCGTATCCCCTTCTTTCACCTGCTCAAGAACAGAATTTGCCTTGTCTATTACCTTAGCAAGCTCTTCGCCCTCGTAGTTTTTAACTATAGGATCTCCATTGGAGTCAAACAGCTCCTGACGCTTTGCTCCCTTGAGCTTATAAGCCACACGCTCCTTACCGTTCTCATCTGTATAGACGTAAACGCGATCGCCGTTTTCGTCATATACCTGCTCTCCGTTTGCATTCTTTTTGAGAGTTTTTGTGGTATCGTAAGACACCTTACCGTCCTCGGTGTAATAAATATTATCGCCGTTTTCGTCGGTCTCATAAACGTACTCGTAGGTATAGAAGAACACCTGCTTGAAGCGCGCGTAGGTCTGCTGATAGTATTCCTCTATCAGATTATTTCCCACTTTATTGCCGTTCACACCAAAGAGGTCCTCACGCAAATAGGCTATCTTAGCTTCAATAATATACGCCTCACGCAGAATATCGTAGTTAGCGCCATATTCTGCAAGCATAGAATTGAGCGTGGTCTTTGAGCCATCCGCCACGTTCTGAACAAGCGAATCAAGCTCAGAGTCTATCTCCTCAACGTAAGAATCGGGAAGCTCAAGCCCTCTCTCATCAAAGAGCGCAAGTGCCGCAAGATAGCTCTTAGCTGTGTCAAGAACCATATCTGTATATACCGTGTTGTAGGTAGTCTTGTCATAAGCGTCAACAATGGTATCCCAGAACTCAGCCTTTTTTGCGGCAGAGCCGAAATAGTTAGTAGTACAAAGAGTACCCTTCATTCTTGAAAGATAAAGCTGAAAAAGATTTACGGATATCTCGTTGTCCTCAAGCTCAAGCAGCGGTTCAGCTTTAGTGCTACAGCCCGTAAAGCTGAGCGCAATACAAACACACGCAAGCGCCAGTGCAATAATTCTTTTTACTTTTACCGATAACATATTCGGATTTCCTTTCTTTTGCATATCCTGCAAAGCCGAGAAGGATCAGGTATATTCCCTCAACAGCTTTTCATATTTTTCAAAAAGTTCGAGAAGCATATCGGGGACGCTGTCTCCCTTTTGCTTTCTGAAGATTATACAAGGCGGCTCTGACATAGTCAGCTTTATTCTGCCCTTGTATTTTTTGTCGTCGCTAAGCTCTGCCCAGACCTCAAAGTCAAAGACTGACGGCAGGATCCTTATCTCGTTTTGCTCCTCTACTACGTTGAGTATTCCGCATCTCATAGCCGCGGCTCTCACGAGCGCGATAGTCAACAGATCAAGCGTAGCCTTGGGGATATCTCCGTAGCGGTCGATAAGCTCGTCGATAATGTCATCCTTGTCCTCTCTCGTCTCAAGGCACGCGATGCGCTTATAAAGTCCCATTCGCTGAGCCGAATAAGGCACGTATTTTTCCGAGATAAACGCGTCGCTTCGCATCGTAACAGTGCATTCGGGCTTCTCAGGTATTTTTTCTCCCTTTTCCTCAAGCACAGCCTCGTTGAGCAGCTTGATATAAAGCTCGTAACCAACGGCGTCAAGGTGTCCGTGCTGCTCAGCACCGAGCAGATTTCCCGCTCCTCTTATCTCAAGGTCGCGTATAGCTATCTTAAATCCCGCGCCGAACTCGGCGTAGTCTCTTATCGCCTCAAGTCTCTTGGTCGCTATCTCGTTGACCGTCTTATCCTTTGGATAGGTGAAGTAAGCGTACGCTCGTCTTGAGGAGCGTCCGACACGTCCTCTTATCTGATGGAGCTGAGAAAGTCCGAGCCTCTGCGCGTTCTCAACGATAAGCGTGTTGGCATTGGGAATATCAACACCCGTCTCTATAATAGTTGTGCAGACGAGAATGTCTATCTCTCCTGAAAGCATCTCGCTCCAGATGTCCTCAAGCTGCTCCTTGTCCATCTTTCCGTGCGCTACGGTAATTCTCGCCTCGGGTATCGCTCTTGCAAGCTTTGCCGCGCATCCGTCGATGCTCTCAACGAAGTTGTAGAGGTAGAACACCTGTCCGCCCCGTCTGAGCTCTCTGCGTATCGCCTCAAGGATTATAAGCTCGTCATATTCGAGAACGTAGGTCTGCACGGGCAGTCTGTCTCCCGGCGCTTCGTCAAGCACCGATATATCGCGTATGCCACCCATTGCCATATTCAGCGTTCTCGGGATAGGAGTTGCCGTCAGCGTCAGAACGTCGATATTGCCCGCCATCTGCTTAAGCTTTTCCTTTTGTGTAACGCCGAAGCGTTGCTCCTCGTCAACCACGAGAAGTCCGAGGTCCTTGAATTCTATATCCTTGCCTATAAGTCTGTGAGTTCCTACGATAATATCAGTCTCACCCCTCTTGAGCTTGCGCAGAGAGTGAGCCTGCTGTTTTGGGGTGCGGAAGCGTGATATCATATCGACGTTTACAGAGAAAGGTCTCATTCGGCTGGTCAGCGTCTGAAAATGCTGAAGCGCGAGGATAGTGGTAGGAACGAGTATCGCCACCTGCTTTCCGCCAAGCACCGCCTTGTACGCGGCGCGCATTGCCACCTCGGTCTTACCAAATCCAACGTCGCCGCAAAGCAGTCTGTCCATCGGAACTGGGCGCATCATATCTTCCTTTATATCCTCTATTGCCGCAAGCTGTCCGTCAGTCTCGTCGTACTCAAACGCCGCCTCAAAATCCGCTTGCAGATCGTCGTCCTCGGGAAATGCAAATCCGGGGCGTCTCTCTCGCTCTGCATATAGCTTGATAAGATCCTTAGCTATATCCTTTACCGCCGCCTTAGCTCTTGACTTTGCTCTGTTCCACTCACCGCCGCCAAAGCGTGAGAGCTTGACAAGCCCGTCGTCAGAGTGCGCGCCGATATACTTGGATACCATATCCAGCTTATCGGTGGGCAGGAAAAGTCTGTCGCTTCCTGCATAGCGGATATTTATATAGTCTCGGCTGACTCCGTCGACCTTGAGATTTTCTATACCCATATACTGACCGATACCGTGTATCTCGTGTACCACGAAATCTCCGACCTCAAGGTCGTTGTAGGAAAGTATCGTTTCAGTTCCGTTTTTCTTTTTTCTCTTTTTCTTGAGCTTTGATGAAGCGGTATAAGCTCCCTCTCGGTTTTCGGGTACGGTAGACAGCACTGCTATTCTCGGTGTTGTCAGCTCGTATCCCTTGACGAGATTTTTCCAACCGACTAGCACTACTCCTCGCGGAAGTGAGCCTGCATCAAACTCTCCGCTCTCGCTCTCTGTAAGCGCGTTTATTCCCCTCTCCGAGAGCAGCGAGCAGGTGTTCTTCGCCGCCGCCTCGTTCTCCGCAACGATATATACGCGGTAGCCGCCTCTCTTGTAGCTGTCGATGTCCTCGCAGAGAAGCTCAAGGTTCTCGCTGTAGGACACCATATGCTTCGTGCGGAAGCTGAACATCGCGCCTATCTTCTTGCCCGACATTCCCTGACCGAGCGAGTCAAAATGCACCGCAACCGAGCCGCTAAGGAACATCTCAAGCGCGTCCTCGTTTCTTGAATAATCGGTGTATTTTGGTGCGATAGTGCCACCCTCAAGAAGCTCTTCGACAGTCTGATTAAGATGCCACTGCGCCGCCTTTATCCTATCGTAAATAGCTGTGGTAGAGCGCAGAAGCACGGTGCTCTGTCTTGGAAAATAGTTGAGCAGGCATACCCTTTCGGGATATATCAGAGTAAGGTATTTATCAAGGAAATTCAGCTCTCTGCCGTCGTCGATAGCCGCTATCTCGGCGGTCATTTCAGCCATCGCGCGCTCGTCCTTGGACTTTCCAAACCACGAGCTGATAGCGCGGCGGAGCGTAGCTCTTTCTTCGTTTCCTATAAGTATCTCTCTTGCGGGCGAGAACTCCACCTTATCGAGAGTTACGGTCATTCTCTGCGTAGCAGGGTCAAATATCTCCATTCGGTCTATCTCGTCGCCGAAAAGCTCTATCCTGAACGGAGAGGTCTCCATAGTAGCGTTGCCGTCTATGTCGGTAAAGCGCGCCACCGCGGGAAAAATATCAAAAATGCCACCTCTGAGCGCAAACTGTCCGGGGGCGTCAACGAGCTCAACACGAACGTATCCTGCCTCTACGAGCTTTGAAGCGAGAAGCGACGGCTCTATCGTAGTCTTGCCGTATTCGATCACGGTATTTGCAGATATAAGTCTCTCGGGCGGTATAGTGTAGCTGAGAGCAGCATCGGGTGTGGTAACCACCGCGTCGTACTTGCCCTCAAGTATCCCCGAAAGCACCTTTAGCCTCTCATGCTCGTACTCATGAGAGGCGGTAATGTTATAAAAAGTCAGGTCTCTGCCTACGTAGAAGCCTACCTCAAGCCCTTGCCTTTGGAGAAAGGAGCGCATCTTGACACATTCCTTTTCCTCGGGAAAGATGAGGAGCGCGGTTCTCTTGTCGGTCTTCTTGATGTCCTTGAGCAACGACGCATATACCGCGTCGGTAGCTCCCTCGCAAAGTCCCGCGACAAGCGTAGGCAACGGCGAGTGCGAATTCTTCCCCTGCACTATGGCGCGGAGAAGCTGAGAATACTCTCTGTCCTCGCGAACGAAATCTGTTGCTAAGGTAGTGCTCATGTTCCTCTTGTTCCGTTGATCTATTAGGACTTACTTGCCTTATTGCATATCTGCATTGCTTCCTCGGTGTTACCCTCAAGCATCTTGCAGAGTCCGTCGTATATTCTCGGATAATTTTCCGATATGTTCTGTATATCCTTTGCGTCAAAGGTCGAGAGCACCCAAGCAGCCATATCGTAATCGGGGTGCGGCTTTGCGCCGACTCCCACCTTTATGCGCTGATAATCCTCTGTTCCAAGGCACTCCTGAATGCTCTTGAGTCCCCTCTGACCGCCGTGAGAGCCCTTACGGCGCACGCGCACGCGTCCGACGTCAAGGCTTACATCGTCGGAAATTACTATTATATTTTCGGGTGCTATCTTGTAAAACTTAGCCGCCGCGCTGACTGCCTCACCCGAGGAATTCATATAGGTCTGCGGCTTCATAAGAAGCACTCTCTTGCCGTTTATGTCAGCCTCGCCGACAAGCGCGGAAAACTTAGCGCGATCAATCCTTGCGCCGCATCTACCCGCTATATAATCAATAGCCATAAAGCCAGCGTTATGTCTCGTTTTTTCGTATTCTCTTCCCGGATTTCCAAGACCGACGAGCAGATACTCTACAGCACCTGCGGAACTGTCGGATCCCGATGATATCTGCTTGAATAGATCAAATATGTTCGACATCTATAAAATCTCCATTTCCTTTATCCTAAATATTATATTACATAAGCTTCAAAAAATCAACAGTCGGAGCGAGGATTTCGGCTCGTTAACAAAAAATTTACAACTTGAGGATAGGTAAATTTTGCGAAATATATAGTATTTTAAAGCATTTTATGGTATAATAACCAATGCGTTGTGCGTAAAGGGCAATTTATGCCAAAAACGCAGTAAAAACGCACTTAATTCGTCAAAATTTTTATTTATATGGAGGTAATTTTCCAATGGCAAAGAAGTATTGTTATCTCTTCTCCGAGGGTAACGCTAACATGCGTGAGATCCTTGGCGGTAAGGGAGCTAACCTTGCTGAAATGACCAACATCGGTCTTCCCGTTCCCCAGGGCTTCACTATTTCTACTGAAGCTTGTACACAGTACTATGAGGACGGTCGCCAGATCAATGATGAGATCATGGCTGAAATCATGGAGTACATCGTAAAGATGGAAGGCGTTACCGGCAAGAAGTTCGGTGATCTTGAGAATCCCCTTCTCGTTTCGGTTCGTTCCGGCGCACGCGCATCCATGCCCGGTATGATGGACACTATCCTCAACCTCGGTATGAACGACGAGGCAGTAGAGGCTATCGCCAAGCTCTCGGGTAACCCCCGTTTCGCATGGGACTCATACCGTCGTTTCGTACAGATGTACGGTGACGTAGTGCTCGGCATGAAGCCCGTTAACCCCATGGACATCACTTGGGGAATCCCGTGGAAGGCCCCGTGGATAGTCCACATGATAAAGGATATCCTGCTGTTGCTCTCGTGCAGCTGTGCCTACTTCCAGGAAGGGTGGGAGAGAAGCCGCGGCGCACGTTGGGAATTCAAGGTGGCGTGCTGGACGGGAAAGGAAATCTTGTTCTTTCTCTGTTGAAAAAGGAAAAATCAAGGCTGTCGGAAAACCGGGCTCTCTTTCAGGTCATCTGGTTTTCGACCTTGAAGGTGCCCGCGTAATACCCGGACTTATTGATTCGCACGTCCATATCGAAAGTTCTCTTTTAACTCCTGCTGAGTTTGGAAGACTTGTTTTACAGCACGGGGTTACAACAGTTATTGCCGACCCGCACGAGATAGCAAACGTTGCCGGAACTGCCGGAATCGATTTTATGATCTCGGATGCCAAAAACTCTCCGGCAGACATCTTCTTCATGGTTCCGTCATGTGTTCCGGCAACTCCATCAGATGTCGGAGGAGCAGTTGTATCTGCTGAGGATCTGAAAGCCTACGTAAATCACGAAAAGGTCTTAGGTCTTGGCGAAATGATGAACGTCCCGGGTGTTCTTTTCGAAGACCCCGAGGTGTCTGAAAAGCTTTCTCTTTTCAAGAGAATCGACGGACATGCCCCGGGACTTTCAGGAGAAGATCTCTGCAGCTATGTTTCACGCGGAATTTTAAGCGATCATGAGTGTACAACAGCAGAGGAAGCCGAAGAGAAACTCCTTCTCGGGCAGTTCATCTTCCTCCGCGAAGGTGATGCTGCAAAGAATGTAGAGGCATTAACTCCGGCAGTAACTCAGGCAACAGCTTCCCGCTGCTGTTTTGCAACTGACGACCGGCATGTTGACAGTATAGCAGAAGATGGTTCGATTGATAACTGTATTCGAACAGCAGTCCGGGCAGGCATGCCGCTTGAACTCGCATTAAGGATTGCAACGCTTTCTGCCGCTGACTACTACTGTCTCCATGATAGAGGAATTATCGCTCCGGGCCGCTGTGCCGACTTCTGTATTTTAGATGAAGGCGAGACATTCAAAGTATCGCGTGTGTACAAGAATGGAATTGCTGTATCCAAGAAGGGAACAGCCGAAGCTGAAAAGATAGAGTTCCCGAAGTTTGTATGCAGCATCCCTGGCGAAGATGAAATGAAACTGCCTTCCGGAATGCTCAAGGTAATAGAGACAATCCCTGGCGAAATTATCACAGAAGCGGGCATTGGTCAGGAAGGAGACGAGGGAGTTCAGAAGATTATCTGCGTTGACAGATACAGAGGAGAAGGCTTTGGAGTTGGTCTGATTAAAGGACTAAACATCAGACAGGGAGCTATCGCAACGTCAGTTTCACACGATGCCCACAACATAATTGCTGCCGGCGCATCAGATGCAGAGATTATCTCTGCGGTAAAAGCAGTCTCTGAAGCAGGAGGAGGCATGGCCGTTGTTATTGGAGATGAGACAACAGTTCTTTCTCTTCCGGCAGGAGGTCTTATGACGTTTAAGCCGTACGAAGAGGTCTTAGATGAGATGGCTGTGTTAAACGAAGCTCTCGAAAAGACAGGAGCGGATAAAAAAGCGTTCATGTCTTTGTCATTTATGGCTTTGACTGTTGTTCCTCATCTAAAGATTACACCGCGCGGACTGTTTGACGGAGATTCATTCAGTGATACTGACATTCAGTGTTGAGAAAGTATATTTATCTCTACAACAAATAGGTGAATACTAATGAGGTTATACCAGCTTCTCTGTGCTGTTGTTGTCTGCATGTTTATGGCAGTACCTGCAGCGGGAGTGTCTGAACTATCCCTCCCGCTTTTGTCGAACACAGATTCATCTCTCGAAAAACAGGTAGTTCTTCCAAACGGAGAGAACCGTTTCGGGTATCTTTATGTGAGCTCTGTTGAGTATGTGATGAAGAATTCCGATGCAGAGATTACAGTAAGATATCAGATTGAACCCTGGATTTCGTTTCTGGTGTATCTTTTCGGAAAACAGGATTTGAAGAAGCGGGTATTGGGTATTCTCGGATATCCTGAGGCAGGTTATGAAAGTGTGCAGGATGTTTCATTCTCATACATTGACGGAGATTACGCGGTATTAAAAGTCAGAAATGCCGCACTGGATAACCAGGACAACTCATACTGGATTAGACCTCACAGCTTCGGATGCGTTATTCCGACACTGACCTTTGTAATCAGCAGTTCGGATATCAAGACATTCACAAATGTCAAGGATATGTCAAAAGGTATCGGCTTTTTCAAGTCGTAATTTTTTTTATAAAAATAGTTAGAGGATTACTCCTCTTCGTCTTCGAATACAGCATCCATTTCAGGATACTCAGGGAGCTCTTCGTCTGCGAGTTTCATCTTCCGCTCGGCACGGCGAAGAACCCCGTGCATTGTGCTGACCTCGCGGACAGTGAGTTTGGTTCTTCCAAACACACGCTTTGCAAGAAGAAGAGTTGGTCCTCTTTTTTCAATCTGGTGTCCTGCAAGCTCTAAGAACTCACCGATGTGTTTGTAGAGAGAGTCCATCTCCTGCTTGGAGGCAAGCATGTACTCGCCTCTTTGGAGGTGGGCTAACTCATAGCAGACGATTCCAATCGCATGCGAGATGTTTAAGATTGGATACTCCTCGCTTGTCGGGATGGTACAGACAATGTCGCACTGCGCAATCTCCTCATTGTTCAGCCCCCAGTTCTCGCGGCCGAAGAGAATTGAGATTCTGCCGTCAATGTCTCCAATCATTTCGCGAAGTTCGGAGACGGCATAGTACGGCATTCTCATCGGGTGAGACACAGATTTGGAAAGTCCGCCGGTTGTTGCGATACAAAGAGTGCTTCTTTCGAAAACCTCCTCTAAGGAGATACGCTCTGCATTGTCAAGCACGTCCTTTGCATGTGATGCACGTGCACGTGCTTCGACGGTCAGCTCAGGCGGATTTACAAGAACCATGTTCTTGAATCCGAAATTCTTCATAACACGGGCGGCAAAGCCGATGTTTCCTTCGTAGAGGGGTTCAACTAAGACAATATCAATCTGCGGCATTATTTTTCACCGTTTTACCTTTTGCAGTTTGGTGATTATTTTCGAATCAACACCTGTTGATGCAGAAAGAGCCTTGACATCAGCTTCTGCAATACTTTCCGCACTCCATGCTCCGGCTAATGCAAGGACAGCTAAGACATCGGCATCTGCTTTTCCTGCAAGGGATGCGACTCCCTTTTCGAACTGAGGCTTGGAGAGTTTTTCCGGAGCTTTGACACCGGCAGCTTCTGCGGCCTTTGCCTGATGAGAACATACAGTAGTTACAGATACTCCGCTGGACAGTGCAATTCCTGCCGGATGTGCAGATAAGAACTTCTTTGGATCAGCAAGTCCTGCTGCCGCATACTTCTTTAATGTAACAGTCGGGATTCCTGCTTCCTTCATCCAGACCATGTTCACAGAGTCTTTTGCCTCAGAGATTAATGCGGATGCTTCGTCTTCGTTTAAGAAGGCCTTCTTTAACTTTGCAGGAGTGCATACCGCAAGGTCATCAAGACAGTTAACTCCTTCTGCGTAGAGAGCTTTGCAGACCTTGCCGGCTCCTCTTCCGCGCTTTACAGGAATTCTTGGGGACACAAACTTTCGAAGAGCGGCACGGTTTCTAAGAAGCACCATGACCTCTTCTCCTTCGGCTCTAAGTTTTTCAGCATCGGATATGCTGATTCCAAGTTTTGATGCAAGTTCCTCTGCACTGTGAGACAGAAGGTCGTTTGTTGTGTAGATGTGAACTGCATGAAGTTTGGAAAGTTTCTCCTCGGTCATTCCGTTCATCTGACGGAAGAGGTCGGCATTGGTCTGGATGTGAGAACAGACCGGACAGCCGAACTTCCACGGCGGAGCGCCTTTGCGAAGTAACTGAACGTGATTTACGCCATGAATCGGACAGACCTCTGCGGTCTTTACGGCGCTTCCCCAGACAGCAGGCGGAATTCCTGCATTAAAGGAGCAGTCAGGATATCCGGAGCATCCGATGAACTGGGAGCTTCCGACACGTTTGATGACCAGCTGTTTTCCGCAGACCGGGCACGGTCCGATTAACTGTTCCTCGCGGGAACGGTTCATAATCTCGGTTCCGATCTCCTCTTCGTTCTTTTCGAGCTCATCGAAGATGGATGACAGCATCTCCTTGGATTCATCAAGAACAGCGGCCATTGTTTTCTTGCCTGCGGCAATCTCGCCCATTGACTCTTCGAGGGTTTTTGTCATCGTCGGTTTGGTAATCGTCTCTGCATACTGCTGCAGCGATTCAATTACCGCACGTCCGATAACAGTCGGCTTCATCGGGTTTCCTTCGATATATTTCCGGCTGGCAAGTTTGCTGATGACTTCGTGACGGGTGGATTTTGTTCCAAGACCTAACTCCTCCATTCTCTGGATGAGACGGCTCTGAGTGTAGCGTGCCGGGGGGTTGGTCTCCTTTTCTGCCATGTCTTTGCCGGTTAAGGTCAGGGTTTCGCCTTTCGTAAAGACAGGGAGAATGTTTTCCTCAGCCTTGCTGTACGGGTAAACTCCTCTCCATCCCGGGACAAGCAGACGTCCGCCTGTTACGGTGTATGGTTCTTTAGATGCTGCAAGGTTGACCTTCATGGTTTCCCATTCGGAGTCGCGGCAAAGGGTTGCAAAGAATCTGCGGACAACAAATTCATAGAGCTTCCAGGTTACAGTATCCGGGATGTCCTCCGGGGTTGCAAGTCCTGTCGGGTAGATTGGCGGGTGGTCGGTTGTCTCTTTTCTGCCTCTGGTCGGAACAGGGCGGAGGTTTTCTTTTACGAATGCGACCTCTTTTCTGAATATTCCGCCTGCGAAGAGCTGAAGCTGCTCTGAGATGTTTAAGCTCTTTGGATAAGTTGTGTTGTCGGTTCTCGGATAGGAGATAAATCCGCGCATGTAAAGCTCTTCGGCTCTGCTCATAGCAGAGGCGGCAGAGATTCCAAGCCGTCCTGCTCCAACGATTAATGCTGTTGTATCAAGCGGGGCAGGTGCTTTGTCTGTTTTGTGACCGGTTGTGATGTCTGTTACAGTAAGCGGAGCGCGGGTTGCGTTGTATGCGGCCTCTGCTTCGGCGCGGTCTGTGAATCTTCCGTGAACATGGCGTGCTTCGATTACATCACGGCCTTTCTGTGCGGAAAGGGACAGCATCCAGTATTTCTCCGGAACGAATGCTTCAATCTCTTTTTCGCGGTCCACAATCATCGAAAGCGTAGGGCTTTGAACACGTCCGACAGAGAGGATGCCTTCTGCTCCGCGGTGTGCGGCAATTGTGAGGAATCTGGTGATAGATGCACCCCAGACAAGGTCGATTACCTGACGGGACTCACCGGCTGCCGCTAAATTCATGTCCAGACTTTGGGCATCGCGGATTGAGGCTAAGATTTCATCTTTGGTGATTGCAGAGAAGCGTGCTCTGTCGATTGGAACGGTTTTGTTTACCGCACGGATAAGCTCAAAGGCTTCCTTTCCAATGAGTTCTCCTTCGGTATCAAAGTCCGTCGCGATGGTGACCCTGGTCGCTTTGCGGGCTTCCCGCTGCATCATGGAGACGAGTTTTTTCTCGGTCGGCTTCTTCTCGATTCCGGCAGTGATTAAGGAGCGCGGGGGGTGTTCTTCGCTTCTCCAGTTTTTGTATCCATCAACAAAGTCAACTTCAACTACGTGTCCGCGAAGTCCCATTACCACACAGTCATTGACGAAGTACTGAACAACGTTTCCGTCACGTTTTGCCTGAACTTTTCCGGGTCCGGATAAGAATGCGGCAATACGTTCTGCAACAATGTTCTTTTCGGCAATTATCAGATGCATTGAGTTTTACTCTCCAAGAATCTCTGAAATCATTGAGTGGATTTCACGCGGGTCGGACTTGCCTTTGGTCTCCTTCATGACCTGACCGACGATGAAGTTTAAGGCGCCCTTCTTTCCTGCCTTGTGGTCGGCGACTGCCTGCGGGTTCTTTTCGAGGATTGCCTCAACAATTCCGCGGAAGCTCTCGCCGGACTCGCGGGCAAGACCGAGGCGTTCTACGATTGCAGACGGAGCTTCGCTCTTTGCTTCGTTGTGGAGTGCGTCAAGCCAGACACGGAGAACCTCGACACCTGCTTTGTCGGTGATCTTTTTGTCGCGGACAAGTGTGATGAGTTCTGCAAACTGGTCTGCGTGGCCTGCAACTTCTGAGACATGCATGTCGCGGTAGTTGAGTTCTCCCATTAAGATATCAGCAGTCCAGGATGCGGCAAGGGCTGCTCCAACTTCTGCGATTGCTTCGTAGAACTCTGCAAGCTTTAAGTCGCCAGTGAGCGTTCTTGCATGGTTTACGGCAATGCCGTACTGGGACATGAAGCGGTCGCGGCGTGCGTCCGGAAGCTCCGGAAGTTCGATGTCTTTTACCCAGTCAGCAACACGGATGACCGGCAGGTCCGGCTCCGGGAAGTAGCGGTAGTCGTTTGCGGTTTCCTTGGAACGGGCAGAGGTGGTTGTTCCCTTTCCTTCCTGGAAGTGACGGGTCTCGCGGACGATGCGTCCTCCGCGGCGGATTAAGTTCTTCTGACGGGTGATTTCGAAGGTTAATGCCTTCTCGACACCTTTGTAGGAGGTAATGTTTTTAATCTCAACACGCTCGTGTCCTTTGATGGAGATGTTTGCATCAACACGAAGAGATCCTTCCTTTTCCGGATCGAAGACATCTAAGTACTCGAGGGTTGCTCTGAGTTTGTTTAAGAGACGGCGTGCCTCTTTTGGAGAGGACATCTCAGGCTCGGTGACCATTTCGATTAACGGGATACCTGATCTGTTATAATCGACAAGAGTGTAGTATCCGCGTTCTTTGTTGCCCATGTGGACAAGACGTCCCGGGTCTTCTTCGACGTGGATTCTGGTTAAATTTACAACCTTCGGGTTTCCTGCGTCGTCTTCGATTTCGATGTATCCGCCGACTGCAAGCGGGTCATCGCCCATTGTAATCTGGTATGCTTTGACTAAGTCCGGGTAGAAGTAGTTCTTTCTGCAGAACTCGCCTTCTTCAGGGATTGTGCAGTTTAATGCTTTTGCGACCTTTAATGCGTACTCGACTGCCTTCTTGTTTAAGACCGGAAGTGCTCCCGGAAGACCAAGACAGACCGGGCAGACGTGGGTGTTTGGTGCATCTGCTCTAAAGTCTGCGGAACATCCGCAGAAGAGTTTGGACTTGGTGTTTAACTGACAGTGGACCTCAAGACCGATGATTACCTGGAATTCTTCTGCCATTTCAGCATGCCTCCTCATATGCGAGTGCTGCGTTTAACACAGTCTCTTCGTCGTACATTCTTCCCATGATCTGAAGACCTACCGGCATGTTGTGTGCGGTACCGCACGGGACAGAGATTGCCGGAATGCCTGCGATGTTGGCAGGTACTGTTAAGATGTCTGCCTGGTACATCTGAAGCGGGTCTTTGGTTAACTCACCGAGTTTCGGTGCTACATTCGGCATGGTAGGTCCGGCGAGTAAGTCGCACTGGGTTAATGCCTTTGCGAAGTCTTTTGCGATCTGCTGTCTTGCGTGGCGTGCTTTGACGTAGTATTTTCCGTAGTATCCGGCAGAGAGTGCAAATGTTCCAAGGATGATTCTTCTGCGGACTTCGTCGCCGAATCCTGCGGTTCTGACTTTGGTGTAGGCGTCGTGCCACGGCATGTTGGTGTCCGGGGCAATCTCTCCGTATCTGACGCCGTCGAAGCGGTCTAAGTTGGAGGATGCTTCACAGGTGCAGGTGACGTAGTATGCTGCAAGTGCGTATTTCATGGACGGGAGAGATACGTCAACGGTTTTTGCGCCAAGCTCTTCGAGTTTTGCGATTGCGTTTCTGACGGTCTCTGCAACTGCTTCGTCAACACCTTCGCCGAAGTATTCCTGCGGGATACCGATGGTTTTGCCGGCGATATCTGCTTTGAGTCCGGCAAAGTCGTACGGTTTGTTGACAGAGGTGGAGTCGCGGATGTCGTGGCCTG
>CALCTA010000031.1 GCA_937893945.1 uncultured Clostridia bacterium | reverse complement strand
AAAAGCGGTAGCCGTTTGTGTTTTGAGATGAGCGATGCTCTTCTCTTTTTTGTTTTTGTTTGTTGGTATTAGTCCGCAGTAAGACCGGAACGCTCGATACCCTGAACGAGAGATTTCTGGCAGAATACGTACATAATAACCAAGGGAAGAATGATCATCAAACCACCGGTGTTTCTTATAGCTCCCTGATAGAGCGTTGCCGCCGCAAAGTTGGAATCCGAAAGCGTTGAAGGTATCTTTCCGCCGATGTCGGTCGTCAAGAGGTAAGGTGCGCTGTTGGAGTCCGGGAAGAACATAAGTCCGCTGGTGTAGAAGTTGTCGGTCCAGCACCAAGAGAAGGAGAACAGGAATACTGTTACCATCATAGGCACGGACAGAGGAAGGATGATCGTGAAGAAGGTGCGGAATACACCCGAGCCGTCGATATAAGCCGACTCCTCAAGCTCATCGGGAACTCCCATAAAGAACTGACGGAGCATAAAGATGTACAGACCGTTCTTAAATGCAAGACCTGTAAGCGAGAGCAGGATGAAGGGCCAATAGCTGTTCAGCAAGTCGATACCGCCCGAGGTAAATCTCGTCCAAGTATCAGGAATTATGTCTATCGACGCGAGGAAATCATTCGTGTATTCAAATCCAAAGATCGAAATTCCTCCTCCGTTCAGTAGTCCGAATATTCCGAAGATATCAAATCCGCTGAACGAGGTCTTCATTGCGCTCGAGAGTGTACGGTGAGGAATGATAAGTGTAAGGAGAACGAGCAAGAAGAGTGTCTTGTTACCCTTGAACTTAAACTTCGCAAATCCGTATGCAACGAAGCTACAAATGAAGGTCTGGATAAGCGCGGTAGATAGCGAAAGCGTCAGAGTGTTACCAAACGCCCTCAGGTACTCCTGCTCGACCCATATTTCCTTGTAAATCTCAAGTGAGAAGTGCTTAGGAATGAGTCGTACGGTAGCATCGGTGAAGTCCACCTTATCCATAAAGGAAGCCGATATCTTTGAGAAGAAGGGGAAAAGAACTATGTAAGCAATACCTATGAGCAGTACGTAACGTACGAGCCACCATACTACCTTCTTGAGGAAGTACATCGAGAGGAATTTTGCCTTTAATCTTTCCTTGAGAGGTGTTCTTTCGAATTCTACTTTGATCTTGTTCTTTGACTCTTTGCGAACCTTAGGCTTGCTGTCAATATTCTGAGCATTCATTAGTTACACCTCCTTTAGTTCTTCTTCTGATAGAAGACGTATGCACCGAATACGCCCGCTATCAACGCGAGTATTGCTATTACGATCAGGAAGTACATCCACGCCATTGCCGTAGATATTGCCAATCCCTGTGAAGGCAAGGACTGAGCAGCCGAGGTAATGAAGGACATTACCGCACTTTCTGTCGTGAAAGAGTCGATAACCGTGTAAACTGCGTTTACAAGGATCATAGGGCTTATCATCGGGAAGGTGATCTTCCAGAAGGTCTCCCAAGCGGTCGCGCCGTCGATCTGAACAGACTCGTAGATCGCAGGAGAAATAGACTGCAAGCCCGAAAGGAATATAAGCATCTGTACGCCCGAGCGGTTTACTATCTCATAGATGTTGTTTATAGCGTCGGTTACGTACTTAAGCATTCCGTCTCCGATAGCCATTCCCGCGAACAGTCGCTGAACGTCCATTGCCGAAACTATACTCGTCGCCGCATCCTGTCCCGATCCGTCGTTGATACCCTCGGTGGATTCCATATAGGTATCTAACGCTGAGGCATCGATCGAATCCATAATACCTGTAGAAAGGATAACGGGAACGAAGAATATAGCTCTGAACGCTGCTCTACCTGCCATCTTCTGATTGAGCAGTATCGCCATAAAGAGCGAGAACAGCAGAACCATAGGAATGTCAAGTATCATTTCAGAAACGCCTGTGATGAGGACCTGAAGGAAGGTCTGACCGTCAACAGAGTCTCCTATAAACGCTTCGACATAAGCCTTGAAGCCTACGAAGCTCTCTACCCACTTACCGTCGATCTTCTCACGGTAGGTAACACTCGTAGAGAGAGATTCAAAGAGTATGGGAAGGTAGATCAGTATAAAACCAATTACGAAAGGCAGTACGAACACCCAACCGGCGCGCGCCTTTCTCTTGTCAAGAGAGGCAGCTCTTTTCTTCTTAACGCTTTTATTTTTAATTTTAACGCTATCTGTCATTTTTACCTCTCCTTTCTTAAGCTATTATGATATAACCGTATGCATCTACTGTGTAGTAAGCACCGTCTATCTTAACCTTGATCGCGTAGTTGTTGAAGTTGAGTACGAGCTTCTTGCCGTTCTCATATTCCTCATAAACTACAGAGTTTTCAACAACTGCATACTTGTTGAAGCGCTCGGTCTCGGTCTGTTCGGGAGTCTCGGACTCAACTACTTCTTCTTCCTCGGGGAAGAGCTCTGCGTTATCAGCCTTGAACTTAGCAACAGCCTTTGCAAGATCAGCAAGCTCTTTGTCTGCAAATTCGCCAAGAGCTGTATAGCTTGCATTGAGAGCAGTGTTGAGATCCTTAAGCTGAGTTCTTATCTCTTCGTTGAACGCCTCATTAGCGTCAAGCATACCAATGTTGGTGTTTGCGAACTCGTAAAGAGCGATAAGCTCTTCAGCAGCCGCGGAAGCAGTCTTGCTTGCCTCATCGTAAGCAGCGTATGCAGCCTTTACAGCCGCGATAGCGTCCTCGTGAGCCTTGGTTGCTTCCTCGATCTTCTTGTTGACAGCTTCGATCTTTTCCTCAAGAGTAGGCTCAGTCTCTTCTGTACCTTCACCCTCAGTGCCTTCACCCTCGGTGCCTTCGCCCTCGGTGCCTTCGCCCTCGGATGCATCAGCCTCAGCTGCATCACCCTCGGTAGTAGCGTTGTCAGCCGCTTCCTTCTCTGCCTCGAGTGCTTCCTTCTCTGCAACGAGCGCATCAAGAGCGGTCTTAGCGTCAGCCATAGCGGTCATTGCCGCATTAAGATCCTCGCCTCTCTCAAGTGCGAGCTTGTAAAGGTTAGCAACGCTACCTTCAACATTCTCGTCAAGAGCTGTGGGAAGCTTTTCGCCACATACGGTAAGGTTCTTTCTGATAGTCTGGAGAGTAACACGAACAGACTCGTGCTTTGCTGCGGCGTCTGCCTGCTCTGCAGCAGCAGCTGCGAGCAATGCCGCCATAGCGTCATCGGTGATCTCGTTGTCATCGGGAATTCTTACAGCATCTTTATCAATGAACTTGTGGTCAATGATAATGCTGGTCTGAACGTCCTTGAGGACCTCGTTGATCTCCTTGTAACGATCGATAAGGTCATTTACCCAGATATCGTAACGAACTGAGTAGTAAACGCTTGTGTTGTAGTATTCCTTAAGCTTTTCGGTGTTTCTGTAGGAAAGGATGAACTTGAGGGACGCGCCGTTCTCAATAGCTCTGAGAAGTGCGTAATCAATGTTACCTTCCATATTGATAGCCGAACCTGCGAACTGAACGTATCCGTGGAGAACGATTCCAAGGAAAGGAACGGTTGCAGAGGAACGTGCATGACGGCTGGAGTCGGTAGCCGCGTCGGTGATGTAATCAACGTACTTCCATGTGAAAGCGTTACCGCCGGAGGTAAGTACCTTTTCATACTTAGAATCAAAGAACTTAAACGCCTCTGCAGTAAACTGCTTGGAGTCCTCGCGGTTGTAAGGCTCATCCTCGTCAAAGTCGGAGGAGAGGTAAGTACCGATGGTCGATACCGAAATTCCGATAGGCTCGTATTCAAGGTATTTATCGGTCAGCTTAGTATAGAAGTGGTCGAAATATGCGGGAGACATAGCAAGCTCAAAGTAGTTGATGAATGTCTGTCTCGTAGCGCTGTATTCACGCTTACTTGTGTAACGGTCATCAATAGTCTTTATAGCGTGCTTGTCAAGGATAAGCGGATCAAAGAGGGTATTTGTGGAGCAGAAAGCGAAGTCGAAATCGGGGTATATACCGTATCCCTTCTGCTTTGCGTCCTCGAGAAGCTCTTCAAAGTCGGTCTCTTTCTCAACCGAGTTATCCCAGTTAAGATTGTAGGGTATCTTCTCTGCCTTAAGACCGCCCTCGGTATATCCCGTCAGAATGAAGTTAACATTCTTAACTCCATTTTCGGAAAGCTGAGCGTACATCTTCTGAATATCCGAGAAGGATGTAAGCGGAACCTCGGTCTCATAAGGGATAGAGAGGAATCTCTTTGTGGTTACGGAGCAACCGAAGGTCTCAATGTAAAGCGGAATATCTTCCTTAACCTCATCTTCGGTCAGCTTTGTGAGAATGCCGTTGCCCACGAGGTAATCGCGGTATGCTTCAGCCATTCCCATATAATCGGGTGTGTAGGTGTTAGTAAGGTTCTTTTCCTTCGCTACGTCCTCATCGGTGAGCATCATATATCTGATCTTAAAGTCGCCGGTATATTTTCTTGCCGAAACAACGGTCCAGGTCGAGAGGCCCGATACCGAGATCGCGTCAGAGAGGCTGTACGTATCAGAAGGTCTGGGGTTTACTTCTACAAAAACAGTGTTATACTTTGCAATATAGTTGTAGTGAGCAATAAGCTTTGTCATTGCATCGCCTTCCTCTACTATAGCAAAGAATCCTGTGTCTCTTGTAGTGCCGTCGGCATTTGTCTTTTCATCAACAACACCGTAAACGGGGTAACGAACTACTTCGTTGTGGGGAGCGCCTGATCCGATGTTATAATAAGCGAAGTCGTCGCCATAAACAGTACCGTAGAAGTAAGTATCGGACTTCTTCTTGGAGATCTCTTCAGAGGAGAAGAGCGTACCTGTTCCATCGGGGAAGAAGGAATAACCTGTATTATCGCTTGTGTTTGCGCCCATATAGGGGAGGATCTGTATTCTCTTGAGCTGGAATACGCTCTCATCAAAGCGGATACCGTTAGCGGGGACTCTGGCGGTAAGGCCGTAAACACCGCTACCCGTGTAGGTCTCTTCAATTCTATACTCGATAGCGATATTGAAGAGTGCTTCTGCCTTATCGGAGGGCTCATAGTTAAGAGCAAGGTGTCCGTTATCGAGATCCTCGTAGGTGTAGTCAGGGCAGTAAGCCTTGATAAGCTTCTCGATATCTCTGTACTCTCTCTTTGTAGCACCTGTGAAGGCGTAGATAGGAGTATGCTCGATCATGGGGAACTTCTTCAGCCAGTCATCACGGATGACCTGAGTCTGAGCCTTAGGATCGTCGAGATCGTAGAGCTTGAAGAAGTTTAAGAGCTGATATCTCTCAAATTCGCTACATCCCGATTCGGTAGCAGCGTTAAGGATCTTTTCCTCAAAATCTACCTTGGAGATTCTTTCGGGAACAAGGTATCTTGAATCAACACGTCCGATAGAGTAGTCAACTCTTATACCGTTTTTGATAGGCTTTACAACGAGCTGGCTGGGGAGCGGGCTTCCCGCAACACCAACGCTTACTGCGTTTGCATAGCTGTTATAGGAGCATTCCTGATTGTTGTTACTTGTATCGATGTAATCAATGAGGATCTGGGAGAGGAACTTAGCTCTTGTGGAATCCTCACGCTTCATCGCGCTCGCATTAACGGGGTTAGAGAACATAAGCTCGCCCGTTGCGATGCATTCTACCGCAATCTCACCGCTATATTCATCAATATATATACGGTAACCGTTGCTCTCAACGCGGAGGTCCATCGTTGCCAACTTTTCCTCTTCGGTATCAACGATTATTTTTTCTCCGCTCTCAGTAACGTACTCACCGGTCATATAGTTCATAGTCGCGGTGTTTTTGTTGGTCTTATAAGTATATTCAGGGGATGTTGTGCTTGAATCTTCTGCTTGAACAAGGACGGTAAAAGTGCTAAGAAGCATCAATGCCGTTAAGATCACAGCTATTATTTTTTTCATTAACATATCTTTTTACCTCCTTTCGTTATATTCGGTATTGTATTTCTGTTACGATGTTGGTTACGAAGCTTACCAGCTTTCCGAGAAGCGTTGAGAAGAGGATCGCAACGAACATGATGCAGATCATTCCAACTACGGTTGCCAGCACGGTAAGTATGTTCTTACCGATCGTGTAGTCGTGAGTTACCATTGTTCCGAAGAATATGAGCAAGCCCATCCATACAAGACCGATACCCGTGATAAGTCCGAGCGTCTTTACCTCATCAGCAAGGATGAAGTTGGACGCGATGGTAGCGGGAACCATTGTTATTGCCAAGGGGAGCAAGGAATAAGTGGTGGCAATATAGATATCCTTCATGCTGCCTTCACCGTCAAACAAAGTGGTAAGACACCAGTTCGAGATGATCCAGAGTGCGAGCGGTACGCAAACCGAGATGATAGATCCGATAATAGTACCGTAAACTCCCTGAGGATTGGTTACGTAGCCCGAACCAATGGAATCGTAGTAGAATGCCGCCAAGGTGATCGCAAGTATCGTTGTACCTGCTCTTACCGATCCGCGCTTTTCATGCTTAAGATCCCAGAATCCGTCGAAGGGGTGCATGATAAGATGGAAGGCGAACAAAAGCTCTTGCCAATAGGTTCTCTTTCCCGATGTTACCGAGACTCTCTTGTTTACCTTGTTTGCATACTTCAAGAACTTAGCAATGGCGAATATCAAAACCGCTGCAGCGAGAGGAAGCGTCCAGAGATAAGTGGATATCCACTGCTGACGGAGCTCACCGAATGCGAGCGAGTAGTTCGCGGTATCGTAAGCGTACTTGTACTGCTCTACTGCTTCAGCATACTTGTGGCTTCTGTAGAGAGCGTTACCGATACCGATATACGCTGTATCGAAGTTGGAGTTTCTCTTAAGGATCTCGGTCCAGTCGTCGATAGCCTCGTCGTAACGTCTGTCGTTCTGATGCTCGATAGCCTGAAGAAGTACGTTACCGTACTCTGTTCTCTTGTAAACCGTGAAGGACGCCTTCTCGGAGCTGTCAAGGAGAAGCATTGCCGTTCCCTGATAGTCTATAGCGCGAAGCGAGTTTTCGGTGATGTTACCAAGCAGGTCGCCTCTGTCGCCGAATGCAAAGAGGAGGTTACCGTCAAAGTCGTAGGTAAATACCTTACTTCTCTTCTGGTCGATGATAGACCAAGTATCTTCAGGGCCTACCGCAACGTCAACCACGAGAGAAGGACCTGTGATAAGAGTTCCCTCCATAGCGTTAACAGCGCCGAAGAAGTCAACCTCACCCGAAGGAGGATAGAAGCCGTTTCTTCTCATAAGCTCTGAGCCTGCGGCGTTCAGCATCTTAACGGGTGCGTTAGTACCGCTCTTATCCTTGGACTGAATTGCGGACTGAACCTTACCGTCATCAAGCTTGATGGTAACGTAGATAAAGTCGCCTGCAAGAGTGATGTTATTATAGTTTGTAGAAACCGCTGTTTCAGCAACGTCCTGCTGCTCTTCCGTACGGAACTTTCTCCAGAACTTTTCCCAAACAGAAATATCTACCTTCTGCGCACCGATATATCCGGTAAATTCACCGGTGTCGGTCATAACGACGATACCGTTCTGAGAGTTTCTATCTACAACGTAGAGTCTGTCGTAGCGGTCAACGGCAACGCCTGTGGGGGCATATACCGAGGTCTTATCGATAAGCTCGGACTGAGGCTTACCGATCTCGGAAAGGAAGTTTCCGTTCTTATCAAAGGTAAGGATTCGGCCATTACCGGTGTCGCATATGAATATACGCGCGCCGGACTTTTCGCCGTTAACTACCTTACTGTTGCTTACGAAAACGCCCTCGGGAGCGTTGAGAGTATCATAGTTACCGTTATTGTTCTTAAAGGTATCAATGATAAATCTGAGCTTGTAATAGGGGTCAAGAGCGATAATTCTGTTATTATCTCTGTCAACGATGTAAACGTTCTGATCCTCGTCAACCGCGAGGTCCATAGGGCTCTTGATCGGAACTGCCTTTGCGGCAAGCTCCTCTGCAGAAAGATCGGGGTAGATCTCTGCAAGTCTGTTAACGTCTGTAAGACCCATATAGTCGGAGTTGACTTCTCTGTCGGGAACGTAAGCGTCGGGAGAGCGAAGATCCAAACCGTCTATAGAGTAGGTATAGGTGTAATACGGAGTTGCCGCGCTGATCGGAAGAGACAATGCCATTATGAGCACGAATACCAAGCATATAATTGATGTAGCTTTTTTCATTTCTCTCCTCCTTCTTTAATCCTTCATACCACTCGAACCCATGGTCTCGATAATGTTGGACTGAGTAATTACGAATACCATGATCGGAACCATCATCATTACGACGGTTGCGGCTGCGCTGGCGCCCGCACGCTTGATACCGCCCGCGGTGATCTGACCGATAGCGTAGTTAAGCGACTTGAGCTGCTCAGAGTGGATATACATTGAAGCGCCCTGGTTCCAGAGTCCCTGGAAGCAGTAAACGATAAGCGTAAGCCAACCGGGCTTAACCATCGGCATCGCGATAGTCCAGAAGGTCTTAAGCTCGCTCGCTCCGTCAAGTCTCGCACTCTCAAGGACTGAGTCGTGAACGTGAGACTCCATAAACTGTTTCATAAGGTAGAATCCGAGTGTCGAACCCCATGCGGGAACTACGATCGCCCAGTAGGTATCTACCATCTTAAATGTACTCATCAAAATGAAGCTACAGATCGCGGTTACCGTCTGGTGGAACATCAACGAGGTTCTTACAGTGGTAAACATGGTGCGTCCGCCGGGGAATTTGATCTTCGCCATCGCGTAAGCCGCGATAGAAGCGATGAACAAGTGTCCGACTGTACCTGCAACCGAGGTGAATACCGTGTTGAATATGTAACGCGAGAACGGAACCATACTGTCGCTCATAAGAGTGAAGAGGTCCTTAAAGTGCTTTACTGTGGGCTTGAGAACGTAGAATCTCGGCGGGAACATCCAGAGCTCGTCGAGAGGCTTGAACGCCTGAATTACACAGTAATACATAGGCAGGAACATGAAAAGTCCGAGAATAAAGAGGATGACCGTGATACCCGCGTCTCCTGTTCTGGATCGCGCAAGTACGACTTTATGTTTTCTGGTTCTTAACTTTGCCATATCACGATCCTACCTTTGCTATAATCTTTTTAACCAGCATGTTACTGCCGATCATTATCACGAACAGGATAACCGCGATAGCCGAAGCGTAACCTGTCTCAAAACGCATTCCGCCGTAGTCATCAAGGTGGTGAACGATGGTGTGCGCTGCGTAGTCAACCGAAGGGAATCCGCAAAGCGCGGTAACCGTACCGCCAAAGCCGAACGAGCTTGTGATAGTCATGATCGCACCGAACATAAGAGTGTTCTTCATGTTCGGGAGAGTGATGTACCAAAGCTCCTGCCATCTGTTCTTGATACCGTCAACGGCACCCGCCTCGAACTGTGCCTTATCAATTCCCTGCAAACCTGCAATGAAGGAAAGGAAGGAGGTACCGAGCGAGGTCCAGAGAGCAACCACGATACAAAGCGGCATTACGTAGTCGGCGTCCTCGAAGAATGCTATTTCCTTATCTATAAGGTCAAGCTTGAGGAGCCAAGCGTTTACCCAACCGTAACGGTCGGAGGAGAAGAGTGTTTTCCAAATAAGGAATGCCTGACCGGAAATAGAGGGAGCGTAGAATATAAGCGTTACTACCGCTCTTATCTTCGGGGAAAGCTCGTTGATGAACCAAGCTACCATAAAGGACATAAGGTAGGAAGCAGGACCAACGATGCAGGCGAATATAAGTGTATTCTGGCAAGCTGTGATAAAAATGTCGTCATCAAGGAAGAGTCGGATATAGTTTTCAGGTCCAACGAAGTTAGGCCACTCAAGCAAGTTAAAGTCTGTAAGGCTTATAACCGCAGAAAGCACAACCGGCAAAACAGTGAAGCAAGTGAAGATGAGCATATAGGGTGCTACCATCAGGTAAGCTACCTTATTTCTCTTCATTTCGTGCCATGTCCACTGCCATCTTGTCATATCCTTGCGCGCTACAGCTCGTTTTTTTGCTGTTTTTTGTGACATGAGTTTTTCTCCTTAAATATTAATACAAATATCCAAATTATGCGTATTTATAAGCCTCGTAGGTTTCAAGCCACTTAGCTGCGTCAACGAGATAGAATGCAGCCTTGTAGATCTTTTCCTTTTCAAGCTCTGCGTCCATTTCAATATCTGTTTCTCTGTTGCCCGTACCGAAGAGATCCGAGTTAAGCGCGGTAAGGTCAGCGGCAAGCTCTCTGAGTCTGTCGTAGTCCTCAGTGCTGTAACCGGAGATCTCCTTGAATATCTCTTCAAGCTTTGCGTCGTAAGAAGCGGAGTAGCGGCTGTCTTCCTTAGCCTTCTTCAAGGCTTCCTCAGCCTGCTGCATACGTCTTACTGCGAGAGTAGTCTGCTCAGCCTCTTTATCGAGAGCCTCAAGGTCGAACTCCTCACGCTTTCTCGTGATCTCATCATTAATATAATCAATGTATCCGAGAAGGCTGGTTACGGGGTTCTGGTTGTCATTGTACGCATCAAGGAATGCAAACTTTGTATAACGTCCTACGATGTATGCGCCGGGATAGTTAGGAATAGAAGCAAGGTTGTCGAACTGGTACTTGATCTGCTCGTACTCTGCTCTGGTCCAAGGCAAGCTCTCAAGAGCGGAGATGTTTGCCGTCGGGTGCTTTGCAGAAGGACCGAGGATCGCTGCCATTTCGTTGGAGTAGTCGATCTGGCAGGAGTCGCCAACGTACCACTTCATAAATGTCCAAGCTCTCTTCTGATCCTCACAGCCGTCGATCATTGAGATCGCGCCTACGCCCGAAACCGAGTCGCACTTGACGTTTCCGTCGGCGTCAGCTATACCGGGCAGCGGATAGAAGGACCAAAGTCCCTCGATCTCGGTTGCGAATACCTTAAGCTGGTTGTAGGTGCCTGTGTAATCACCGAATCCGATAGGCATTTCACCTGTTCTGAAACGGTTTGCGAAGTCATACTGATAGGGGAAGGAATACATGGTGTACATTGCACACATGTCCTCAAACGCGGTCAGAGCAAGGTTGGAATCAAGGTTGATTCTCATACCGCCGTCAGCGAAGAGCTCTCCGCCCATCTGATATATAAAGATGTTACTGTCGTTGATCATCGCGATCTCCATGTTGTTAGCCTGGAGAACGGGGATAGCTTCCTTAACGTCGTCCCAAGTGCGAGGAACCTCGATTTCAAGCTCTGCAAGAACGTCCTCACGAACGAACATCATCGCGAAGCTCTGTGTCTCAGGGAGACCGTAGCAACGGTTAACGCCGTACGCGTCCTCCATCTGAAGAACTATCATTGCCGATTCGTTGAAGTCAGCGGTAACCTCATCGAAGCCTTCCATTCCTTCAACCGACTCAAGCGCGCCACGGATAGCGTAGTTGATTACGTCGCCCGCGGCAAGTCCGAGGTAAACGTCAGGGCCCTGCTTTGCAAGGATCGAAGGAAGGAGCGTGCCGCCCGCAACGAGACGGAGGTTAACGGTTACGCCGTGTTCCTTGGTGAAGTTATTATTAATGAGGTTTCTGATAACCTGAGACTGATCTCGACCGGTTGCTATCCATACCTCAACGCTGTCCTCAGCTGCCTCGTCGGTAAGAGCGCCCATACGGTCGTAGTTACGGAAGAAGCTCTGTATGAAGCCCGAGATCTCGTGCCAGAGTGCCTGGAAGAAGTTCGCGTTTGCCTTAGGAAGCTCCTCGTCAGCGCTCTGAATAACTACGCAGTCAAGTGTAAGAGGCTGAGTCTTAGCGTCGCCGAGCCATGTACCGAGAGAACCGATATAGGTCTTCAGCTGGCTGAGGTTCTTAGCAACTGCCGCCTCTTCCTTACTCATATCGCGGAGAAGGTCAGAAACGTTCTGAAGAGTCGCGGTCATGGAGCTCTTGGAAGCATCCTGAAGCATGACAGCTATGATTTCCTCGATCTCCTCGTGCTGATTCCACATATCCGCCATGGTGTCCGGTATCTTCTCATAGAAGCCGTAATCAGCGAACTCGTCAGGGCTTGTACCTGTGAGCTTAAGGATCTTGAGGTAGTCGTTGTTGATAGCGTCAAGCGATTCCTGAACTCTGCTTACGGTAGAGCCCATCGCGCCAAGAGATATCTCAAGACGGAGAGTGTAAGTAACGCCTTCCTTGAAGTAGAACTCAAAGTTGGTGTTGCCGTCGCTCAAAGGAGCGCTCTGCCAATCGTCAGAATAGTTGAACTTCAGTCTTGTTGCCTCATCAAAAGGAACACCGTTGTAATAGCCGTCCTCACCCTCAGCGACGGTCTCATCGCTGTAGAGGCAAAGTATTCTCGAGGTAGCCATACCGTCGAGGATATTCTGCTTGTAGCGTGTAACTATATTGTAGTTACCGCTCTTGCTTACGGTGAAGTTGTACTCTATCCACTGACCTACGTTCTGCCACTTCTCACCGCCGACAGCGTTAAGCAAGGTTCTGTCGGTAGCGCTGGGAGAGTTAGCCGCGCTGGTAGTATCAGAAATGGGATATATCGTCTGGTTAGAGGAATCTGAGAAATATTCCGCCTCAATTTTCAGAACACCTTCGCCCTTGCCATACTTACCGTACTGTTCACGGTAATCCTCGTAGGAGCGGAAGCTCTCACAAGGAGTGAGGCAGAGCTTGGAGATAACGATAGGCTCGTTAACGCCTTCAAGCGTAAGCGTTACCTTTCCGTCTTCATCGGGAGCGATAACGAACTCAAAGGGTGTCTGAAGGAAGCCGTTGGAATCCTTAAATATATAGGTGTTCCAAGCAGGGCTCTGAACAAGGCTCTCACGGATCTCGTTCTTATCGGTATCTGCCGTGAAGAAACGAACCGTGTAGTCGTTTACAAACTTAGTCGAGGCCTCAGTCCACTTTTCAGGGTAGCTGATAGCAACGCAGGTGTTTCCATCCTTATCTACTACTTCCTTTGCTTCGGTAAAGCCTGCCGCCTTAGCTTCAGCGATAAGCTCCGCAGCGGTCATTCCCTTCTCCACCTTGATGTTAGCATCAGGGAAAGGAGTTGACCAAATCTTAGAAATAGTAAGGTAACGAGCCTCTGCGAAAGGAACCTCGTCGTTGATCATAAACACTCTCTCGATCGAAGCGGATTTATTCGCGATCGGATAGTATTCAATTGAGAGACTGTAGCGTGCGGGCGACTTTATTGCGTTCACATCGTCTGCCGCGATAGTCCATGTAACCGTACCCGTATCAGGCACCATAAGGCCTTCCTTTACTCCATCGGAGAATTTGTAAGGCTTTTCGTCCTTAGGGGTAGCGTCTCCGGGTGCAAGAGCTGCATCGGGATCGTACTCGAGCACGTCGCCCATAGGATTGACATAGACACCGTCAAGGCCTTCAAGGACTATTGAGGAGCTTGCATTGGGAACTAAGTCGAAGTAGTTGGGATTGGTCGCATCGTCGCCATCCTCTTCCTTCTCGAGCTCACCCTTGCTGGTGTACTCCTTCATGTACTCACTGTACGAAATCGCATTCAGCAACTCCTTGATATGGTTGAGCTCACTTCCCTCGGAATCGTTGCTCGCCGCAGACGCGGTGAGGGTGCTTCCGCAGAGAAGGAACGTCATAGCCAATATCAAAGCCGTTAATCTTTGAAATTTCGTGGTTTTCATTTAGAATTTCCTCCTACCAAGTGGTTAAAACTATGGTGGTATTTTACCATATAATAAGAAAAAAGTCAAGAAAACATTTTGAATTTCAAGTCTCACCGCAAGGGCAAATAAAGGATGATTTTTTTACCCGCTTTTTCAAAATCGGCAAAATTAAGACTTGACAAATCGCAATTGCCTTGATGGTAAATTTAATTTACCTCTATCTCCAAGCATTTGTTTGTTGCTTGCTCATTTTTGTGCAAATGCACCACAAGATTTTTAAGCTTTCTTTTAGTTACTTTATAGGTAAATGACATTTACTCCGCCATTTTTATGAAAAAGCGCTTCCATTGTAACAATTAGCTAAATGTTTGTTACTTTTATACAAAAATCGACTCATTTTTTCTACATTTTAAGCACCCGTAAAAAACTCGATTTTTTCACTCTTTTTTCACCTTATACATATTGTTTGCGCCAAATAGTTCCAAAAAGTCGCATTAAAATCTATTTTTTTACATTTCTTTCTCTCTTTTCCACACGCATGTCTTTTTCTGTTTAATCGCCAAAAAAACAAAAAAAGCGGCGATGCGGATCGCACGTACAGTGCGCCGCATCGCCGCTCTTATTCAAGTTCAAAGAATTTGGAATTATCTAAGGAATCCGTTGACTATCTCTTCCTCTGCCTCTTTTTCGGTAAGTCCGAGAGTCATCAGCTTAATAAGCTGCTCACCCGCTATCTTACCGATAGCCGCCTCGTGTATCAAAGAAGCATCGGGGTTCACCGCGAGGATCTCAGGGATAGCAGCCACGGTAGCGTTATCCATGATAATAGCATCACATTCGGTGTGTCCCGAGCACTTGTTGTTGCCCTTGATGACTGAGAGGAACTTCTGCTTGGACTGATCTCTTGCTACAGCACGGGAGATAACGTGTGTACCCGAATTTTCGCCGTTAAGCTCTACCTCAAACTCGGTATCCGCCACCTGCTTACCGTGTGTCATTATCTTTTCATGCACAACGAGAGTTGCATTTTTTGACACTTTTGCAATAGTTTTTCTATAAGTGGAATCAACACCCTTTATCTGAACGGTCTCCATCTCCATATGAGAGTTTTCGGCTAGTTCAACGTAAGTGGTGGGGTTCATAATATTCTCGCCGTTGCCGTCGCCCTGACCGTAGTGCTTCTCCACGTATTTGATTTTTGCATTTTTCGACACATAGAACGCGTGTATGCCGCTATGCTCGGACGCCGCGTCTCCACCGTTGTGTATGCCGCATCCCGCTACTATAGTTACATCACAATCCTCGCCTATATGAAAATCGTTATATACAAGCTCCTTAAGGCCGCTTTGTGAAAGTATTACGGGAATGTGAAGACTTTCGTTCTTAGTTCCCGCCTTCACGTATATATCTATACCGGGCTTGTCCTCTTTTGCGACTATTTCTATATTCTCCGAGGAGTTCTTACCGTAAAGGCTTCCGTTTATACGAAGTGAATATGCGCCTTGAGGCACATCGTGCAAATCCGCTACCTCTGCGAGCAGCTTCTTCTGAATGCTATCCATACGCTCTCCTCCTTAAGAATTTTTAGTAAAGTTACATCCCGAGCGGACATTCATGAGCTTGGGGAATACTTCCTCGCGGTCGCCGTACTCAGCAATGCCACCGTTGGCAAGGACGATTATCTTGTCCGAGATATTGAGTATCCTCTCCTGGTGGGAGATGATGATTATCATACCCTTGGTGCGCTCGTGCATTTTTTCAAATACCTTGATAAGATTGTTGAAGCTCCAAAGGTCTATTCCCGCCTCAGGCTCGTCAAAAACAGAAAGCTTGGTTCCTCTGGCATTTATCATAGCTATTTCTATGCGCTTGAGCTCGCCGCCCGAAAGAGATCCGTCAACCTCACGGTTAACGTAATCCTTCGCGCAAAGACCTACCTCGGAGAGATAAGAGCAAGCCTCGGCAATGCTCGTGTTTTTACCTGCCGCAAGAGAAATAAGATCTCTGACGGTGATTCCCTTGAAGCGCACGGGCTGCTGAAACGCAAAGCTGATGCCTGCCCTTGCGCGTTCTGTGATAGAAAGGTCGGTGATATCGACACCGTCCATAAATATGCTGCCCTCGGTAGGCTTTATTATTCCCGCTATGAGCTTAGCCATAGTGGATTTTCCGCTTCCGTTAGGGCCAGTGATAGCGACAAATCTATCGTCTATCGTCAGACTTATATTCTTAAGTATATCCTTACCCGCCACCGAGTAGGATACGTTTCTGAACTCTAACATTTGTTTCTCCTTTTTAGCGAAAAGCAGCTTTTCGCCTTATATAAAATCATTATTTTATTGTTTTCCCACCATTTTATTATACCTCAAAATCCTTATTTTTTCAATAGCTTTGAGTAAATTATTTTTCTTTTATTGTTGCAAAAGGAATTTTTTTATGTTATAATGTGCTTAAAAGCAAGATCTGCATATCAAAAAGCACGCCAACGCGTATTGTTACAAGATTCGTTTTTGTGATGTTTTTTATAGCAATATCACCGCAAACTCCAATATAATCAAGATTATCAAAGAATTTATTGTGATAATAAATACAATCATAAAGGAGACAGTTATGAAGCTCAGAGCACCCTCTTATCCCCTTATCACCATTGACCCTTTTTTCAGCGTATGGTCATCATCAGACAAGCTCACCGATACGGATACAGTACATTGGACGAACAGACCCAACCGTATGATCGGAGTTGCAAGCATCGACGGAGCTGACTACCGCTTTATCGGCAAGAACGACCTCCCCGCAATGAAGCAGATCTCTGCCGACTGCAACGCTTTTTCCACAACCTACGTATTTGAGGCAGCAGGCGTACGTATCAAGGCGATATTCACTTCCCCCATACTTATAAACGATCTCTATCTGCTCACCCGTCCCGTAAGCTATCTTGAGCTTCAGAGCGAGAGCACCGATAAAAAGAAGCATCAAATAAAAGTAAAGATCTCGGTAGCAGAGGAGATCTGCACCAACAGAACGAAGTCCGAGCCGGTTGCCTGCGAGCTTGTTGATCTCGGCAAGCTTCAAAGCGTAAGAGTAGGCACGGTAGCTCAGAATATTATTTCGGGTTCGGGAGACGATCACCGAATCAATTGGGGTTATTTCTATCTCACCTCTGAGGGAACTGCATCGGTAGAGCTCGGCGAGGGAGACGATCCCACATACGTAAGCACCGACCTCGAGCTTAAAAAATCTGCTCTCATCACCTTTGCTTACGACGACATATACAGTATCGAGTACTTTGGTAAGCATCTTCGCTCATATTGGAACAAGGACGGCTCTCCCATCACCGCAGAGATAGTCAAGGCTCACGCGGATTATAAGACAGTAATGAAAAAATGCTCCGAATTTGCCGACAGAATGTTCATTGATTCGGTAAGAGCAGGCGGAGAGAAGTACGCTGAGATACTCGAGCTTGCGTACCGTCAGGCAGTTGCCGCGCACAAGCTGGTTCTTGACGATGACGGAGAGGTCCTTTTCATATCCAAGGAATGCTTCTCCAACGGTTGTGCCGCTACGGTTGACGTAAGCTACCCCTCAATTCCTCTTTTCCTTATCTACAATCCCGAGCTCGTTAAGGGTATGATGCGCCCCATCTACAAATTCACACGCTCTGAGGCGTGGAAGTACGATTTTGCTCCCCACGACGCAGGTCAGTACCCCATACTCAACGGTCAGGTGTACGGACTCAACCGTGAAACAGGCGAGCTTATGTTCCATAAGCAGATGCCCGTAGAGGAGTGTGGAAATATGCTCGTTATGGAAGCAACAGTCGCGCTCGCTACCAAGAGTACCGCATTTGCAAACGAGCATCTCGATATTCTCAAGGATTGGGTGAAATATCTCGTAGACAACGGCAGAGATCCCGAAAATCAGCTTTGCACCGACGACTTCGCAGGACATCTCGCGCACAACTGCAACCTCTCCCTCAAGGCTATTATGGGCATCGCAGGACTTGCCATCATATACGGCATGAACGGCAAGAAGAAGGAAGAGCGCAAGTACCTCAAGCTCGCAAGAGATATGGCACTTGATTGGGCAGAGCGCGCATCCAACGGCGACGGAAGCTACAGACTCGCGTTCGATGCTCCCGATACCTTCAGTATGAAGTACAACATTGTCTGGGATAAGCTCTTCGGCACAGATATCATGCCGAGATGCGTTATAGAATCCGAGTTCGCAAGCTACAAGAAGCACGTCAACTCTTACGGTCTCCCCCTCGACTCAAGATCAGACTACACCAAGAGCGACTGGCTCGTATGGACCGCCACCCTCACTGCCGACCGTGAGGCATTTGAGGAATTTGTCGCTCCCCTTTGGAAGTTCTTTAACGATTCTCCCTCACGAGTACCTATGACTGACTGGTACTACACCACCACAGGTGAGCACAAAGTTTATCCCTCAGGCAATATTGAAAAGAGCTTCCGCAACCGTACAGTACAGGGCGGTCTCTTTATAAAGCTCCTTGAGTACAAGGGTACTATGAGGTACTGCTAAGGGTACTGAGAAAGGTACTGAACCGCAAAAAACAATAAAAAAGCTGCCGCAAGCCAAGGCTTGCGGCAGCTTTTTTGTATTTTAATCAACAGTTTTATCTATCTTGAATCTCGTTATCTTTCTCGAGGTATTCTTCGGGAACTCCTCAGTTCTGAGCTTAACTCTGCCGATAAACTTATAAGCAACGTTTCTGTCGTTTATCTTCTTTATCTCTTTAGCAAAATATCCGCGGATATCTTCTATTCCCTTTGCCTTAAAGCCATCGTAGTCGGGATAGATCTCAGCCACGATAAGCTCCTTTTCGGGATTATTCTTGCAAACGCCCTGATAAACTACGACCTCATTTACACCCCAAACGCCCTGAATATCGCACTCAAGCTCCTCGGGATATACGTTCTTTCCGTTGGAAAGAATAATTAGATTCTTGATTCTGCCTGTAATATAGAGCCACTGATCTCCGTCAACGACCTCAACGTATCCGATATCTCCCGTATGGAAGTATCCGTCAGCATCTATCGCCGCCGCGGTAGCCTCGGGGTTTTCAAAGTATCCGCGCATTACGTTAGGACCCTTGTAGCAGATCTCGCCCTCACCCTTCTCGTTGGGAGAATCTATTCTGATCTTACCCCCGATAATAGGCATACCGACCGAGCCCTTTCTTCTGAACTCATTACGGTTGCAGGAGATAAGAGGAGCACACTCGGTAATTCCGTAGCCATTGAGTATTACTACTCCGATACCCTCAAAGAAATCAATAATAGACTGATTGAGAGCAGCACCACCGCAGATTATCATCTTAAGCTCTCCACCGAAGTTTGCAAGCACCGACTTGCCGAAGAGCTTGCTTCTCATATCAACTCCGACCTTGCGGAGCTTGTTAGATACCTTGATACCGTTCTGGAGCTTTTCAAGGCTTCCCGCCTTTTCAGCACCTGCAAGTATTCTCTTATAGAAAGTCTCAACAAAGAGAGGCACGAGGATAAGGTGAGTAGGCTTGAAGGTCTTGAGCTCCTCCATAATATAGCGAAGCCCTGAGGAGATATATACCTCACAGCCCTGAGCAAAATGTCCTACGAAGTTTACGGTAGAGCCGAACGTGTGGTGAGGCGGAAGCGCGAAGAGCGTCCTCTCGGTGATCTCAAAGTTATACATTCCCTGCTCCATATCCGAGCAGATGTTCTTGAGCGAAAGCATTACTCCCTTGCCCTGTCCCGTAGTACCCGAGGTAAATACTATGCTTGAAAGCTTTTCGTTATTTATGGGGTACTCAAAGTAGGTCCTGTCTCCACCGGCGAATTTCTTCGCTCCTGCCTTGCGCAGCTCGGTAAGAGGAGTTGCGCCCTCAACCTCTCCGCACATAGACACCAGATTCTTCGCCACGGGAGCTTCTGCGCATACTGCCTTGATCTTATCGGCTATATCAGCGGCGAAGAAGATATACTCGCATTTTGCGGTATTGATTATAGAAGCGATATCCGAAACGGGAAGCTCCTTGTCTATCGGTACGGTTACAGCGCCTACGTTCATAATAGCGGTATAGGACATAAACCAATCAACCGAAGCTGCGCCGATTATTGCTATCTTCTTATCCTCAAGCTCCATACTGTGAAGCTCGGTAGAGAGCGCGCGAACGTAATCGCGGCACTCCGCAAAGGTTATCTTGCTTGCCTCCTTTACCTTAGGATCAAGCTTGTATTGAAACGCAACCTTGTTAGGATAGCGCTCTGCAACGTTTTCAACCATCTCGCGAAAGTTTGAAAACTTAGTAGTTTCATAAAGCGGATAATTCTTTTTTCTGTTCTTAAAAGCCATATACACAGCCTCCTTAGTTTATATTTGTACAAACTTCCCTTTTATTATACCACTCCTTTGTTGTGCTGTCAACGATTTTTTGCTTTTTGAGCGGTTTTTACTCATATTTTTTCCAAATTTCTGACATTTTTGCATATTTGCCGCCTTGTCTCTAATATTATATTCAAATATAAACGCCCGTAGTATCCTACGGGCGTTTATCTGAAAGTAATATGAAAATATATGAGATTTAAAGCAGCTCGACGTTAGTCCAAGCCTGCCTTCCCTCTGCATCTACTACGAAGGCTCTGACGAATCTATCCTCATCGCTCGCCATATATTCGGCGTGTGTCAGTCCTTCCCCATGTGTTGCTCTGCGAGCCCACGAAGCGTTGGATGCAAAATAGATGTGAGAGACGGGGGAGCAATCAAGAATAAATCTGTTCCCCACCCTCGTCATAATTATCTCAGGACCTTGGGTAGCATAGAAGCGCTTCTCTACTATCGCTTTTCTGATATCCTCAGGCGAATTCGTCTCGCATTCCGCCATTATATAAGAAATTCCGTCATCAATACCGCCGTAGTAGTGGGCATCGTCGGTGGCAAGCAGAGGAAACTCCACTCCGCGACCTGCGAGCATATCAACTATCAGCGAAGAATCAGGTCTGAAGGACTCTTGTCTTGCCGAGACGGTGTTATATATCTCGGTTGCGTCTATATCCTTCAGCGACATGATCATCTCAGGAGTGTTGAGCGACCAGGCGGGATGCGCAAGAACGGCAAGACCGCCGACCTCATGCACGCCGTCTATTATCCTCTGCGCGTCATCAGCGCGAGTGATATCAGGCTTTCTGTCCATAAAAAGCGCCAGGATGTGATAAACGCCTATCTCGGTAGCGTGTCCGCCTATATTGTACTCAGCGCCCGAAATTATGCTCATACCCTCGAAGCTACCGTAATCGCCATATACCCAGTGATCAGTGATAGCTATAGCATCATAGCCGAGCGACTTATATGCGCGAGCTGTCTCCTCAGGGGTAAGCTTGCCGTCAGACACCGAGGTGTGCATATGAAGTCCGACCTTCTGTCGCTTGTTTCCTTTAATATCAATATACATACAAAAACCTCAAAAATGCAAGATCGTTTTCGAATGTTTAATTGTAATTTTCCTTACAAATTAAACTCTTGCGTTTCTCGTTGTTACAACGTCTATTCCCGTACCGAGAAGGTCAGCAATAACCACAGTTCCGATAGGAGCATCAGCAGGGACGCAAGAAGCATTGATAAGCTTAACACACTCAAACATAAGCTCCTTCGGTATAGCGCCGTTGGTCTTTACCGGAACCACTCCGCCACCCTCAACGAGAACCGTACTCGTAACAACTCTCGTGGGAGCAGTGCATTCAGTCTCGGCATATACCGCGCCGCGCTTGCAGGTGTGTCCCTCAACAGATATAAACTTTTTATTTTCGTCAAGCTCAACCTTGAGCTGACAGCCCTTAGGGCATATAATACAAGTCAATTCACGAATCATTTTTCTCACGTCTCCTTATCAGGAATCAAATTCAATACCAAAGGAAAGAGTTCCGCTTTCTACACCTGCGAGCATCTGGGGCGTGAGAGCCACGGTCTCCATCTCGCCGGGAGCGACCTTCTGCTTCTTCTTATTGACGATAACGCGCTCGCCGTCGCGCACAATAACGCGCACGTCGCGGTAAACGTCAGCAACACGGAAGTAAACAGTTACCTTCTTCTCTGCCGTAATGCGCTGAGGAACTGTGTATCTGACCCTTCCGTCAGTCTTGAGATCTATAGTCTTTATAGCGGTTCCCGTTGTATTATTCATCACATATTCCGCAGCAGCCTTACCTGCTATCTCAGCCTCCTCAGAGACGTAATCAACGAGGTCGTGAACGTGGAGAACGTTGCCGCAGGCAAAGATGCCCTCGGTATCGGTCTGTCTGTCCTGATCGACAGTCGCGCCATTTGTAACTCTGTCAAGAGAGATATTAGCGCCCTTTGTAAGCTCGTTCTCGGGAATAAGTCCGCAGGAGAGCAGGAGCGTATCACATTCAATATACTGTCTTGTCTCTGCTATGGGCTTGCGACGCTCATCAACCTTTGCGATAGTTACGCCCGTAACCCTGTCGCCGCCGTGTATCTCGACTACGGTGTGGCTGAGCATGAGCGGAATACCGAAATCGTTAAGACACTGCTCGATATTTCTCGCAAGTCCGCCCGAATAAGGCATAAGCTCGCATACCGCCTTTACCTCAGCGCCCTCAAGAGTCATTCTTCTTGCCATTATAAGTCCGATGTCGCCCGAGCCGAGAATAACTATCTTCTTTCCGGGCATATATCCGTCCATATTGACGAATTTCTGCGCTGTTCCCGCAGTAAATATACCCGAGGGACGAGTGCCGCAGATATTGAGCGCGCCCTTAGGTCTCTCGCGACAACCCATCGCGAGAATTATCGCCTTAGCGCGTATCATAAACATACCGTCCTCGCTGTTCATAGCGGTAACTACCTTGTCGGGAGATATGTCAAGCACCATAGTGTTAAGCTTAAAGGGAATATTTCTCTCTCTTACCTGAAGCTCGTAGCGGTAAGCGTACTCGGGTCCTGTCAGCTCTTCCTTGAAGCGATGAAGTCCGAAGCCGTTGTGTATGCACTGACGGAGAATTCCGCCAAGGCTTGTATCTCGCTCAAGAATAAGAATATTGCGAAGTCCCGCGTCATAAGCCGCTACAGCAGCGCTCATTCCCGCAGGTCCGCCACCGACGATAACGAGATCTATATTTGTAATATTCGACATATTATTTATCCCCCTTGGTCTTACCGTAATTGATAGTTGAGCCCTTACCAAACTTGGTTACTTCCTCAAAAGGAATACCAAGCTCTCTTGCAATAATCTGCACAACTATAGGAGAACAAAATCCGCCCTGACATCTGCCCATACCGCTTCTTGTACGGCGCTTGATACCGTCAACGTCGCGTGCGCCGGGATTGGTATGTATAGCGTCAACTATCTCTCCCTCAGTGATACCCTCACAGCGACATACTATTCTTCCGTAACGAGCATCACGCTTGATGACCTCGTTCTTTTCCTCGAGCGTCATATTGTTAAAGGCGTGAGCCGGTCTTCTGCGAGGCTCGTAATTGCTCTTCTCTACCATCTCTACACCTGCATCACGCAAAAGCTCCTCAACGTACTCTGCTATCGCGGGAGCCGAGGTAAGACCGGGGCTTTCTATTCCGCCGAGCGTAAGAACACCCTCGCGGAGCTTTATGATAAAGTCGCCCGTGCTTCCTACGGCGCGCAGACCGCAGAAGGAGGTGATGACCTTACCGAAAGGAATACCGCTGACGTTGTCGCCCGCGCGGCTCATTATCTGAGCATATCCCTCTGCCGTAACAGACTTGTCCTCCTTATCCTCTATGTCGGTCGCGGTAGGACCTAAGAGAAGATTTCCGTCAACCGTGGGGGAAACGAGTATTCCCTTGCCCATCTTGGTAGGTGTGTGGAATACAGTTCTCTGAACGAAGGAGCCGCACTCCTTGTCAAGTATCATATATTCGCCGCGTCTTGCGTGAACGGTGAAATCATCGTCGCCTGTCATAGCGGCTATTTTATCGGCATAAACTCCTGCCGAGTTGATAACGAATCTTGCATCTACACTCTCACCTTCCGTAGAGCTTACGGTGTAGTAGCCGTCCTTCTTATCTATAGAGCTTACCTCAAAATTAAGCTTGAGGTCAGCGCCGTTGTCCATTGCGTTTCCTACTGCCGCTATGCAAAGTTCGTAAGGGCATACTATAGCACCCGTAGGCGCGAGAAGAGCGCAGGAAAGCTCGGGGTTGAGATTAGGCTCAATCTCGAGAAGCTCGTTCCTCTCAAGTATTCTCAAGCCGCTGACACCGTTCTTGATGCCTCGCTCGTATATAGCCTCGACCTCTGCGCGCTCGTTTTCAAAGGCGACCACGAGAGACTCGTTGCGAAGATACTTAACTCCAAGCTCCTCGGTAACGCTCGGCATCAACTGGGAGCCGCGAACGTTCATTTTAGCCTTGAGGGAGCCTTCCTTAGCGTCAAAGCCGGCGTGAACTATCGCGCTGTTTGCCTTAGTCGCACCCATAGCGACGTCATTTTCCTTTTCAAGCATGCAGATATTAAGCTTGTATTTTGCAAGACGGCGAGCGATCATTCCGCCCACTACGCCTGCTCCGATTACCACGATATCGTACATTTACCAATACTTCCTTTTAAATCTTTTTGCGCCCGCCATAACATCAGCGCATATTCATACATTGTAGATTATATCACAAAGTCCATCTGCTTGTCAACCGCTATCGGAAAATAAAAAATATTTCTAAGACTTACATTTATTTTTCTTTTTTTTGCGAAACCTATTGCATTTTTGTAAAATGTGTGTTATAATAACAACACGATGTAGTTTTCGATACTACATATCAAAACACGAAAGGTTTTATATTATGACTCGTACTTGCCTCAAAAACAGAATTCTTCCAAGCTACACCAAGGGAGAGGAGATATTCAATTCAGTTTCGCACATAGTTGGCGGAGCGTGGGGAATATTCACTCTGGTCCTCTGCATTATCGTTGCCGCTACTAAGGGCAATGCCGTATCAATGACCTGCGGCATAATCTTCGGTGTCTCTATGATAGCTCTCTATACAGTTTCAAGTATCTATCACGCGCTGCCTTGCGGTACTGCAAAAAAGGTATTTCAGGTGATTGACCACTGCACCATATATTTTCTTATAGCAGGAACTTACACTCCAATGCTCCTCTGCAGTCTTATAAAGACCGCTCCTCTTGCCGCTTATATTACCTTTGGCGTAGTCTGGGGGCTCGCGATACTTTCTGCCGTGCTCAACGCCATCGACCTCGATAAATACAAGGCATTCAGTATGATCGGCTACATTGGCATGGGTTGGGCGATAATCTTCAATATCGGCTCAATGTACCGCGCGCTTGGAGCAGCAGGCTTTGCACTCCTGCTCGGCGGAGGAATTATGTACACCGTCGGCGCCCTTTTCTACAAGATAGGCTCTAACAAGAAGTATTTCCACTCGGTGTTCCACCTTTTCGTGCTTCTCGGAAGCGTTCTTCAATCTTTTTCGGTAATATTCTACGCTCTTTAATGAGCAAAAAATTAACACCACTGACGAGTGTCAGTGGTGTTTTTTCGTTTTCATATTCGTTTTTCCATCAGCATAAGCAACGCCGCGCGCTCGTCGGGGCGAAGCTCGGAGGGACCGATAAATGAAAATTCCGCTCCCCTGAAAAGTGCCGCATTCTCTGCGCTCGCGCGAGTAGCCTCGTCCGCACCTGCAAGCATCACCATTTGCGGCTTCATAAGGCCGAGCGCGCTTCTCATCTCGCTTGCGACCTTTTCGGATATTCTGCCAGAGGCTACCGTTCTACCGTCTAACAAAAGATACGAGGATCTGTCAGCGGCGTCAAGATAAAGCAGCGCGCCGTCATAGTGCGAAAGTCCTCTCGCAAGCAGTTCCTTACCCGAAAACAGCTCAAAGCTTTTAGGTATGCCCCTTTGCGAAAGCTCACCGTAGCATATCACCGCACAGTAAGGCTCACGCCCCTCTGCAGAGATCTCGGCGGCGTGTCTCTCGGCTATGCTAAGAAGCCTTGCGGCGTTGTCGGTGTAAGACATAGACGCGATCAACCTCATTTGCACTCTCTGCACATCCCCACCGCAAAGATCAAATGTGATTATCTCGGCGCTCTCAACTCCCATTCTGAGCATAACTGCCCTGCCGCTTGGCAAAAGAGAGCAGGATCGATCGCTCTGCCTTCTCAGCAAATTACTCTCAACAAGCTCGTCTATAAGCGACGAGACGGTAACTCGGCTGACCCCGATAGCCTCCGCTATCTCAGAGGGAGACGCTTCGGTACGCCCTATAAGATATTCAATTATCCGAAGCTTTGCCTCTCTTCTGAAAATTGCTCCTCTTTGCGCCATTTTTACCCCTCTCAAAAAATCTCTTACCGACTATAATTCTATCGCAAAAGCACGGCTCTGTCAACAAAAAAGTTACAAATGCTCTCCAAAAATTTCGAATTCCCCTTTACATAACCTTGATTTCGTGTTATACTATTGTAGATATAGTAGATATTATAATATATTTCTTAACTTTAGGGGGATATTATGAAAACAGATATACAGATAGCCCAAGAAGCAAAAATGCTTCCCATAACCGATATAGCAACAAGGCTTGGGATCGAGGACGACGAGCTTGAGCTCTATGGAAAATACAAGGCAAAGATAAATGACGCTTTTCTTAAGAGAACCGCCGAAAGAAAGAACGGAAAGCTTATTCTCGTTACGGCTATAAATCCCACCCCCGCAGGCGAGGGAAAGACCACCACGACGGTCGGTCTCGGTATGGCTATGAGTAAGATAGGCAAGAACGCTATCATAGCGCTCCGTGAGCCCTCTCTGGGACCCGTTTTTGGCATAAAGGGCGGAGCGGCAGGCGGCGGATACGCTCAGGTCGTTCCTATGGAGGACATCAATCTTCACTTCACGGGAGACTTCCACGCTATCACAGCGGCTAACAATCTCCTCTCGGCTATGATAGACAACCATCTTCAGCAGGGCAACGAGCTTTCTATCGACCCTCGCAGGATACTTTTTGCGCGCGTTACCGACACTAATGACCGTGCGCTCCGCAACGTGATCGTAGGTCTTGGTACTAAGATGGACGGTGTTCCGAGGCAGGACAAGTTTATGATAACCGTAGCCAGCGAGATAATGGCTATCCTCTGCCTTGCGGAGTCTATCTCGGACCTCAAAGAGAGACTCGGCAATATCCTCGTGGCTTACACCTACAGCGGCTCTCCCGTATATTGCCGCGATCTTCAGGCTAACGGTGCTATGGCGGCGCTCCTTAGGGACGCTATCAAGCCTAACCTCGTTCAGACGCTTGAAAACACCCCCGCTCTTATCCACGGCGGCCCGTTTGCGAATATCGCCCACGGCTGTAACTCGGTAAGAGCCACCAAGCTTGCTCTCAAGCTTGCCGATTACACCATCACCGAGGCAGGCTTTGGCGCTGATCTTGGCGCTGAGAAGTTCCTTGACATCAAGTGCCGCAAGGCAGGTCTTTCTCCCGATGCCGTAGTCCTCGTTGCTACGGTTCGCGCGCTCAAATATAACGGCGGCGTTCCCAAGACCGAGCTTTCGGGCGAAAATCTCGACGCGCTCGCAAAGGGTGCTGTCAACCTTGAAGCACACATCGACAATCTCCGCAAGTACGGCCTACCCGTAGTAGTTGCCATCAACCGCTTCGGCAGCGACACAGACGCTGAGCTTGCGTATATTGAGAAGATATGCACCGAAAAGGGTGCGGATTTTGCGCTCTCTGAGGTATTCGCAAAGGGCGGAGACGGTGGTATTGACCTTGCAAATAAGGTAGTAGCCGCTTGCGAAAAGCAAAAGAATTTTGAGTTTATGTATGCCGACGAGCTTTCTATCAAGGAGAAGATAAGCGCGCTCGCAACAAAGATATATGGCGCGGCAGAGGTCAAGTACGATGCCGCCGCTCTCAAGAATATCGCCGAGATAGAGGCACTTGACGAGAAGTACTCACGCTTCCCCATCTGCGTCGCAAAAACTCAGTACTCTCTCTCGGACGATGCCGCTCTTCTCGGCCGCCCGACAGGATTTACGCTCACCGTCCGCGAGGTAAAGCTTTCCGCAGGCGCGGAATTTATCGTGGTCCTTACGGGTGCTATTATGACTATGCCCGGACTTCCCAAGAAGCCTGCCGCATTCAACATCGACGTTGACGATGCCGGCAACATCACAGGACTTTTCTGATAAACTATGACATTTCCCGCAAATTTAATCACAAATTCAGCCGAGCAGACAGAGGAGCTTGGCGCGACACTCGCAAGAGAAATGGACGCCGACAGCTCTCTGCCCCGCTTTATAGCGCTTTACGGAGACTTAGGCGTCGGAAAGACCGCATTCGTACGCGGCTTTACCTCAGTCTTTTCACCGAAAGCGCGCGTAAAATCGCCCACATTTGCGCTCGTCAATGAGTACAGAGGCGAGAAGACCTCGGTATTTCACTTTGATATGTACCGTATTGGCGACGAGGACGAGCTTTATTCGATAGGATTTTACGATTATCTTGACCGAAACGGCGTATGCCTTACCGAGTGGAGCGAGAATATTCCCTTCGCGCTCCCCGACTGTCATATCGCGGTAAATATTGAAAAATGCCCCGAGGAGCATTCCGACAGGCGAAGAATAACTATCCATCTTTTACAGCCCAACGCCTGATGCGCTACGGCTACGAAAGGACTAATATGAAAATTCTTGCAGTAGATTCGTCGGCTATCGTAGCGTCGGCGGCTCTGTGCGAGGACGGCAAGCTCCTCGCAGAATACACTCTGAACAACAAAAACACTCACAGCGAAACTCTGCTTCCTATGATAGAGTCGCTTCTCTCATTCTTTTCGCTTAGCGTAAAGGATATCGATCTCTTTGCGGTATCCGCAGGCCCGGGATCTTTCACGGGCGTGAGGATAGGCGTGGCGACAGTCAAGGGACTCGCCTTTTCCTCAGGAAAGGCTTGTGTCGGAGTATCCACGCTTGAGGCTCTTGCCAACAATCTCCGCTTTCACCGTGGGCTTATCTGCCCCGTGATGAACGCAAGGCGCTCGCAGGTATATACGGCGCTCTTCCGCTCTGACGGCGAAAGTCTTGTCCGCCTGATGCCCGACAGCGCTATGGCGATAAGCGAGCTTGATGATATACTCGCGGAATACGGCGAGGAGGTAGTTCTCGTGGGCGACGGCTACGACGTAACCGAGAGCGCCTTTAAGAACACCACGCTCCGCTACCTTCCCGAGCGACAGAGACATCAGTCTGCCTTTTCGGTAGCAGAGGTAGCGCTTAGAAAATACCGTGAGGGCAGCTTCTGTACCGACGCCGAGCTGTGCGTTGATTATCTGCGCCCCTCTCAAGCCGAGCGCGAGCGCGCGGAGCGAGAAAAACAGGAAAATAAAAACTAATACCGAAAGGAAAAATACATAATGAAGATCGTTGTTGGATGCGACCACGCAGGATATGATATCAAAGACGCGGTTATCGCGCATATCAAGGAAAAGGGACACGACGTTATAGACGTAGGAACCTATTCTACCGCAAGCTGCCACTACCCCGTTTACGCTTCCGCCGCTTGCGAGAAGATACTTTCGGGAGAGGCTGAGCTTGGTATTCTCATTTGCGGCACGGGCATCGGTATGTCTATCGCCGCAAACAAGCACGACGGCATTCGTGCCGCTTGCTGCTCGGATTGCTTCTCGGCAAGGCTCACGAGAGAGCATAACGATGCAAATATGCTCTGCTTCGGTCAGCGCGTCGTAGGTATCGGACTTGCTCTTGACCTTGTTGACGCTTTCCTTGACGCCACCTATGCAAACAGTGGCAACCATATCACACGCGTAGCTATGCTCAAGGATATCGAGGAAGGAAAGCTCTGATATCCGCTTATTACGGTTCTATCAAGCAGTAATACATAACACGCCCAAGGAGGATGTCATTTTGTGTATTAAGAAGATAGTAGGTGTTCTCAGAGCAATATCAGGCTCTCCCCACCCAAAAAATTTCACCTCAGCCATAATCGCGGCGGCAGGACTTTCAGAGCGCTTTGGCGGTACAGAGACCAAGCAGATGACTAAGCTTTGCGGTGTACCCGTGCTTATCCATACGCTCAAGGCGTATGAGAGCACCGAGTGTATCCATGAAATAATCATCGTAGCAAAGGAAAATGAGATTCCCTTTTGGGAAAAGGCTTGCAAGAAGCACAATATCACAAAGCTCTCCAAGATAGTCGTCGGCGGAGATACACGCCAGAAGTCTGTCATGAACGGACTTGAGGCTGTAGATGACCGCTCCAAGTTCGTCGCAATTGCCGATGGCGCGCGTTGTCTTATCACTCCTGAGCAGATAACCTCTGTCTGCCGCTCCGCCTATAAATACAAGGCGGCTACCGCGGCTCACAAAGCGACCGACACGGTCAAAATAGCTGACAAGAAGGGATTTGTGGATAACACCGCAGACCGCAACACCGTGTGGCTTGCGCAGACACCTCAGGTGTTCAAGACCAAGCTCTACCGCGCGGCAGCCGTTATAGCTGCTGAAAAGAGATTTGAGGGTACGGATGACAACGCCCTCGTTGAGTTCATAGGGCATCCCATCCGCCTCGTTGAATGCGGCGCGCAGAACATCAAGATAACCACCTACGACGATATTGCGGCGGCAAAAGGAATACTTGATGCCCGCAAGGAGCTCACCCCCGAAATATACTACGGAACGGAAGAAGAATAATGATACGAATAGGACACGGATACGACGTTCACAAGCTTGTGGAAGGACGAGACCTGATACTCGGCGGCGTTAGTATCCCATACGAAAAGGGACTTCTCGGCCACTCTGACGCCGACGTCCTTCTCCACGCCATCGCAGACTCGCTGCTTGGCGCGGCGGCACTCGGAGACATCGGAAAGATGTTCCCCGACAATGACGAGCAATATCGCGGAGCGAACAGTCTTGAGCTTCTCCGCAAGGTAGGCGCAAAGCTTTGCGCGAATGGCTTTCGCCCGTCGAATATAGACGCTACCGTAATAGCTCAAAGACCGAAGCTCGCCCCCTACATTCCCGAGATGCGCAAGAGGATATCCTACGCTCTCGATATGGAGCTTGACGCCATCAGCATAAAGGCGACTACCGAGGAAGGCCTCGGATTTACGGGCGAGGGCGCGGGAATTGCCGCTCACGCAGTCTGCCTTATAGAAAAAACAAAATAAAAGCCTCAAATTCCCGAGATACTCGGGAATTTGAGAAAAATAAAAGTGATGCCTCTCGCGGATGCTTCTTGCCTTGTGTCCTTGTCTTTACTGTCTTTTCCGCAGAGAGTGTTCGCAGCTGCTAAGGGTGCGCATCACGCTCCTTCCTTAGTTATTTTATGAAGAACACGACTTTTATGTCAAAGCAAAAAAGGAGATTTATATGCTTATCATCTCGCCATCAGTCCTTGCCGCGAATTTTGCCGCTCTTGGAGCAGACGTAAAAAAAGTTGAGGAAGCAGGTGCTGAATATCTGCACCTTGACGTTATGGACGGAATTTTCGTTCCTAACATAAGCTTTGGAGCGTCGGTCATAGGCGCGATCAGAAAAGATTCAAAAATGTTTTTTGACGTCCACCTTATGATAGTAGATCCCGACAGATACGTCGAGGATTTCGTCAAGGCAGGCGCGGATCTCATAACCATTCATTACGAGAGCTGCGACGATCCTGTCTCGGTGCTTCGCCATATTCGCTCACTTGGAGTAAAGGCGGCAGTTGCAATAAAGCCTGCCACTGACGTCTCGGTCCTCTTCCCTCTTCTTTCTGAGATAGATATGGCTCTTATTATGACGGTTGAGCCCGGTTTTGGCGGCCAGAAGCTTATCCCCCACACTATAGAAAAGGTAAGAGCGCTCCGCTCTTATGCCAAGGATAACGGATATGATCTCGATATAGAGGTTGACGGCGGCATAGGTGTTGATAATCTCGGACTTCTCACGAGTGCAGGAGCTAACGTAATAGTCGCGGGCTCGTCTATCTTCAAGGCTGAGGACACCGCTAAGGCTATTATGCAAATGCGCGAGCAGGAAAGACTTTATCCCTGCAACAAATAATGACACAAGAGATTTTACTACGTAAGGCTGTAGCCAATACAGCCTTATGCTTTTTCACATATTTTTCATATTCGTTCACACAATCTTATGATAACCTTGACCTTAACTTTAAAATAAGGTTTTAAAATATATACTGTTATTTATTTTGTATTTATTATATTTGTAAGATGGGCGATGTTGCCCATTGCGGAAAGGAAAGAACAAATGCTTGAACTTAAGAATATCGTCAAAACATATCAAACTGGCGATACGACAGTAGCCGCGCTCAACGGCGTAAGTCTCTGCTTCCGAGAAAACGAATTCGTATCTATCCTCGGTCCCTCGGGCTGCGGTAAAACGACGATGCTCAATATCGTCGGAGGTCTTGACCGCTACACAGACGGAGACCTTATCATCAACGGAAAGTCAACAAAGCTCTTCAAGGACAGCGACTGGGATACCTATAGAAATCACTCGATAGGCTTCGTTTTCCAAAGCTACAATCTCATACCTCACCAGAGCGTTCTCTCTAACGTAGAGCTTGCGCTCACACTCTCGGGAGTATCAAAAGCTGAAAGACGCGCGAGAGCTACCGAGGCGCTTAATAAGGTAGGTCTTGGAGATCAGCTTCACAAGAAGCCCAATCAGATGTC
>CALCTA010000030.1 GCA_937893945.1 uncultured Clostridia bacterium | reverse complement strand
GGCGTGTTTTCTTATATAAACAGCTTTCTGTACTGCTTTCCCTTCATTGCCTCATCAAAAGTAGCTCCGAGCAGCGAGAAATCCGCGACGAGCGAGTGCGGCTTCCCCGTAGGATCATCCTGCCGCATAGGTACGAAATACACACACTTGCGGTTGAGAAGCGCGGCAATATTCCCGAGATTTGCGGACATCGCATCGTTTGAGGCAAGCGCGATGACAAGCGGTCTGTCGCTTCTCAGATGCGCCTTTGCCGCCATCGTTACCGCTGTGTCTGTTATTCCGTTCGCCATCTTAGCAAGCGTATTTCCCGTGCAAGGAGATATTATAAGCGCCTCAAGCGGCATCTGCGGTCCTAACGGCTCGGCACCAACTACCGTATGAATACACGGCCGTCCACATATTTCAAGAAGTCGCTCACGAAGATCCTTCGCGCTTCCGAAGCGCGTGTCCGTGCTATATACGTTCTCGCTTACTATCGGCAGAATATCCGCGCCGCTTTCTTTGATTTTTTCAAGCTCGCGGAGAGAAGCCGAGTGTGTACAGTACGATCCACACATTGCAAAGCCTATCATACTCGCACCTCCCCCTCACGAAGTATTTTTTCAACGCACTCGCCTATCAGCTCACCCGCACTCTGCGGCGCGTATTTACCGGGGAGCGCAGATGCCCAAAGCACCCTTGAGCCTAAGGCACGAGCGGCGGAAACGTCGATTCCACCGGGTGCGGATGCAAGCTCTATTATCAAAGTTCTGTTATCCACGCGCTCGAGAAAATCACGTTCAAATATAAGCGAGGGTACTGTATTGAAAATAACGTCGTAACCGTGGCAAAGCGGCTCTATAGCTTCGTGTATATCGCCGCCAATATTTATAGTCTTACAGCCCGACAGCTCGGCAGATGCAATATCTCGTTCTTTGCGCGCCAGCACCGTTACCTCCGCGCCAAAGCCGCGAAGAAGCTCGACAAGCTGCTTTGAAATGCGACCGTAGCCTGTAACCGCAAAGCTACTGCCCCATACTGTCTTTGGGATATTGTCCATAGCTATAGACAGCGCCGCCTCGGCGGTGATATACGCGTTTTTTATTTGAAAAGCCTCAGATTCAAAATAGTCAAAGCAAGGAATATTTCTTTCCCTTGCCTCTGCGACAAACCCAAGAGGAAGCTTTCCACCTATCACACAAGCACCGTCTCTGTCGGTCAGAGACTTGAGTATAGTCTCAAGGCGCACTCTCCCCTCTCTTCCCTCGGGGAGACAGTTGAGAGTGATACCGTCAAGGCTTGCGGGGAGCGGAAGAACTACCGCGCGAGCACCGTGCAATGCTTCTTCAAGGCTATCCGCTATCTGTACGCTTTTTATACTCTCTCGCTCCTGCCCCCATATACAGCTCTCCCATCCATGCTCGGATATTTTCAAGGCGGCAGTATATTGACGCTTGTCTCCTCCGAGAAAGGCGATCTTATTTTTTTCGTTCATCGTCTGCTATCCTTTCTTAAATACCGACAAATGAGGCTGTCTTCCGGGGGTAGCAGATATGCATTTCGCGTTCGCTTTACCCAAAAGACAGCCTCCTGGTATTATAATATGCAGATAGCCTATTCTTTGACAGAAGCTACCGTTTAAGGATATATCACAAGCTCTCGCTTTCCGTTGCCATCACTCATAACGTAAACGGACGTGCCATCCCGAGAGATGCGGCTGTTTTCAAGCGAGCTCTTAGTGGCAAAAATAATCGTCTGTTCGCCGTCAAGGCTTATCGGCGTCTCTTTACTCGTCGAAGGCTTTCCGTGCGCTCCAAACAGGAAATATCGGCTCTCTGCCCCGATCTCGTAGGCAAGAGAGTTCTCTGCCTCGTCAGTATATGTAAGGATATCATCTTCACCGACTATCTTCAGAAAGACCTCTGTCTCCTTTCCGTTTTCCATAAAGCAAGGAAAGAGGCGAACAGACGGTGAAAGATCTATTCCCTCGCCTTTGGAGTAAAAGATCACCTCTGTATTATACTCCGAGGCGATATCGTATATCTCCTTGAGAATACCAATACTCTCAGGCTCATCGATGAGAGGAAGATACAAATGTCTTATGACCTTATTTTCATAAAGTCTTCTGAGCATGGTCGGATGCTTTGCGTGCGGATGCGTAAGCACGTAGTTTTCTATTTCGAGCGAATATTCACAGTTCTCGGCATCAAGCAGATTATATGCGCTTGCTGTTCCCGTGCTGACGTCGCAGACCGAGCTTATTCCCGCCCGCTCTACCAAAAACATTTCGTTTTCTCCCCAGCCAACGTATTTTATCTCGGTCTTATCGGTTGCAACAAATACACCGAGGCAGACCGCAAAGGAAAGCGCAAAGACAAGCGGCGGCAGCGCGATGAGCAGCTTCTTGCGAAGCTTTATTACCATCATAAGCGCCATAGATACCGCAAATAGCAATATCAGCGGTGTCGCAAAAGGATATTCCAGCGACAGCGATGCTCCTCGAATATCCGCAAAAAGACCCACCGTTTCAAGTATGAGCGCGCCAAGACCGCGCGATAGCAGGACAAAAAAGTCTCCAACGAGAGCTATCCTGCCAAATATGAGTGCAAGGACAGATATCGGCATAAAAATAGCTGTCAGGGGTGAGAGTATTAGATTGCACGGCAGAGATGAAAGAGATACAGAGCCAAAGCAATACCACATTATCGGCAAGGTAAAAATATTTGCTACCACTGTTATAAGCATCGCCTTAAGCGCGGCGACAGCCACGCGTAGTAGCTTGCGCGATAGCTTTTTGCTCTTTTCGATATACGGCAGCTTTTTCTCAAGCAACGGATAGACGGTTACAAGTCCGAGCGTTGCCGCAAACGACAGCCACATTCCCACGTCTGTAACAGAAAAGGGCGAGAGGAGTATTATGACGGATACCGCGACAAAGAGCGAGGTCGGCGCGTCGTTCTCCTCGGAGAAAAGGTAATTTACATATACCGCGAAAAGCATAAGCACCGAGCGAAGTGCCGAGGGCGAGAAATCGGTAAGCGCGAGCAGAACAACGCCCGCAAGCGAAAGTATCGCAATACGGAGCTTTTTGGGTGCAAAAAGCTTTTTTAGCAGAAGCTCAAGCGCACCGAGAAGCAATGAAACGTGAAGTCCGCTGACAGATAGCAGGTGTGCCGCGCCCGAGCGGCTGAACTGCGCTTTGGTGTAGGCTGACAGATCGCTCTTATCGTTGACCAACATTCCCTTGACCAGCGCGCTGTCCTCACCGAAAATACTATCTACGTATCTGCCAAACGCCCCCTGAAGCTCATTTGCTTTGTTCTTTAATCCGTCGAGCGAAAGAAGTGGATACTTCTCAGCCTTCGCGTAAAGTATCGGCTGTGAATCATCCGCCCTAAGCATGAGCATAACGTCTTTATCTATTGAGTAACCCTTAGGACTTACCTCCTCCGAGTTAACTGCGGCTATAATTCTATCTCCGCAAGAAAGCTCTGCCTTGAAATCGCAGACGAGGTACGCCTTAAGATCAGGAGTATTTCCCTTTGCCTCTAAAAGCCGCACGGTATATTCAGAGCTATCCTCGTCAGAATATTCAAGTGATATTATCTCAAGCTCTGCCGAAAACTCTCCGTTATACTCCCTCGCCTTCTCCATAGGAATACTGACGAACAAAAACGAGTGCAGAACGGCAGAAAAAGCAGCAACAACAGAAAGCAGCACCACAAGAAAAGCAAAGCGGTGCTTTTTACCTAAGATCATAAGTGTAATGGCGGCAATGAGAGAGACAAGAAGCACGCCGAGCGCTATAAGCTTCAAGGAAACGCCCATCTCATAAGACACGAACGAGGCAAGCATAAACAAAAAGGCTATAAAGCAAAGATAACGCCTTCTAAAAAGCTCCATATCCCTCCTCCTTTTCCGACTATTTTCTCTATATATGGTAGCACAATTATACAAACTTGTCAATATTTTTCGAATTATGGACGTTTTTAATTAAAAAGTTTTAACAATTCGTAAATTTATCGATATATAAAATATTTTTCTTGACATATAATAAAAAATGTTGTATAATATCTTGGATGTGAAAGTGTTGGAAATTTTAACCTGCTTTCACTCTTTAATTGCCAATAATTATTTTTGGAGGAACAGAAAATGTACGATAAGTTTGCAGACCTTCTTGTTGAAGAGCTTCAGATCAACCGTGATGATATCACCATGGACGCTGAGCTTTCCAATGATCTTGGTATCAACTCCATCGAGCTTGCAGATCTCGTTATGATCTGTGAGGAAAAGTTCGGAATCACCATTCAGGATGACGATATCAGAAAGTTCACAACAGTAGGCGACGTTGTTGCATACCTCGAGACCATCAACAACTGATAGGCTACTTACTTTCAACGGAAATAAAAATAACCTCGGAATCATTGATTCCGAGGTTGTTTTTTTGTTATGTTATTTGTTTGATTAAAGGTACTTCTTTACAGTCTCGCTTGCCTCTTCTGCGGGGATAGAGGAAGTGATAACAAGATTTACGCCAACCTTCTCAACGAGATTGTCAAGGTCTGCAACGAGGGCGTCGAAGCTTTCGAGATCGTTCTTGCAGATCTTAAGAGCAGAATCTATGAAGAGATCGGTAACGTCGTGGTTGCTTGCAAGAATTCCCGCAATGAATCCGTACAGAGACTTTTCGTCATTGATCTGATACTCTTCAGTATTTATAAGTCTTGCGCGATACTTGACATCATAACGGAGCTTAACTCCCTTTTCTATACAAACAACGTTTCCGTGAGAGTTCTCTACTGCGGTGTTTACCATATTGATGAGGGTCTTTGTTTTGCCGGTACCCTTAACGCCGATAATTAACTTTAACATCTGGATCCTCCGATTTTTATATTGAGCTTCTTTTGCTCACCAATATTATAACTCAAAAATAATGTTTTTGCAAGAGGAATTTTCCTAATTTCTCAAAAATATTTAATTTTTTTTAATATTTTTGGTGATTTAGTTCAATCTTGCCTCAAGAGCTGCCTTCTCTGCCTCGTATCCGGGCTTTCCGAGAAGTGCGAACATATTCTTCTTATACGCCTCAACGCCGGGCTGATTGAAGGGATTTACACCGAGAACGTATCCCGAAACGCCACATGCAAACTCAAAGAAGTAAATGAGATAACCGAGAGAGTAAGCGCTCTTATCCGCAACCTCAATAAGAATGTTGGGTGCGCCACCGTCAACGTGTGCAAGTATTGTTCCCTTCATTGCCTTGTTGTTGACCTCATTGAGATCTACGCCCGCAAGGAAGTTAAGACCGTCAACGTTAGCGTCGTCGTAAGGAACAGGGCGCTTTTCGTCGGTCTCCTTAACAGAAACTACAGTCTCAAATATGGTGCGGCTACCGTCCTGAATGAACTGTCCGAGAGAGTGGAGATCGGTAGAGAAGATAACTGATGCAGGGAAAAGTCCCTTCTTGTCCTTACCCTCGCTCTCGCCGTAAAGCTGCTTCCACCACTCGTTGAACATAGCTGCATAAGGCTCGTAGTTTACAAGAACCTCAGTAGCCTTACCGTTTCTGTACATAAGGTTACGGAGAGCAACGTACTTCATACAGTCGTTGGTATCAAGGTCAGCGCTCTTTGTATATTCAGCCGCCGCGTCAGACGCACCCTTGAGAAGCGCATCGGTATCAACGCCCGAAACTGCTATAGGAAGCAGACCTACCGCGGTAAGCACCGAGAAACGTCCGCCTACGTCATCCGGAACAACAAAGGTCTCGTAGCCAGCCTCGTCAGAGAACTTCTTAAGAGTTCCTCTTGCCTTGTCGGTGGTTACGAATATTCTCTCTCTTGCGCCGTCCTTACCGTACTTCTTCTCGAGGAGATCGCGGAATACTCTGAAAGCGACCGCAGGCTCGGTGGTAGTACCGGACTTGGAAATAACGTTGATGCAAACGTCCTTGCCCTCACAGATAGAGAGAAGCTCGTTGAGCGACTGAGCGCTTATATTACAACCCGAGAAATAAATGTCGGGAGTATCCTTCTTGAGATTGTTGTAAAGCGGAGACTTGAGATATTCAATTACCGCTCTTGCTCCAAGATAAGAGCCGCCGATACCGATAACGACGAAAACGTCGCAGGTCTTCTGGATCTTCTTTGCCGCAGCCTTGATCCTTGCATACTCTTCCTTGTCGTAAGCGTTGGGAAGATCTACCCAACCGAGAAAATCGTTACCCTCGCCGTTGCCGTCAAGCAGAGTCTTATGAGCAGCGGTAACGTCAGCCTTTATTGCAGAGAGCTCTGCCTCGTCGATAAAAGGCTTAATATAGGTATCATTCAATCTGATTGTCATTTTTGTACCTCTCAGTTTTTATATATTGATTTTATAATTATACAATATTACATTGTTTAATTTTAAAACAAATTGTGAACTTTTAGAGAACTTTTTTCAAAGTTGGCTATTTTTGCGATCCTCCCACGGTATTCACATTATCAAAGCGCATTTTCTGAGAAAAGCGAGTATCATATTGCCAAGGCTCAGGCGCTCCACTCCGTCAATAGCAATTATCTCTCTGCGTCCGATCTCTCTTCCTTGAATGCTGAATATCACCTCTCCGAGACTATCTCCCTTCTCTATCGGTGCAGAGATCTTTTCAGGCATCTCAATGGCAATATTTACTTCTCCACTCTCGCTCTTTTTCATTATTGCGGAGAACTCAGAATACTCAGCATCTACCGAGGGCGCACAGCCCTTGGCAACCGCGATATCCTCAAGACGCTTTCCCTCAGCGCGATAAACGCAATAATTTGCAAATCCGTAATCAAGCAAGGAGACCGCCGCGGCGTTTCTCACGTCTCTGCTCGGAGCGCCCATTATAACGCAGATCAGGCTCATTCCGTCGCGCTCTGCCGTTGCGCTGATACAAAATCCCGCCTTTGAGGTAGAGCCCGTCTTTAATCCCGTCGCGCCTTTGTAGAAGCGCACGAGGCGGTTGGTGTTGGTCAGCCCAAACTCTCCGTTTCTCACGCTGTCCATCCATATAGAGCTATACTCTGTTATCTTCGGATATTTTATCAGCTCCCGCGACATGATAGCGATATCCCTTGCCGAGATAAGATGATTTTGCGCGGTATCGTCAAGTCCGTTTGTGTTCTCAAAGTTAGTATTTTTCATTCCAAGTGCCCGCGCCTTTTCGTTCATTTGCTTGACGAATGCATCTTCAGTTCCCGCAACGTATTCTGCAAGCGCTACAGCCGCATCGTTTGCCGAGGCTATAACCACGCTTTTGATAAGATCCTCTACACTCATTTCCTCGTTTTCTTCAAGGAATATCTGCGAGCCCCCCATAGAGCAGGCGTTTGCGCTTGCCCTTACGGTGTCTCCGTACTTTATCTTCCCTGACTCTATCGCTTCCATAACGAGAAGCAAGGTCATTACCTTAGTTACAGATGCAGGAGGCAAAGCCACGTCGGCGTTTTGCTCGTAAAGTACCTCTCCCGTTGATGCTTCGACTAATATTGCGGATTTGCAGTCAAGTCCGAGGTCGGTCTCCTTCCCTATTTCAGTAGGCATAGCGCATATCGGCAAGCTTGATAGCATCAGCGTCGCAACAATAAACAGACACACCGCACACAGCCTTTTTGACATTCTCTTTCCACGGGCAGTTGGTTTTGCCGCTTTCTTCAATTTCATATATCATCACCTCAGAACAATATATGTCGGCGGCGAGCCTTGTATGTGAGAATATATCACAATATCTTCGCAAATCGGTTGACTTTTGGCGAAAATTCGGGTATAATATACATGTATGAACACTATCCTTCAACGAAAGGAAGACTATGAAAGAATTTATCAACAAAATAAAAAAGCCGATCACCACGACTGTCTGTATGCTTGTAGGTAATGCCTTACTTGCGTTTCTGGTGGCGGCGTTTATAATTCCGCACAATATCATTATGGGAGGTACTACAGGAATTGGAATTCTCCTTGACAAACTCGTGGGAGACTCACTCCCCATAGAGCCTGCGACAGCTATTCTTATTCTAAATATAATTCTCTTATTCATCGGATTTATATTTCTCGGAAGGGACTTCTTCTTCAAAACCATAGCAAGCTCTATTATATATCCCATTTTCCTTGCCATTATGCAGAGAATTCCGGGAATTGAAAATATGACCGACGATCCACTTATCGCGGTCTTATTCGCGGGAACGCTCGTTGGAATTTCAGGCGGTCTTGTATTCAGAGTAGGCGGATCAACAGGTGGCGTTGACGTGATCAACCTCTGCCTTCACAAATGGTTCCACCTTCCGCTTGCCGTATTCGTTTATATAACTGATTTTATAATTCTCGGCACACAGATATTCTTCTTCCCCGCTAACAGTATTCTCTTAGGCATCATCCTCGTAATTATGCAGTCTGTAATACTCGATCAGGTAATGATCTTCGGTAAATCTCAGATACAGCTCTACGTTGTCTCCGAGAAATACGACGAGATCCGCCGCGCTCTGCTTGGAGATCTTGAAGCCGGTGTAACTATGAATATGATAAAGACAGGACACGCAGGTCAGGAGCTTCAGGGCGTTATGTGTGTTATCCCCTCGCGAAAGCTATATCCAGCAAATGAGATAATACAAAAAATAGATCCAACAGCGTTCGTTACCATTACAAAGATAAAAGAAGTCCACGGACGAGGCTTTACTCTCGAAAGAAAATTCAAAAATATCGAATAAAAACAGGCGTGTCTGCAGATCGCAGACACGCCTCTTTTACTTTAGCTACCGAGCTTATCCCTCGATATCTTCCTGGGTTATATTATCACTCTTAAATCCGTTCTTTTCAAGAACTTCCTTAACGTCAACCTTTCCGTCAGCGCACTCAATGTAAGGTGCTTTGATAGAGAGGTACATCGAAAGGCTCTCGTTAGGACCAACTTCCGTCTCGGAGCCGGGTCCCTCGGGCTTTGCGATACATACGATATTGTCCCAATCCTCAAGTGTTCCCTCGTATTCCCACTTAGCAAGATCCTTGCAGAAATAGGTTACGAAGTTACCCCACTTAACTACGCTCTTGGGCACGTAGATCTTCTCAAGCGCATAGCAGCAGAAGAAAGCTCTGTCCTGTACCTCAACGATAGTAGAGGGGATCTTCATCTCTGTGATGCTCTCGCACTCACGGAACGCATCCTTGCCGATAACGGTGATATTTTCGTGGAACTTGAAATCTTTAAGGGACTTACAACCGTAGAAGGTTCCGTCCGCGATCTTGGTCATACCCTTGCTGAGAGTTACCTTGCTAAGAGCGTAACAATTCTTGAACACGTAAGCGCCCATATTGGTTACGGTGTCGGGGATCTCAACCTTAGTTACCTTGGAGCAGCCTTCAAATGCGCTCTCACCGAGCTTTGTAACTGCCTTACCGATAACTATCTTTTCAGCTCCGCTGCAGCCTGCAAATGCGGAAGCATCGACAGTCTCAACGGTATCTGAGATATAAATTCCCTTAAGAGATGTGCAGCCCTCAAATGCGGACTTTCCTATGATCTTAAGACTCTTACCTATATAAAGATCCTCAAGAGCAACACAACCGGAGAACGAGTCGCTGCTAAGAGTTTCAAGCGAATCGGGAAGCTTTACGCTCTGAAGCTTCTCACAGTTGGAAAATGCGTGGTGAGCAATAGTAGTTATAGATTCGGGAATAACTACTCTCTCTATCTCAGTCTCCGCAAAAGCCTTGTTTGCGATTCTTGTAACAGGTGCACCCTCGTAAGTATCAGGAATAACTACGATCTTATCGGTGCACTTACCAAGACCGGTTACACTGTAATATTTATTTCCATCTCCATCTTTTCCTTCTTTAAAGACAAGACCTTCGCTGTCCTTTCTGTTCTTGATATCCTTGTCGATATCTTCGAGCTTGCCGGGTGTATCATCGAAGCAAGACGCAAGAGTAAGTACGGATACCAGAACCAGTGCCATAACGAGCAACTTTATAAAAAGGCTCTTTTTCATAATCGGTTTTCTCCTTGCAAATGTAGAATTAAACAAACATCTCTGTTTATATGTTTATTTTACCATACATCTGCAATATTGTCAAGATTTTATTTGATAATATTTCATAAAAAACAGCGCGGAGCGCCCTTTTTAGTGGGTGCTCCGCGCTGTTGCGCTTTATTTAATTAAAGGCCGCGCTTTACGTAGTGAGTGTGGAGGATCTCGTGAGCCTTGTGGCTGTTGGGCTCTCCAAAGTACTCATCATAAAGCTTCTTAACCGCAGAGTTCTCGTGAGACTTGCGGATATCGCTTGTCTTATCGTCGTTGTAAAGAACAGCAGCTCTTACAGCGCGAAGGTCGATGGTCTCTCTTACTACTGCGGGCTGAATGGGCTGACCGCCGCCGTTTACACATCCACCGGGACAAGCCATGATCTCGATGAACTGAACGTCAAGCTCGCCTGCCTTAACAGCATCAAGCACCTTCTTAGCGTTTGCAGTACCCGAAGCAACTGCAACGTTGAGGTTGATATCGCCAAGCTTGTAGGAAGCGATCTTTACGCCCTCTACACCACGAACCTCGTTGAAGTCGAGGGACTCAAGAGGCTTGCCTTCGATAACCTCTGCTGCGGTACGGAGAGCTGCCTCCATAACTCCGCCGGTAGCTCCGAAGATAGCGCCTGCGCCCGAACCGATCTCGAACGGAACGTCAAATTCAGCACCCTCAAGTGCTCTGAAGTCGATACCTGCCTTGCTGATCATTCTGCCAACCTCACGGGTGGTAATAGCAACGTCAACGTCAGGAACGCCCGCTGCCGACTGACCGGGTCTGCCAACCTCAAACTTCTTAGCGGTACAAGGAATTGCGGATACGAAGAATATATCCTTAGGATCCCAACCCATCTTCTCTGCATAGTAGGTCTTAACTACTGCGCCGAACATCTGCTGAGGAGACTTACAGGTGGAGAGGTTATCTACAAACTCAGGATAGTAGTGCTCGCAGAACTTGATCCATCCGGGCGAGCAAGAGGTGATCATAGGAAGTGCGCCGCCGTTCTTGACTCTGCCAAGGAACTCGGTTGCTTCTTCCATAATGGTAAGGTCAGCGGTGAGATTCATATCGTAAACGCCGTCGAAGCCGAGCTTCTTAAGAGCCTCAACCATCTGAGGTTCGCAGTCAGTACCGGGCTCGTAGCCGAAGCACTCACCGATCTGTGCTCTTACAGAAGGAGCGGTGCAGATGAATACGTGCTTTGTGGGATCTGCGAGAGCTTCTCTTACCTTATCGGTATCGTCTCTCTCGTAGAGTGCGCCAACGGGACAAGCAACGATACACTGTCCGCAGTTTACGCAAGAGGTCTCAGCGAGAGGCATCTCGAATGCGGAAGCGATGTGAGTATCAAATCCACGGTCGTTAGCACCGATAACACCGATACCCTGAACTACCTTACAAGCTGCTACGCAGCGGCGGCAAAGGATACACTTGTTGTTATCACGAATGATAGGTGTAGCGTCGTCGATCTTATACTCGGTCTTAGCGCCGCTGAAGCGGGTCTCGTCAACGCCGTACTCGTTGCAGAGCTTCTGAAGCTCGCAGGTAGTGCTGCGTACGCAAGAGAGACACTTGCGGTCGTGGTTGGAAAGAAGCAACTCAAGGTTGGTCTTTCTCGACTGATTGATCTTAGGTGTATTTGTGAGGATCTCCATTCCCTCAGTTACGGGATATACACAAGCGGTTACCATTCTGAAAGGCTTACCGCCCTCAGAAACCTCTACGAGACAGAGACGGCAAGCGCCGATCTCGTTGATGTCCTTAAGGTAACAAAGTGTAGGGATATCTATCTTAGCTGCTCTTGCAGCCTCAAGAACTGTGGATCCCTTAGCTACGGCATAGTTCACGCCGTTAATTTTAACGTTAATAGTTTCCATGTCCACACTTCTCCTTTCTTAGTCCTTATAAATTGCATGGGGCTTACATTTCTCCATACAAGCGCCGCACTTAACACACTTTGCAGGATCGATAGCAAAGGAAGCGAGCTTGTGGCCGGGAGCGATGTAATCTGTTCTTGCGATAGCGTCTGCGGGGCAGTTCTTTGCGCACATTCCGCAGCCGATACACTTATCAAGGTCGATCTTGAACTGAAGCAAGCTCTTACATACGCCTGCGGGACACTTCTTATCTACGATATGAGCAACGTACTCATCTCTGAAGTAACGGAGTGTAGAGAGAACGGGGTTAGGAGCAGTCTGTCCAAGTCCGCAGAGAGATGCGCTCTTGATGTAGTTGGAAAGCTCCTCGAGTCTGTCGAGGTCCTCAAGCTCGCCGTTACCTGCGATGATCTTGTCAAGTATCTCAAGAAGTCTCTTAGTACCGATACGGCAAGGAGTACACTTACCGCAGGACTCGTCAACTGTGAAGTCAAGGAAGAAGCGAGCAAGGTCAACCATACAGGTGTCCTCGTCCATAACGATAAGTCCGCCCGAGCCCATCATAGAGCCGATAGCGATAAGGTTATCGTAGTCGATAGGAGTATCGATAAGAGATGCGGGGATACAACCGCCGGAAGGACCACCGGTCTGAGCTGCCTTGAAGGACTTGCCGTTGGGGATACCGCCACCGATCTCCTCGATTACCTCACGGAGAGTTGTTCCCATAGGAACCTCAACGAGACCTGTGTTAGTTATCTTACCGCCAAGTGCGAATACCTTAGTACCCTTGGACTTTTCAGTACCCATAGATCTGAACCAATCAACACCGTTGAGGATGATCTGAGGAATGTTTGCATAGGTCTCAACGTTGTTAAGAACTGTAGGCTGTCCAAAGAGACCCTTTACTGCAGGGAAAGGAGGACGGGGACGAGGCTCGCCTCTGTTACCCTCGATAGAGGTCATAAGAGCGGTCTCCTCACCACATACGAACGCACCTGCGCCGAAGCGGATGTGAACGTCAAAGTTGAAGCCTGTGCCGAAGATATCCTTACCGAGAAGGCCGTACTCACGAGCCTGCTTGATAGCGATCTCAAGACGGTGGATAGCGATAGGATACTCTGCACGAACATATACGTAACCCTCTTCAGCACCGATAGCGTAGCCTGCGATAGCCATAGCCTCGATAACTGCGTGGGGGTCGCCCTCAAGGATAGAACGGTCCATAAACGCACCGGGGTCGCCCTCGTCCGCGTTACAGCCGATATACTTAACTACGTTTCCTCTGTTGCCGGAAGCGAACTTCCACTTAAGACCTGTGGGGAATCCGCCGCCGCCACGTCCGCGAAGTCCGGAATCGAGAATGGTCTGGATTACGTCATCGGGAGTCATCTCTGTAAGTACCTTACCAAGTGCGCGATAACCGTCCATAGCTATGTACTCGTCGATCTCCTCAGGGTTGATAACACCGCAGTTACGGAGAGCAACTCTCTTCTGCTTCTTGTAGAATGCAGTCTCGGAAAGAGATGTAGCGTGGTGAACGTCCTCGCTCTTTGCCTCGTGATATACGAGTCTCTCTACGGGACGTCCCTTGAGAAGATGCTCAGTAACGATCTCGTCTGCATCCTCAGGGGTTACGCAGCTATAGAAAGTGCCTTCGGGATAGATAATCATAATCGGTCCGAGTGCGCAGAGACCGAAGCATCCGGTCATAACTACCTTGACTTCCTCTGCAAGACCGTTAGCAGCGATCGCCGCTTCCATAGCGTCCTTGACTTTGACACTCTTGGAAGAGGTACAACCTGTACCGCCACAAATCAATACATGTGATCTAATCATTTTCTTCTTGTCCTTTCTCTGTCAAAATCAATCATTTGCTATAAGCGCCGATCGTGTATTCCTCAACGACCTTGCCGCCCTTAAGATGCTTCTCGACGATCTCAGTCGCCTTAGCCGCATCAAGCTTTACGTAAGTAACCTTTTCCTTGCCCTCTTCATAGACCTCGACAACAGGCTCGTACTGACAGATGCCGATGCATCCGGTCTGAGTAACTGCTACCTTGTCGCTAAGTCCGTTAGCGTTTACACCGTCAACAAAAGCGTTGAGAACGGGTCTTGCGCCAGCTGCGATTCCGCAGGTTGCCATGCCGACTACAACTCTCGTCGCAGCCATTCCCTCGCGGATAACTACCTTGTTCTGCATTTTTTCTCTTATTGCAGCAAGTTCTGCCAATGATTTCATAGTTCTTCCTCCATATATTCTTCAAAAATTAAAAACTAAAGGTTTTCGATCTCCCGATACTGCTCCTCAAGATATTCCTTTATCCATTGCTGTACCTCAAGCTCTGCGAGAGATATTCCCTCTCCGAGAACCTCGCGAAGCTCTGCTGTCGCAAGCGCGACTCTTCCCTGCGGACGCGTATCCGTAAACACGAAATCCACCTCAGGACTTCCCGCTATAAGTATGCACACGGTCGATACTATATCTCCGAGCGGCATACAGTCGATACTTCTCGTATCAAAGGTAGCGACAAGGCTCGTCCCACTCTCACCCACCTTATCGGACGAGGTAATAGTAAGCGTTCCGCCCGTCATCTCGGCAGCCAATTTAAGCAACGGCAGTCCCATTCCTACCTTGCGTGTCTTACGCGTGGTGTAAAACGGATCGGTTACTCCGAGAAGCGTCTCCTCGTTCATTCCACAGCCGTTATCGACGATAGAAAGAGTGAGAATTCCGCTCTCCGAGAGCTCCAGAGATATTTTCACGAGCGACGCACCCGCCGCGGTGGAGTTCTTTGCAACGTCAAGAATATTTAAAGACAGTTCCTTCATAATTAATATTATTAAAGTCGGATCGGGCGGATATTACTTGTATTTAGCAAGAATTCCTTCCATATCGGCAGGAACGAGCTTTCCGTAAACTTCGTTATTGATAGTAAGAACGGGAGCAAGTCCGCAAGCACCGATACATCTTGTTGCCTCAAGAGAGTACTTTCCGTCGGGAGTCGTGGATCCTGCGGGAAGGCCGAGTATCTGTGTGATCTTGTCAAGGATCTCTCCGCTACCCTTAACGTAGCAAGCTGTTCCGAGACATACTGCGATAGCGATCTCACCCTTGGGGTTGAGAACGAACTGCGAGTAGAAGGTAGAGACGCCGTAAACCTCTTCGATGGATATTCCCATCTTGAGAGCGATCATTCTCTGAACCTCAATGGGCAGATAACCGTAGATCTCCTGTGCCTGCTGAAGAACGGGCATCAATGCGCCGGGCATACCCTTGTGCGCTGTAATTACAGCGTCAAGCTGCTCTTCCTGAGCCTTGGTTCCACGGAACATTACTGTGGTCAAAGTCTTTTTCATTTGAAAAATTTCCTCCATACTTGTTTTTATTTATTTATTTTAATTTTTAAATAAATCAATTTAATATTCCTCTCTCCAGCATATCGAAGAGTCGCGCTCTTACAAGAGCGGAGCTGTAAGGCTCGTCGTCTATAAGAAGAGAATTTTCAGCCTCGCTGATGTCCCAGAGATGATGGGCATCCGAGCAGATCAGCATATTATCGCCACTAAGCTCCTCTATAACAGGCGTCAGCCTCTCAAGGCTTGTCCTGTCGCGAAGCTCAAAGGTGCAAAATCCGTACTCGGAAGGAATATCGCCAAGTATTGCGACTATTCCGTTCGATTCGCGGTCAATATGCGCGGGGTGAACGTGAGCGCCGAACTGTCTTGCGAGGGCTATTGCTTCGTCTATCGGAAGGTCGGTAGCCGAGATGAGCAGAGTGTCAAACTCTCCGACTATCTCGTCCTCGCCGTCCATTATATACTGCTCACCGAATATCTCGGGGCGGTTTTTCAGCGGCATAAGATGCTTCTCGACCTCAGCGTCAAAGCGCATAGCGTCGTCAAGCTCGCGGAAGAGGCACACGAGGTGTATGTCCTCCGCTGTGGAAAGCTCCATGCCCGCAACAGCGATTATTCCCTGCTGCTTGCACGCCTCAAAGAAGGCGGGGCAATTCTTTGCGGAATTATGATCGGTAAGGGCAAGTATCTGCAAGCCCTTGATCGCCGCCATTCCCGCTATATTATTTGGAGTCATATCGTTATCCGCGCAGGGTGAGAGCGCAGAGTGGATATGAAGGTCGTAATAGTAAGGCGTCATAGCGCTGAAGAGATACGGACGCAGGCGTCGAAGGTATCAAGAGAGGTGGTAAGTATATTTATTCCCTGCTCCTTTGCTCTTAATAGCGTATCGTCATCGGGCAAAACTCCCTCGGAGAGCACGATACACGCGGGGTCCGCAAGCGTGCTTACCGCAACGATATTTACGTTTGACATTATCGTAACCCACGCGTCTCCCTCGGATGCACGTCCCATTACCCAACTGAGAAGGTCGCCCGCGTATCCGCCGAGTATCTCCCTCTCACCGTCGGGCAGACAGACAGCCTCAAATTCAGGAAGCGCCGCAAGCTCTCTGACAGTCATATCTACCTCCGAAAAGTATCAGTTTTTATTTTGCTCCTCGCGAAGTCTTATAAGACAGTCGCTCATCTTCGCGTTGCCTCTTACTATATCCTCCGCAAGCGCGTGGCAATTAGGCGCGCCGCAGGAGCCGCAGTCAAGGTGAGGAAGGCTTCTGTATATCTCCTCTATCTCGACCATCTTGGCAATAGCCGTAGCTCTGTCCTCCGAAAGTCTCTCCGCTCCGTTGTTGGCTATCTCCTCATCATAGAAGATGTCTCCCGAGAGAGCCTCTGACTCGGTTACGTGATTTCCCGAAATGGGAAGATACTTACGAAGCGAGCGAAGCCTTGCCTTTGCGATAAAGGGATTTTCCACGTTCAGCGTTCCGCCTACGCATCCTCCGATGCAGGCGTTAAGCTCAACGAATTCAAGATCTCCGAACGTGCCATTTTCTATTTCGTCAAGTACCTTTATGCAGTTTTCAATACCGTCTGCCGCAAGATATTTATCAAGCAGCGTTGAGGTAGCTTCTCCACCCGATCCTGCCCAGTTAAGACCGATGATTCCGGTACTTGAGAGGTTCTTTGGTATTTCTATATGCTTGCGCTTAGAGCGTATCTTGAAGTAGAGATCGCTTATCGCAAGTCCGCCCGTAACGGCGCTCTTAGCGACGCCGATGGGGTTCTTAATATAGCTTATCTTTGCGGGGCAAGGAGATATAAATAGAACACAGATATCCTCATCCTTAAGCTCAGGATGAGAGGCAAGCGCCTCCTTGCGCGCCTGTCTTGCCGCATATTCTATAGGCGGCATAATAGGCAGCAGATTTTCCACAAGGCACGGGAAGCGAAGACTGATAAGTCTTACTATCGCAGGACACGCCGAGCTGATAACAGGCTTCGGCAATCCGTCCTTTTTCATATATCTTCTCGTGTGCTCGGTTATTATCTCCGCAGCCTTAGATACCTCATACACATCGTCAAATCCGCACTCGAGCAGAGCCGTGAGGATATAATCAACCTCGTCAAGCTCGTCAAACTGACCGTAAAGCGCGGGGGCGGGTAAGGCGATCTTGTATTTATAATGAGCGAAGTCCTCAAACTTGTCGTATGTAGGCTTCTTTGCCTGATACGGACAAAGTCTGATGCACTCGCCGCAGTCTATGCATTTTTCTTCTTTTATAACGGCGTGTCCGCCACGAACTCTGATAGCCTCTGTCGGACACCTCTTGATACAGTTTGTACAGCCTTTACATTTGGATACATCAAGTGTTACGGAATGCTTATAACTGAACATTTCTAACCCTTCCTTGCGTCAGGTCTTTACCGTCATATAAATAGTGGTGCCAACACCCAACGCAGATTCTATTCTCATATCATCTGTATAACGCTTCATATTCGGAAGTCCCATACCCGCGCCAAAGCCAAGCGAGCGGATGTTATCGGGCGCTGTTGAATAGCCCTCCTGCATCGCAAGGTCGATGTTGGGAATTCCGGGACCCTTATCGGCAAGGATTATCTCTATCCTGTCGTCATATACCTCAACGTCAGCGCTGCCGCCGTTTGCGTGAATGACCATATTTATCTCACCCTCGTACATAGCCACAGACACTCTGCGGATAGTATCGGGAGAAAAGCCCATCTCACGCAAAAGCTTTTTTATCCTTACAGACGCCTCGCCTGCCGACGTAAAGTTATCACCGTCTATGTCAAAGTGGAAATTAACTTTATCGGTCATTTCTGGAATTCACCTCCGTGCAGGCCGTTTTCGTAAAGGATACCGCAAGCGGTGTACATTCTCATTTCACTCGCGAGAACTACTATTCCCGTCTCGCGCGCCAAGGAAATAACGTCGTCCGACGGTCTCTTGCCCCTGACGAAAACGATGCAGCGCATATCCATCATAGTCGCCGTGCGGACTACCTGAGGATTGCAAAGTCCCGTCAGGAGAACCGCCTGGTCCTTGACAAAAGCAAGCACGTCGCTCATCATATCGCAACCGCAGGCAGAGTTTACCTCTCCATCGGTCAGATCCTCTCCTGTGAGGATCTCTGCATCAAGAAGCTCCTTAATCTTGAGAATCTTCATTGTTTTCTACCTTCCTTAGCGTAAGAATGCGGCTCTCTCAAAGTCAAAAGCCATACTGCTTCACAATACTCTAACATTATACTATAAATCATTCAAAATGTCCATAGCTTTTTCGCAATTTGTTCTGTAAATTCGTGATTTTTTTCACATATTCTGCTTAAAAGTCGCTTTTGGTTTACACATTTTGGATTTAAACTGTAATTGTAAATATTTTGTTAATTATTTTGCGTCAAACCAATTACTTCCTATATGGGCGTCAACGTCGAGCGGAACGCTGAGGCTGATGCACCTCTCCATTGAGTTTACGAGGATGTCATAAGCCTTATCCGCGACGTCCTTGTGTGCCTCGATAAGAAGCTCGTCGTGCACCTGAAGAATAAGTCGCGCGTCTATTCCGCTATCTCTGAGCGCATCAGACACCTTTATCATCGCTATCTTGATAATATCCGCCGCGCTTCCCTGAATAGGGCTGTTCATAGCCACTCTCTCGCCGAAATGCTGGAGATTTTTATTAGAGGACGCAAGCTCAGCTATCCTTCTCTGCCTGCCGAGCATAGTCGTAACGAATCCGTCGCGCCTTGCTTGCTCCTTGATAGAGTCGAGGTACGCGCTGATAGCGGGGAAACCCGCGAGATAGCTTTGGATATACTTCTTCGCCTGAGCTATAGATATTCCGAGGTCCTCAGAAAGAGAGTATTCACCCATGCCGTAGAGTATGCCGAAGTTTACAGCCTTTGCTCGCTTGCGAAGCTCGGGAGTAACTGCCTCGGGCGGCACCTCGAACACACGCGAGGCTGTCATAGTGTGAATATCCTCGCCCGAAAGAAAGGCGCTTATCATATTCTCGTCGCCCGAGATATGCGCGAGTATTCTCAGCTCTATCTGCGAGTAGTCGGCATCTATAAGCACGTAGTCATCGCTCTTGGGAACGAAATATTTTCTGAATATCCTGCCAAGCTCTGTGCGGACGGGGATGTTCTGCAAATTAGGCTCGGACGACGAAAGTCTGCCCGTAGCCGTACCCGTCTGATTGAACACGCTATGCACTCTTCCCTGCCCGTCTGCCGCCTTGGCAAGACCGTCGGCATAGGTGGATTTCAGCTTTGTAACCTGTCTGTAGTCAAGGATATCCTCTATTATAGGGTGATAGGGTGCGAGCTTCTGGAGAGTTTCGGCATCGGTCGAATATCCCGTCTTGGTCTTTCTAGACTTTGGCAGATTCATCTTCTCAAACAGCACCTCGCCGAGCTGCTTGGGCGAGCCGATGTTGAATTCCTCACCCGCGTAGGTGTATATCCTCTCCTTGAGTGCCTCTGCCATTTCCGAGAGCTTCTCACCGTAAAGAGCAACGCCCTCCACGTCTATCTTAAAACCCGCAAGCTCCATATCTGCAAGGACTCTCGCGAGGGGCAGCTCTATATCGTAAAGCAGCGAGTGGCAGTTCATCTCGTCTATCTTTGCTTCAAGGATAGGGCGCAGGTCATATACCGCCATCTCGGGTGTGTAATTTTCGTCAATAGTCGCGCCGAGATAAGAGAGCGCGAGCTTTTGGAGAGAAAAATCCCCTTGAGTAGAGTCGATGACGTATGCGGCAAGCATAGTGTCAAATATATTTGTCTTTACGTCAAGTCCTGCACTCTTGATAAATTTATATAGCTTCTTGGAATCGTGGATAGCCACGTCTGTGCTCTCAAGAAATGCGGAAAGACAGCCGACGCACTCACAGAGATAACGCTTCTCACCGTCAAATACCGACAGCTTGCCGTCCTCTCCTATGCTAAGAGCCACGCGCTTTCCGCGAAGGCTCTCGGAGAGAGACTTGAGGTCTCCCGCGCTGCTCTGAACGCTCTCCGAATGCTGAGCGTCGGGCGCTTTGGACGCGGCTTGCGAGCCGCAGTCCTCAAGGCCAAATCTCTTGACGAGCGCAAGAAAATCAAGCTCTACGAAAAGCTCGTACAGCTCCTCTCGCTTCATTCCGTTGTATGCGCAGTCCTCAAGGCTAAGACCGAGCGGTACGTCGCAGTTGATGCGCGCGAGCGTCTGCGAGATATACGCCATTCTCTTGCCGTCAGAAAGCTTCTGCTTGACAGAGGGAGAGAGCTTCGCGCCCTCAAGTGCGGAATAAAGTCCGTCAAGACTTCCGTATTCGGCTATCAGCTTGAGCGCAGTCTTCTCGCCTATGCCCGCAACTCCGGGGATGTTGTCAGACGAGTCGCCCATAAGCGCCTTTACGTCAACGAACTGCTCGGGAGAAACGCCGTAGGCCTCAAAGAATTCTCCCTTGCCCATATCAAGCGTTTCCTTGGTCTTTGCAAGGAGAACGTGCGTCGTGTCGCTTATAAGCTGGAGCGAATCGCGGTCGCCCGTGAGCAGATATGCCGCAACACCCTCGCGCTCTGCTTCCTTAGCGAGCGTGCCGAGAATATCGTCAGCCTCGTAGCCCTCAAGAGAGAGCACGCGACAGCCCATCTTATCCATACAGTCCTTGGCGTACGGGAGCTGTACCGCAAGCTCCTCGGGCATTCCCTTTCTCTGCGCCTTGTATCCGTCGTACATCTTGTGTCTGAAGGTGGGCGCCTTGAGGTCAAACGCCACCGCGCAATAGTCGGGCGAGAGATGAGAGATATGGCGCTCTATAATATTCGCCATTCCGTATATTGCATTGGTATAAAGACCGTCCTTGTTGGTGAGCAGTCTGATACCGTAAAATGCTCTGTTGAGAATACTGTTACCGTCAATAACAAGCAGCTTTTTCATTTTTCCTCCAAGGGAGCGTCAAATATGAATACACATAAACTCCCATATTAGTATAACATTTTTAAGCCCCTCTTGTCAAGGAATAAAAATTATTTGTGCATATAAAAACGCGCCGCGGTTATGCAACCGCGGCGCGTAATTAGTAATACTACTGTGCTTCGTGTGGAGTTATTTTGAATAATCTTCTTTTAGCAACAACATAAGAAACAAGACAAATGGCAAATTCCGCAAGAACAATCACTATCATCCAGTTGCAGAATTCTCCTAAAAGCATATACTTTCTTCCGTAAATTATAAATTCTATCACATAAAGCAATAAATTCACAGAGACAAACGAAAAAGCTATGATCGATCTTTTTCTCTCTGCTTTAAGTAAGGAATACCCAAACCAAGCGCAAAGGTATGGCGTATATCCAAGCAGATGTGTAGATAATACAGTCCTTATACTAGAACTTTTATTTGTAAATTCAAAACCACACACGCGGCAAACAAACGCCAAGATAATCAAAGCGAAAATAATGCATATATCGCTATTCTGCTTGATAAATTCGAATTTTCCTTCTTTTATTCTTGCTGTAATTTTGCTAAAACCGCGAGCTAATAATTTTATACAAGGGTATATAAGCGCGAACAACGAAATATATGTCCAGTTTAGAGACAAAAATGAACCGGTAAATATATATATAAGCAAAAACGGAATGATAACTTTTTTCGTCAGATTATATGATACAACTCCATACCAAAAAGACAGTATTGGAGTACATATCAAAAAAATCATACCTCCCGCCATTCCCAATAACAAAGATACGGCGATCACAGCAGCATACGCCATTACAGCACCTATACACAGGCACAAATATTTCAGAAAGGTTTTTATTCTCATATCTCCCTCCAAAAAATCTAATCGTTACGATCAGGACTATTGAGCTTTCGCATAACCCTTGAAATACCTTTAGTCAGCAGAGCGGCTATTATAAACGGGACTGTCATAAGTAAAGAGGTGTATGCAGACCTCAAAAGCACCATCAGAAGATCAGAAAGCTCGTGCGCGTAGATAAAAAGCTCCAATGCCGTGATCCAAAAGAAAAAGATAGTGCTCGGAATTATTATTCTTTTCGTAAAGCAATAGGCAAGACAGCCGCAGATCATGGGAGCTGCAAACATCACCGCGAGCACCAAAGGTATCATTGAGAGATCCTTGCTTCCGCTATGCATCATTATAATGCAGAACGAGAGCGGTATCAATATCACAAGCATAAAAAGATACTTTAATTTTTCACGCATGATAAAGCTCCTTTTCGTTTTTAGCTATGAATCTGTTACTTGCTAATCTTCTCCCAATGCTCGTCGGCTGCCGTGTTGCTCGCAAGAAGCATAGCGTATCCGCTTGTCTCGCTGTATGAGAATATGAATCTCTCATTTCCGCCGAGAAGCCCCGTCGAGTTAAGATACTCCTCGTAGTCCTCAAGGTTGCCGCAAAAAGCATCTTTCTCGACCATTCCTACGGGCAGCACGGTGAGATTCATATACTCGCGACCGTCGGCAGAAACGATATTAATAACTCTTTCTTCGCCCGACACTCTTTCATAAGCCGAATATCCGAGAGAAGTAAGTGTAGCTTTGATTTCTTCGGGAGTCTTGTCGGTGTTTGCAAAATCCCACGACAGCTTTTCGTTAAGAGCAACGGGCTTAACACCTTCAAGTCCGACGTCCTTCATTACGTCAAGAAGCGCAGCAGAGCTCTCCGCGCTTATGGGGATGATACTCATACACACAGTTCCCACTCTGAGCATAGAGCACTTGTTGACGAGCGCCAAATTCAAATTGCTCATTTCGTTTTCGTAGTAGGACTTGGAATCCTCAAGCGTCGCAAATACGTTAAAGGCTATATGCACTCCGTCAAGGCTTATAAACGCATAGTATTCCTTCTCGGGCGTGTTCTCAATAGGCAGTTCAAGGACTGAAACGCCGTCCTTTTCTTTAAGCTTTGCTACGTATTCCTCATAAAAGAAGTCAACTCCGTCATACTCCTTGAATATCTGATAAAGTCCGCCCTCCATCTCTTCTTCGGGCGCTTCGGTAGGCTTCTCTGTCGGCGCATCGGTCGGCGCATCGGTAGGCGCATCGGTAGGCGCAACAGAGGGCGCTTCGGTTTCCTTATCGTTGCCGCCCTGACAGGAAGCAAGCGAGATCATCATTATTAAGCAAATTAAGACAGACAAAAGCTTTTTCATTTTCATTTTCGTTCTCCTTTCAAGTCTTTACAGACACGTATCATTCGTTCTCTGTTTTCTCTATTTTGTAGGTAGGTATCAACCCGAGAGCGCCCCAACCGAACGCCCAAGCGAAGAGAGTGGGGACAAGTATAACGGTAACAACTGCAATAACTTCAAGGTCAATAAAGATCAAAGGCGTGCAAGCCAGAACCACCAATAACGCATTTCCAAAAATATAGCGCCAATTTTTTCTCACACCCAACAAATTTCTGTGGGAATATTGATAAGAGATAAACGGAACTACGATAATAAACTCGAATGCAAGCAGCACCAAGCGTTGAAATTCTTCTTTTTGAGCCAAAGCAAGCAGGGCAAGGGCAAGGCAGATAAGGCAAGAGATAAGCGGCAATAAAATTCTTTTCACTGCTATTCCCTTCTTCTCTTTTTCCTCAACCGCAAATTCTTCTTGCGGATTTGCCTTAAAGGATTTTTTTATAGCTTGTATAACTATATAGACTATCCACATCATTACCGTGGGATATAAGAAAATTACAGTCATAGCAAAAGCAAAAATCAAAGCGTAAGTAAAGCTCTCGTATTGAATCGGTTCGGATGCCGGCAAAAGCCATCCAACGAAAGCGCCGAAAAAGAAGACCACCGTCGAAGCCAAGGGGTGCTTAGTCCATCTGAAGCTTATCGCACCCATCAGACATGATCCGACGGGAATAAATAAAATAAGATACGCGATACCTGCCATATCGTTGTGGGCTTCGGTCATGGAGACGCTTTTTTCAAGCCCGATAGCTAAAGCAAAAGCAAATAGCGCTATGCCTACGTAAGACAGCGCGAGCCTTGTTGTTCTTAAGGCGTTCACGGACAACCTCTTGTCGAGAAACTTGCTGATAAAAAAGCTCAGGATCGGAAGTATAGCAACCAAGGCAAGAAGTGGCAGAATATCCTGAGGCTGACCGAATATCAGCAAAAGACAAGTGCCGACAATACCGAAAGCCAATACCTCTAAGGTTGAAAATATCACGTTATGCGTGCCAAAGTACGCCTCCACCCCGTGCCATATACAAAATACGGGGATCAATGTGTACAAAACCGAAAAAGATAGCTGCTGGTATCCCATAGAATTATCAAACAGCAAAGCAGTAAGGTATATAGCACATATCACCGACAGATGTATTCCGAGGCGCAAGTACCCTCTTCTGTTGTTCATTGTCATCCCCCTTTCAAATCTTTACAGACGTATATTATTCGCTCTCTGTTTCCCTGCTTTTGCGCCTCGGTATCAACCCGAGAGCGCCCCAACCAAACGCCCAGACGAAGATCACAAGCGCAATAGGGTAGGTCTCAAGCTCCATACAGAGCGGAGCGGCGTAGGACAGTGCTACTACAAACGCGTGCCAAAGGGCGTACAGCCACTTTCTTCTGACACCAGACAACGCTCTTCGGGAGTAGAGAAAGGACAGCACAGGCACTAAGATAACAAACCAAAACGCTATAAGCCCTATGGCGATAAATATATCCTTCTGCACCATAATAAACATCTCAAGCGCAAAGCAGATCACAAATGAGATAAGTGCTAATAAAATGCTTTTCATAAGCTCCTCCCTTTCTTATCTTTACCTTATTATACCACCCCTGCCCTGCGCTGTCAAGCCGACTTGCACATTCGTCGAGTAAATCTGCTCATTCGTCGAGTAAACAGAAAAAAACGCCGCCCGTGTGGGCGGCGCGTTGAATATCAAATTGTTGTATGATTAAGTGGAAACCTTATATTATTTTCTAACCAATCTCGTTATAACGTATGTCAAGCCAAAGCACGCTGCCTTAATAGGTAAATAATTCATAAAAAGGGCCATGTCGGGCACAAAGATCGTGTACAACAAATAAGAGAGAAAAATATATATAACCACCATTAAAGCATCATAAATAGCATGTGTTCTCGCCATACGATATGAAAATATAGCAGAAAGGATTAACAGTGAAGGAGATATCGGTATCCAAACAGTTGCAATTATCGCTACCAACCCAGGATATTTTTCAAGAGGCCCCAAGAAAGCATATCGTAATAGTATATCAAAAAAAGGAATCAATATGATAACGGCACACGGCAGGCAGTATCCCGTTATTTTTCTCTTTCTGCAAATGCACACCAAAGCTAGAGAGACTGCTCTGAGCGCTACCAAAAAGCCAAGCATCAGAACCGCAATAGTATCAGATCGAACGATAAAGCAGGCTATGACCGAAAGAGAGCTATACAGTGCAAGTAACAGTAGCTCGTAGCGAATATCATATTTCGCCAAATTACGCGAGAATATAGATAAAAACACCAATGCCGAGGGAGATATAATGAGAAACCAAAGGATCGCAAGCTGGTAGTAGCTTAAAATGTTGCCCTGCCCGACTAAGCAAAACAGCAATATATCAATAACGGGAACAAGCACCACAGCGGCACACGGCAGGCAATGTCCTATTATCCTTTGTTTCTTGCTGATTGTCTTTAAGTCTTTCATTTTGAGTTCTCCTTTCGCTCTATATTCTTCAACTTGGCGTACCAAAGCAGGAGGGCTGTTACCAAAGCAAAGAAGGGTATCATGAACAATTTGCTTTGTTCTATCAACAGCACGAATATGATAGATATGATAGCCGATACGATAAACGGATTTGCAATTCGCTTTTCCGATGGCGCTTCACAGTGAGGGCAAATCAAAACCTTGATACTCTTGTGCTCACCTATAGTGATCTTTTTGGGTTGTGCATCCTGTGGATGAAATTTCTTCTGGCAAGACAGGCATACAATGTTTGTGTCTGTTGTAAAGTAAGCTATGATACCCGACGCAACAGAAAGCGCAGACAAAGAAATCACGAAAAAAATACATTCATGGGCTGCAAAAGAGCTCAATATTGTAAGAACTACATCACCAAAAGAGGCACACTTTTCAAAAGGTGTATATACTACCAGAATTGCAACATAGCGAGATAAAAGCATAAGAATGTTTGGTAAAATAATTTTTCCTGTTATACGGTAAGCAAATATACCCATAACATTCGCAGATGCGATCAGTACCACGCCGGCGACGAGCATAAGAATAAAATTCAAAAAGCCATCCATCATATTAAATGCCGCAAACGTCCATATAAAAAATATGATAGCGGGCAAGATGCAGGAGAGTATATAAAAATTCCGCGTTTTTTTCATAAGCTCCTCCTTTCCTTATCTTTCCCTTATTATACCACCCCTGCCCTGCGCTGTCAAGCGAATTTGCACATTCGTCGAGTAAATCCGCTCATTCGTTATATTTGTTTCAATATTTTTGTTTTTCATTTTTTAACCTTTCTTTTGGTATAAGATTATTCACTTGCAGCTGCAAGCATATTATAACATTTAACCAGGACAGAACCTGTCCTATTTAAGAAAAGTTTTGTTGTTTAAAGCCCTCTTTCGCAAGTGAAACGCGCCGCGGTTATACAACCGCGGCGCGTTGGTTTTATTCTGAGGGTACAGTTTCGTCTGTTTGAGATTTTTTCCGAAGCTCTGCCTTTCGGGACATTCTTCTTGTAATGAGCGAACTTACACAGCCAAGGGCAAACTCCGCGGCAAAGATCGAAACAAGGAAAACAACGCCATCTTCATACCATCTGTCATAAATTGCAATATCCACCAGATTAAGCGTAAGGTCAAGCGACGCGAAAATAAGCGCGGGAAGCAATATCTTTTTCAAGAGCTTATATGACAGTATTCCAAAGGCAACGCATAGCACCGGAACTATAAATATAAGTGAAAAGTAGAATAGTATTACCCGAGCCTCAGAGTAGCCCGTGATCTTTCGCATTATATAAGGCAAAAGATATACTCCCAAGATAATTGCAAAAGGATAATACTTTTTCAAAAAAGAAGGCTTACCGTCGTGAGCGTGAATTTTCTCGGTTTCTATCCTTTTGACACACTTTACGATAAAAGCGGTAAGCAAAGAGACCGCTACGGATATACTCATAATAACCGCGATGATCACCGAATTTGCTATAAGGTTGCCTGTCTTCACCGCCAGTGTAAACATCAATACCCACGCAACAAAATGTATAGCTTGCGGAATGATGATCCTGTTAGTTATCAGATAGGATATTACTCCATAGATCAATGATATTGCCACAAATCCTAACGGTAACGTAACGAGTGCACCTATACCTGAAGCTGTCGCTACCAATATACATACGATAAATAGTATAGCCAGAATGCCGCACAGGCACAAATATTTCAGAAAGTTTTTTATTCTCATATCTCCCCCGTTATTTCTAATTGCAAATATTCTATGAATTCAATATATCGTATATTTTTTCCATTACTTCATTCCTATATGGTATTTTATTGTGTAAAATGCTCCCCCAACAACAGCCTTTCTTTAAATTCAGAAAAATCAAGTGCCGATCTCCTTACCGTATCGCATGCACCGGACCTATATAGTTCTTTTCTATCAGCTTCTCCGCAAGCTGAGGGTGTAGCTCGTTCCAGAACTTTGTCATAGTCAGCCTGCAAAGCTCATCTATCCAATGCATCATAGCATCGTCGGTATCAAACTCCCTGCTTGATATAAATACCATATACATAATCGCCCGGTCGGTATCAGAGCATTCCGCAATATAATACACGTGCTCTCCGTTCAGTCTTTTGTCTGTTGCTATAAGGCGATTCTGCGTGTCATCCTCTTCTGCACCTTTGGCAACCGTAGAGCCTATATCCGTGCCCGATGCCAACAGCACCTCTCTCTTCTGAGAATATATTTCTTCAGGATAGCGCACGCCAACACAAACCGCCACGTATCGCGTTAAATACAGGCTTGAATCGAAGTATGCAAAATCAATATAGGTTGCATCCTCAGCCGCCTCATCATATTCGGGAAGATATTCAGAAGCTATTTTTCCGTAACGGTTAAAACCGTGTCCAAACGTTTTGTAATCGCCCTCGGAATAATGATTCGCTCCTCTATACTCTTCTCCAAAAAAGCTCGGCAAAAAGCATTCAAGCAGAACACAGGCAAGCAAAAAAGTACAAATAACCGAAATTATTACGCACCATACTTTAAATTTTTTCTTTTGCATAGCTTTACCTCCAATGCTTTTTACGGGGTTTAGCGCGACCTCGCTCTTTGCTTTTATTATACCACCCCTGCCCTGCTCTGTCAAGCGAATTTGCACATTCGTCGAGTAAATCGTCTCATTCGTTATATTTGTTTCAATATTTTTGTTTTTCATTTTTTAACCTTTCTTTTGGTATAAGATTATTCACTTGCAGCTGCAAGCATATTATAACATTTAACCAGGACAGAACCTGTCCTATTTAAGAAAAGTTTTGTTGTTTAAATCCATCTTTCACAAAGAATACGCGCCGCGGTATGCACCGCGGCGCGTAAAAATATTATCGGGATGCTTTTTAGTCACATATGTGATGGAATTTTTCTTTGCTCCGAAGAACAGCATTTTGTAATGAACGAGGCTACTAAAAAAGTTATTGGAAATGCTAACATTAAGTATATACTAGCAAATCCCGTAATGCTTCCGATAATACGTTCGATCGGAGCGTGGCGTATAGACATATATATAACTTGTGTGCATATTCCCGAGATCAGACTAACGGATGTTGTCAAGACAGTTGGAAAAATTACTTTGCGTGTCATTCTGAATGATATTGCACCAACGCAGAAGCCAAGAAGAGGGGGAATGATTAGGTAAATAATTACAAGATATAGCATGCTGTATTGGCTTTCCGGAGAACTTGGAATGCTTTCTGCATACAAATAAACACACAAATATCCGGGAAAAACGAGCGCGGATATTATCGAAGCGATAATGTTTGATATCTTTTGTTTTATTGACATATATACCTCCTTGGCAGCAAATTATGATCTTTACAAATTCATTCTTCCAAAAAATCAAATATTTTATTAATGACACACTGCCTGTGCGGCATTTTGGAATGAAAATTACTCTTGAGCGAATTTTTGTGGTGCGTTATGAAATTTAAAATTCTTCCTTTTTACTCTTATTCAGAATTGCTCCTAAAGCACCCCAAAAGCCCGACCAAATAAATATAATGAGCGCAAATAGGTATGATTCACCCTCCGTAAAAACGAAGACAAGATAAGACAAGGCAATAACCAGAGAGTGCCAATGACAAACGAAATCAATGATAACAGAATTTTTTCATATACACTCCTATCGGTTCATTAGATAAGATTTCTGTTCAGAACGCGTTTCATTCGAAGCCGTGTATCATAAAGTTACAAACTACTTTTATTTTTCGATATTGCTTCGGTGATCGTAGCGATACCCCACATAGCAGCCACACCTATAAAATACAGAAGCGTCAAAATAAGCGTGCAAATCAGTGAGACAAAAACATTATCTCCGCATACCATAAATATCAAAACACCCGTCGGAACAAAAACAAATAATGGCCAAAAGAGCTGCCGTGTACATTCATAACTTACAATACCAATTATTATTGCAGTTACGGGTATAAATAATATAGTATATCCAACTGATCTGCTTACATATGGCGCTTCATCGTGGGGAGCAGTTATGTATTCGCTTATTTGAAGACCTGCTATCAAAGAAAAAATCATTATTGCTAGCAAAAGATACGAAAATACAAGTTTTAATATCTTTAGCTTTTGCGGCGAAAGTGCTTTGGAAAAAAGTTTAGTAATGCCAAACGATACAAGAGGTAGTACTGCAATAAATATGAGTTTGATCAAAATGTTTTGCTTTTGATCATAGATTAAAAGCAAACCCGAAATTATAAGAGCAAATGGCAAAAGGAACAACGCGGGCATTCCACCGTTTTTGCTATATACGGCTGACTCTACGCCATATAATATACAAAATATTGGCAAACCTATGTATGATGCGAAAAACGAAAAATGCTCGACTCCTCCCGATATATGATCCCATAATAAAGTTGCTAAATAGACAATGCAAAAACTCGCCAACATCGCCGCAAGCTTTATGTACCCTTTATTTTTTATCATAATAGGCTCTCCTTTTCTTATCTTCCCTTATTATACCATCCCTGCCCCGCGCTGTCAAGCGAATTTGCACATTCGTCGAGTAAATCCGCTCATTCGTCGTCTTGGCGCTATTTACAAAATCATGAATTCGTGTTATAATTTATGTGTATATTACCAAATAAAAATTAGGAGTAAATTATGGTACGTATCGCAATATGCGATGATTCCGCAAAGGATGTGTCCTCGCTGAAGCTTCTTTGCGAGAGCTGTAGCACGGCAGAAATTTTGGAGATCTCTACCTTTGAGAGCCCCTCGGAGCTCCTGTCTGCTCACGCCGCAAAAAAATACGACATTTTGCTTTTGGATATAGAGATGCCCGAAATGAACGGAATCGATCTCGGGAAAGAGCTGCGCAAGACCGACACGAAAAGCATTATTATTTTTATAACCGCCTACCCTCAGTATGCAATAGAGGGTTATGAATGTGCGGCATTCCGGTATATTCTGAAGCCTTGCGACAAGGATAAGCTGAATTCCGTATTGAATATGGCAATCGAAAAGCTCGGCGCTCTTAGCAGGTCTCACACCATCAGGATACATAATAAAACTCTGTCGTTGCCCTTGGAGAGCATTGACTATATCGAATTCTGCAAGAGGCACACGGTCTATCACACGAGCGACGGAATTTATACCACCACCGAGCGATTTGCAGACGTTTGCGATGCGCTCGGCAAATACGGATTTTATCAGGTGCATCAGGGATACATCGTTAATTTTGCTAAGGTAAAGGACTTTGATAACTACAGCGTTATCCTTAAAGCCAACGAAAAAGTTCCGATAAGCATACGAAAAAAGAAAGAAGTCCTTCTTGCATACGCAAGATACGTGGAGAGTTCATTATGAGTATCTTTTTGTCATTCCTCATCGCCCTTATCAGCGCTTCTCTGCTGATATATACCTTCGTATTATTCTTCGGCTCTTTTTCAAAGCCACGCGTATCTAAGCACGTCCTCGCAATATCGCTCTCGGCGCTCGTAATTCTCTACACCGTAATACTCCGCATCCTCCCCATAAGCCTATATAGCACTGTACTTATCATTCTTCTGCCCTTCGCCCTCTCTCTGCTGTACAAATACAAGTGGTACGTAAGGCTTATTTTGTCAACCGTTATATGCGCTCTGAACTTCGCGGCGGAGTCGATCACAACAACCTTGCTTCACATCTTGTTCTCAAATACAACATTTGATATGTCGCAGGATTTCTTTTCGATAGTCGGAATTACCGTTTCAAAGCTTATCATAATCCTCATAGTAGCACTGCTTCGCGCGAAAAGCTACAAAGATAACTCCGCACTTCCTCCGCGAGTGATCTTACCGCTTGTTTTTCTGCCTATCGTGAGCATTTTCCTTTCTGTAATACACGTTTATTGCTTCATTCAGCTCCCTGAGAATCCCTTTTTATCCTTCACGAATTCAATAAGCTATCTCGTGCTGATCTCAAGCAATATCCTCGTCTTTCAGATACTCAACGTAACCTATAAAAGCTATCAAAAGGACAAGCTCATCACCGCTTCGCAGGAAATAATTGAGGTTCAGTCCGAGCAATATCAGCAGATACTCGACTATAACCAAAGGATATACAAGATAGAACACGATCACAAAAACTTTTTGATCGGAGTTATCTCCGAGCTTGAGAACGGCAACACAGGCGCCGTACTGTCAGCGCTTAAGGAAGAACAGCAATCGCTGAGCCAAAGCCACATAAGCGGCGCGGCGGACGTGATCGCCGCGGTAGTCGCCGCAAAGTCCGAGGCGGCGGCAGAATGCGGGATAAGAATAGACGCAAGCTACGGAGAGATGCAACCGATAAACGTCTCGCATATAGATATTGCCGTGATCCTCGGAAACGCTATCGACAACGCCGCCGAGTATCTGCAATCAGCGAGCATTGAGCCTAAGGTAGTCAACGTTTTTGCAAGAGTTGACTCCAATATGATAATCATAGCCGTGAAAAACAAGGTCGAGAAGGAGATCGACGTCTCGAATCTGATCTCGAAAAAGAATGACGGAAGGGTTCACGGCCTTGGAATATTGAGTATGCAGCAGCTCGCCAAGAAGCACGGTGGCGAAGTGCTGCTGACCTGCGAGGATCTTACATTCGAGACACATATCATACTGCACAATTCAGGCAACTGATCAATATACAAACGCGCCGCTTGACCTCCAAACTGTATATTCGTTGAGTAAAAATGCACAAGCGTCTATTGAAATCAAAAATGAGATGTGATATAATATTTATAGACATTACATCTCTCGTCAAGGAAGTCAGAATGAAAAGATTTTTATC
>CALCTA010000029.1 GCA_937893945.1 uncultured Clostridia bacterium | reverse complement strand
CGCTTAATAAGGTAGGTCTTGGAGATCAGCTTCACAAGAAGCCCAATCAGATGTCAGGCGGTCAGATGCAGAGAGTTGCTATCGCACGCGCACTCGTAAATAACCCCGATATACTGCTTGCCGACGAGCCTACGGGCGCGCTTGATACACACACGAGCGTACAGATCATGGAGCTTCTTAAAGAAGTGGCTGACGACCGTCTCGTAATTATGGTAACACATAACCCCGAGCTTGCCGAGCAGTATTCGACACGTATCGTAAAGCTCTCCGACGGTCAGGTTACAGACGATTCCAACCCCATAACCCAAGAGGAATACGAGGAGCTTACCGCTAAGGATGCTGAAAAGAGACTTCAGATAAAGAAGGACAAGAAGGCGCGCAAGGCAGACAGCAAGAAGACCTCTATGTCGTTTGCGACAGCGATCTCGCTTTCTATGAAGAACCTGCTGACCAAGAAAGGAAGAACAGTTCTTACCTCTTTCGCGGGCAGTATAGGAATCATAGGCATCGCCCTCATACTTTCTCTCTCCAACGGAATTCAGATCTTTATCGATCAGGTCCAGGAGGACACACTCTCTACCTATCCGCTCTCCATATTTGAGCAAACACAGGATATGAGCGCGATGATGGAAGCAATGACCTCTACCTCAAACAGCGAAGAGGAACACGACGACGATAAGATCTACGTTGACAACTCGCTTGATTCTATGGTAACCGCGATGACATCAACGCGTCCTAACAACCTCGAGGCATTCAAGGCTTATATCGAAGAACATTCAGAAGAAATAGATAAGTACGTAAGCGACATTCAGTACACCTATAATCTTGATCTTCAGGTATATACCGAGGACGGTACTCTCAAGCTCGGACTTGAGAACATGTTCAAGAACATGGGCGAAAGCTTCTCAAGCCTTGGTACTCTTATGGAGGCTTCGGGCTCTGCGGGAGTAAACGTTTTCAGCGAAATGATCGACAATCAGGACCTGCTTGATCAGCAGTACGATATCGTTGACGGCCATTGGCCTGAGGATGAGAACGAGGTCGTTCTCGTAGTAGGAAAGAACAACTCCATAAGCAAGATGGCTCTTTATATGCTCGGCGTTCTCGATCAGGGCGAGCTTGAGGGCATTATGAATTCTATTATGTCAGGTGAGAAGTATGAGTCCGAGGACATCGAGCCCTACCCCATCGATTACTTCCTTGATATGAAGTTCACGCTTCTCAATACTGAGGATTTCTTTATTCCCACCGAAAAGACCTATACCCATAACGGAAATACCTATACGGTATGGAGCGACGTAAGAGAATACTACACTGACGATCAGCTCTCGAAATTTATCAAGGATAAAGGAACAGAGCTTAAGATCTCGGGTATCGTTCGCCCCAAGGTAGATGCATCCGCAACCTCTATTTCAGGAGTTATAGGCTATACCAAGGACCTCACTGATTATCTCCTTGATGAAAACAAGAACAGCGACGTCATCAGTCAGCAGATGGAGACCCCCGACATCAACGTCCTCACAGGACTTGGATTTGAAAGGACCAAATACACCCCCGATACCATCGGCGAGCTTATAAACAAGATAGACCCCTCCACTATGGATCAATTCTATGCTTATATGACGCAGATGATAAAGACAGAGGAGGAGTTTGCAAAGCAGCTCGACATCAAGGATGCGGCAGGCTTTAAGAACGTATTCTTCCTGCTTCCTAACGAAGCTAAGATAGAGCTTCTTAACACTATGCTTGAGGCTGCGTCGGCTAACCCCGCAAATATGATGGGGCTTATGGGACTTGCAGGCACTATCAACGAAATGATGAAGGAATACGGAGTATTCGGAGAGATCACTCCAGCAAATCTCCCCTCCTTCCTTCCCTATATGGATCTTTCGCACTATTACGTGCTTGTAAACGGATTTGAGACCACTATTCCCGGAACAGAAACACCTATGGTCATCCCCGGGCTCGTTGAGCTTGCGGGCGAGGAGGTAATGAGCCAGATATACGTCGAGGTATCCGAGTCTCTCAAGACTATGACGGTAAACGAGGAGATCTTCCTTGCTATTCTCCACGGCTTCCCCGCAGACAGCGAGGAGTTCCTCCAGATAGAGGAAGCGCTTTACAACTTTGCTCCTCAGACCGATGCGACCTATAAGTCCGTGCTTACCTCGCTTGGCAATGCCGAGAAGAATAAGCCCGCTTCTATCAACTTCTACGCTAAGGACTTCCACCAGAAAGAAAACGTTGAGCAGTTCATCGCTGACTACAACGCGAGTGTAGAGGAAAAGGATCAGCTTGAGTACACCGATATCATCGGTATCATGATGTCCTCTGTAACTATAATCATCGACGTCATTTCTTACGTTCTTATCGCATTCGTTGCTATCTCTCTTGTCGTTTCCTCTATTATGATAGGAATAATCACCAACATCTCGGTGCTTGAGAGAACTAAGGAGATCGGTATTCTCCGTGCTATCGGTGCGTCCAAGCGCGATATTTCACGCGTATTCAACGCGGAGACCTTTATTATCGGACTTGCCGCAGGAATTATAGGTATCCTTATGACCGTAATTCTCTGCCTGCCTACGAACGCGATCATTCAGGGACTTACAGGATTCTCGAACATCCGCGCAACCCTTCCTGCCCTTGCGGCAGTTGTCCTCGTTCTTATCAGCATGGGACTTACCATGCTCGCAGGACTTATCCCCGCAAAGAAGGCTTCCAGAAAGGATCCTGTTATCGCGCTTCGCACCGAATAATTAAGGGTGAAAGGATAGTTTTAATAAATGGGTAAGCTCAAAAATAAATTTTATCGTTTCATGTACGGAAGGTACGGAACAGATACGCTTTCAACGGTACTGCTCTGCGTTTATTTCGCCTTCGTGCTTATCTGCACGATAGTATCTATCTTTGTTCGCTCCATCTGGTTCTCGCTCTTCTACTACGTGGTCGCATCCGCCCTCGTGGTATGGATATTCTCAAGAATGTTCTCAAAGAACATTGCGGCGCGCAAGCGTGAAAACGACAAGTTCTGCGGCTTCTTCAAGCTCCGCAAGAATAAATTCCGCGACAGAAAAACTCACGTCTATCGCAAATGTCCCGCTTGCAAGGCGGTCCTCCGTCTCCCTAAGGCAAAGGGCAAGCACTTTGTGGTATGTCCCCGTTGTAAAAATCGCTTTGAGGTAAAAGGATAATGTCTCTGAATATAGTTCTCACAGACTGCAGCACCGTAAGTGCAGATGATCTCGATCTTACTTTGCTTGAGCGTTTCGGAAAGGTAACCTACTATCCCGAGACTGCTCCCGAGCAGATCGCGGAGCGAATCAAGGATGCCGACGTGGTAGTCCTCAATAAGACCGTGCTTGGAAAGAATGAGCTTGATGCCGCAAAGAATCTCAAGCTTATCGCCCTTTTCGCGACAGGCTACAACAATATCGACGTTGCCTACGCGCGTGAGAAAGGCATAACAGTCTGTAACGCGGGCTCGTATTCGACCTCTGCCGTTGCACAGCAGGTGTTTGCTTATATTCTTAACCACGCTTCCAAGGTTGCCGATTACGACCGAGACGTCAAGGACGGCGCGTGGATACGCTCCAGACTTTTCTGCTTCTTCTCTCGTCCTACTGAGGAGCTTGCGGGCAAGACGCTTGGAATATTCGGCTACGGTGCTATCGGCAAGCGAGTGGCGGCGATTGCCAAAGCCTTTGAGATGCGCGTGATAGTAACCACTCGCACACCTCAGGTGGACAGCAGCGTTGAGTTTGTCGATTTTGACACGTTGCTTTGCGAGAGCGACTATCTCTCGGTCAACTGCCCTCTAAACGAAAGCACGAGAGAAAAGTTCAATGCCGACGCATTTGCAAAGATGAAGAAAGGCGCGTATTTCATCAATACCGCGCGCGGCGGAGTTATCCACGAGCAGGCTCTTGCAGACGCTCTTGCGAGCGGACATCTCGCAGGTGCGGGAATTGACGTGCTGACAAGCGAGCCTATGAGAGAGGACTGTCCTCTCTGCTCTGCCCCTAACATCACGATAACCCCCCACGTTGCCTGGGCGCCCTTACAGACGAGAGAAAGGCTTCTCTCGATAGTTGAGGACAACATTGAGCATTTTATAGGCGGCTCACCAAAGAACGTTGTAAACTAAAAAAACTCTCCGCAGACGAAAGGTCTGCGGAGA
>CALCTA010000028.1 GCA_937893945.1 uncultured Clostridia bacterium | reverse complement strand
CGATAGCCACGTACTTCGCGTTATCGGTTGCCGCGGCGTAGCTTACCAGCACAGACGTGCCTGCGCTGCCCGTGAGGAACTCGGGGGCGTATATGGTATCCTTTGCAGGCGCGAGGCTGAGAGCCGCCGCGTTTACGCCTACTGTTCCGCTCGTTCCGTTTATCTTTGAAATGCTAATTCTTATATATGCATTTGTGGGTCTGTCGCTTGAGAAGGTTGCGGTTACGGTTTTGTTGACGCTCTCGCCGCTTGACGCGCTGAATACCTCAGTTGAGAGCAGCTTTCCGCCTACTATAAGCTCTGCCTTGGCGTTCGCCGAGGTAGCTCCGAGGAATACCGATACAGTACGGGTATTTTTATCGCAGGGGAAGGAGAGCAGGACGGTATCGCCCTTTACCTTTATTCCCATTCCGCCCGAGGAGCTTCCAGAGGCAGTGCCTTCGGCGTCGCTCCAGCTAAAGCTCGTGCCGCTATTGTAATTTACTGCCGAGCCGTCGTGATCAAGTCTTATCTCGTTTGCGCTATTTGCCTTCTTGGTCGTTACGCTTGAGGAGAAGTGAGACCAGTCAAAGCTTCCGACAGCGCTCAGATCGACGGTAGCCGCGGTGTCGCTCATATCGAGGGACGCCTTGGGAACAGAGCCGTCGGGCTTGAGGATGTTATCGTCAAACTTGCTGTCAGTAGCCACGGGAGAGCCCTTGGCGGTAAATACGCAGGTTCCGTGAGCGGGTACTGTTACGGTGTAGCAGCCCGATACGGCTATATCCTCGTGCGCCCAAAGGTCGCGGATAGCCTCAACGCCCTCAAGACCGAGCTCGCCGAAATATACCGTTACGGTCTGAGCCTTGTTTGAGGTATTGAGAAGCGCGATAGCCTTCTCGCCCGAGCCGACATCACCGAGATCCTTGGTCCACGCCTCGACCTCGCCGTATTTCTTTACGGGAGCAGCCTGAATGCAGGCTTCGTCCTGATTGATAGCGATAAGCTCGGCGTTTGAGATTATCGAAAGAGTTTCGTCAGAGATGCAGTTGAGGTCCATACCCAGCATAAGCGGAGTGGACATCATACACCACATCGCAAAGTGTGTCTTATCTTCCTCGTAGCTCATTCCGTTGCCTATCTGGAGCATATCGAGGTCGTTTACGTGTCCGGGGCCGTGGTATTTCGCAAGGTCGCGGATACGGTTTATCTGATAAACTATAGAATCGAAGTCGTTGGTGATATCAGCACCTGTTCTCCAGGAGTCAGCGCAGTCAACTACCCACTCGCCCGGGAATTCCCAGCAGCAGACGTTGTATATCTTATCCTTGCCGGTCTCATACTCGATGTCCTCGATTATATAAGAGAGCTTGGTGTAGCTCTTCTGCTTATCAAGACCGAGCTTACCGCCGCCGCACCAGTCAACCTTGATGAAATCGAAATCCCATTCGATGAGGTATCTGCGGAGATCCTCTTCCTCGTAGCCGTAAAGACCGACGTTGGTGTTCTTGGTCTCGCCGCTGTGCATAGCTCCGCAGGTCGTCTCTCCCACGTCGCTGTAGATACCTGCCTTAAGTCCCATAGAGTGCAGGGTATCCGACATATATTTCATTCCATTCGGGAATCTCTCCTCGTTTATCTGCACCACGCCGTCAACTCTGCCGTACTGCCAGCCGTCGTCGATGTTGACGAAGGTGTAGCCGAGATCTGCAAGACCGTACTCAACGAGCTTTTCTGCCTGAGAGAGTATCTCGGATTCGCTGATATTCGGGTGGTAAGCGTTCCAGGACGCCCAACCCATAATAGGAGTTTTTCTCGGTCCATTGTCATCCTCAACAGGCGGAACGACGGGATCGTCCTTGCCGGGATCGTCAGTGCCTTCCTCTTTGCCATCGTCTGTAGGCTTTTCGGTAGGCTTTTCTGTCGCGCCGTCGGTTGATGCATCTGTCGAGCTGTTCGTGTCGGGAGTTTTGTTCGTACAGCTTGCGAAAATGCCCACGAGCATTGAAAGTGTGAGCAGGAGAGCGATAAGTGCTGTAAATGATCTTCTCATAAAATTCTCCTTAGTCATTGGTGTAAATAATGATCCGCCTGCATATCAGGGGGTATTTTAGTATAGGGGGTAGCCCAAAATTTTATCATATCCTATAGGCTCGTCGAATTGTCTGTAACTTGTGAGTCTTGCCTCACTGCCATATACGTGGCAATCACCTTCAATATGCCTTCCCCAGTGGGGGAAGGTGGCAGCCGAAGGCTGACGGATGAGGTGTCCTTACCACAAGCTAACTCCTCATCCACCACTACCGTGGTCCCCCTTCTCCCGCAGGAGAAGGCTATTTGATTCATCGCTTCGCTCGGATAAATAATCTGTGCAAAGCTAAAGCTTTTTGAAACCACCTGCACTGTCGGTGATTTTCAAGATACAAAAAAAGCAAGGAGCGCCCGTGGGCGCTCCTTGGAGTTTTTCTCTGTATTATACTATTTTACTGATACAGAGGGTACTTCTTACAAAGCGCCGCGACCTCTGCGCGAACCTTTTCTGCCGAGTTCTCGTAATCCTTAGCGGTGAGAGCTAAGAGATGAGCGAGAGTTCTCATATCGTCTTCCTTAAGACCTCTTGAGGTAACGGCGGGAGTTCCAACTCTTATACCCGAGGTAACGAAAGGCTTTTCGGGATCGTTGGGGATAGCGTTCTTGTTTGCGGTGATGTGAACGCTGTCAAGTCTTGCCTCAAATTCCTTGCCGGTAACGCCCATAGGACGAAGGTCAACGAGCATGAGGTGGTTGTCAGTACCGCCGGAAACGAGGTCAAAGCCTTCAGCGAGAAGAGCGTCTGCGAGTGCTCTCGCGTTGAGGACTACCTGATGCTGATATGCCTTGAACTCAGGAGTGAGAGCCTCGCCGAAGCAGACTGCCTTAGCCGCGATAACGTGCATGAGAGGACCGCCCTGTGTTCCGGGGAATATAGCCTTGTTGAACTTCTTTGCAAGCTCCTCGTCGTTGGTCAGTATCATACCGCCGCGAGGACCGCGAAGAGTCTTGTGGGTTGTAGATGTCACGATATGTGCATATTTGACAGGGTTGCTCAGAAGGCCTGCTGCGATGAGTCCGGCAGTGTGAGCCATGTCGATCCAGAGTATGGCTCCGACCTTGTCTGCAATCTCTCTCATCCTTGCATAGTCCCATTCGCGGGAGTATGCAGACGCGCCTCCGATGATGAGCTTCGGCTTGAACTCGAGGGCCCTTGCCTCCATCTGGTCATAGTCGACACGGCCAGTTTCGGCATTCACGTTATACTCGCATGGAGTATATATCAGACCCGAGGTGTTTACTGCCGAACCATGAGATAGATGTCCACCATGGGCAAGGTTCAGTCCCATAAACTTGTCACCGGGGTTTAGCACCGCAAGGAACACTGCCGCATTAGCCTGTGCACCGGAGTGTGGCTGTACGTTCACCCACTCGGCATCGTATAGTTCTTTCAGGCGCTCTCTTGCGATATCCTCTACAATATCGACTACCTCGCACCCTCCGTAATAGCGTTTGCCGGGATAGCCCTCGGCATATTTGTTCGTAAGCACCGAACCCATAGCCTGCATTACCTCGTTGCTGACGAAGTTCTCCGAAGCTATAAGCTCAATACCTTTCAACTGGCGGCGATACTCCGCCTCGATAAGCTGAAAAATATGTCTGTCGCGTTTCATAATCCTATAATCTTTGTTATTTTAATGCGAAGATAGCAAAATGTTTTTTATTTAAATAAAAATAATCTATTTTTGTATATTGTCAATTTATGCAAACAAACATGAACCAACCAATTGAAACAAATATGAGAAAAACCTTTTTTGGAGCGTTGCTCGCTTGCTTCGCGCTC
>CALCTA010000027.1 GCA_937893945.1 uncultured Clostridia bacterium | reverse complement strand
TCATTAAAGTTCTTTTGGTTCTTTTCTTTCAAGAAAAGAACAGAAAAACGCGTCCCAAACTAACTTCCTACTTCTCCTCGGCGTATCTGATAAATCTTGAAAGGATATCGGCGGCGCTTCCGCGCGTCAGCTTTTCAAGGGGAGATACTCCCGTCTCGGTCGCTTCAAGCACGCCCATCTCTACCATCGCATAGACCGAAGACTGCGCCCACACGGGTATTTCACTGTCGTCTGCTATCGTCGGCTTCATAGTCGGTGTCGCCGCACCGAGCATACTGCCGAGCATTACCGCCGCCTCTGCGCGAGTGATGCTTCTTGACGGTTCAAAGCAGAGCTTTCCGTCTTCCCCCGCGCTCCCCTTGATATATCCAAGCTCGTAGGCGGTCGCAATATAGCGCTTCATATCGCTCGGTATCTCGGCATCATCGGAGAACACAGTGCTTCCCGTAGGCGCAATATCGGTAATACCCGCCGCGTTCATCGCCATCACAACGAACTCGGCGCGGCTGACCTCTCTGTCGGGATAGAAATAGAACGCACTTCCAACCTGCGTGCCGCCCATTATTCCCTTTTCGGTCATCGCGAGGGCGGAATTGTGATAAGGCGAGTCGTCAAGGTCAACGTATTTTTCGGACATTCCCGAGCGCTTTATTTCAACAGATACCTCTTTTGCGGCGCTGTAGTTTCCATAGCAGTCAATAGCAACGTAGGTAAAGGAATCCTTGCCCGTCTCGTTCTCGTAGGGAATATATCTGTAAGTACCGAGCGCGCTATCCTCAATAACAAGCACGCCCTTTTTGGGATAGGACACCACCTCTATCCTCGTCTCGTCGCCGTCGGGATCATAGCAAGGCAGCCGACCGAAGCAGCTGACGTCCTCGTACGTGCTTACCTCAACTGCCGTCAGGGGCGCGTAAGCAAGCGTGGGCGCGTAGTTTTCTTCCTCTAACGAATAGAGCTTGCAGGTCATCTCATACGGCAGATCGTTGACCTTGAATTTGAATTGCGAGCTTTTCACCGCCGAGCTTGACGAAAAGGTCATCAAAGAGACACTTGCCGCGCTGAGCGTCTGCTCACCCGTAACGACTGCCGAGCCTACGCGAAGCTCTCCGTCGGTGATCGGCGGAAGCTCGGTTATAGTGATACTGCTCACGCTCTCAATATTCATGACCCTTGCAAAATCCTCTGACGTAAATTTAATGCTCTCTCCCACGAGCGCCGACTTAGCCATGCCGCTCTCTGAAGCAAGTATGCTCATAGCAGGTGAGAGAAGCGCGGTCTCTTCTGCCTCTCCGCTCGCCTCGGAGCAGGAAACAAGCGTACTGCAAAGCAATAGCAGCGCCGCCGCAAGACAAACAAAACGCGATAAACCTCGGTATTCCTTGATCGTTCTCATAGATATTCCTCCTGATTTTTTCTTCTATCACAATTTTATATTACGCTTGGCATAAATATGACAAAAGTGCCCGAACGGTGCAAGTTTTTTTGAGAAAAGTACTTTCTTTTATCCATAAAATAGTGTATAATATAATAAACAAAGAAAGGGGGGCGCTCGTTATGGAGAGAAAAATATGTTGCTTTACGGGGCATAGGAATATTCCGCGAGATATAATTCTGCACCTACCCGAAAAGCTCGACCGCCTTCTCGATGAGCTTATCGCTGACGGCTACCGCGAGTTCAGATGCGGCGGCGCCCAGGGATTTGACACCATCGCCGCCCTCAAGGTGCTTGAGAAAAAGAAGACCTACGGAGACGAGATAAAGCTCTGTCTCTATCTTCCCTGCAAGGATCAGACTCGCGGCTGGAGCGAGAGCGCCAAGCGCGCGTATTCTATGGTGCTTGAAAGAGCGGATAGCGTCTGCTATGCCTCGGAAACCTATAATAGCGGCTGTATGCACGCGAGAAATCGCGCCTTAGTTGACGGAAGTAACCTCTGCGTTGCCTTTTGCCTTTCCTCAAACGGCGGCACAGCCTATACCGTCCTCTACGCCAAAAAGCAAGGCGTAGCCGTGAGAATGCTCTGAGAAAGTTAGTTTTATACGAACTGTTTTTCCACCTTTCTTGAAAGAAAGGTGGAGCCAAAGAACTTTAATGAAGGGAAAATTTAAATTTGTAG
>CALCTA010000026.1 GCA_937893945.1 uncultured Clostridia bacterium | reverse complement strand
CGCAACCGCGAGGTTGCAATTCATTGCGTGTTCTCCGTTAAGGATAACACGCATTTCGCAACGCTTTTTTGTATAGTTTTAAGATTCCTGATCATTAAAGGGTGTGTCTATATCGTCATCCCTCTTAGGAGCGGCAGGCTTTTTCTTCATGCTTGTCCAGACTACCATAATGCAGGATACCGCGAGAGCCATAAACGAGGTTATGAGCGCGAATTTTGCGATTTCCTTGACAAGACTGTTTTTACTGAGGTTTTCTACCTCTGCCGCGGTACTGATAAGCGTGCATACCGTCTCGGCATCTGTGTCAGAGGCCTCCATATTTTCCTCAACGAAGGCAGGAAGTCTGTCTCGTATATTGCAGAGGAGACGCTTTGCGAGAGCCTCGTCCTTTTCAACTGCGATAGAAACTATAAGGAACTGGCGGTTTGCCTTTTCGTCGGTGGCCTTGTCGGTGGTCTCAACGTCAATGTATTTGTAGGAAAGAGATTCGTTGATGAGAGATATCTTCTTCTTGTTCTTTTCTATCTCACGCCATTGCTCGAGTATATCCTCGGACAAGTCGTCCGCCTTCTTTTTTGCGCTTGCCGAGGCTTCCTTTGCCGCCTCAAGATTATGTGTTGCTACGAGAGCGTTCTGGCTTGCGAGGTAGTACTGCTCCTCTGCCAGCTTCTTTTCGGTCTTTGCCACTTCAAGATCAGCCTCGTACTGCTTCATCTTCTGCACGTGCTCGGGATCTTCTGCTATCTTATCGCTCGTGGCGCTCTTGTAGGTGGTGAGCAGGTTGTAGGTGTCGTCGTACGCCTTCTGCTTTTCCTCGTAGTTCTTCTGAGCTATCGCGAGAGCTCTCGGCGCTTCCTTAGAAAGCTTTTTAGCTTCTGACAGGGCTTTGAGGGCGGTATCTGCTTCAAGCTTTGCAGCAAGAGCCACCTCGTATTCTGCTCCTGAACTGTTCTCGGGGAGTCCGTTTTCGTTAAGAAGGAGCTTTTCCGCGAATCTCTCGGACGCAAGGAGGTGAAGGACGGTTGAGTCTGTCGCGTTGGGGGTGATATAAAACTCAACCTGCGTGCCGTACTCTCTCCTGCCGAGGAGAGTTATAGCGCCGCCGAGCGCGCCTCCGATTATAGCCGCGAGAAGCGTGATACAAACAAGCAGCTTTGCTTTTGAAAAAAGGATCTTGAGAATATCGAGCAGATCAAGCTCGTTGTTCTTATAGGTAGCGTTATCTTTCATTAGCTATGTTCTCCTTACTGATTTGTTCTTTGAAGTTCATATTGAAGGGGAATTAAATGCTACGAATATTATAACATCTTTTTTTGTTCTTGTCAAGGAGATATGTTGGAGGAACAAAAGTTTTAAGCTTTCTTTGCCGTGAAATATTGACATTTGAGAAAATCCGAGTATAATATAAATTGAAAGATTATGTGTATAGAACAAAACACGGAAAGGAAAACAAAAAATGGAACAGATGTATTACAGAATGACTATAGCAGGTCTTGAGCGAGATCTTCCTCTTTGCCCTCTTAACGAGAATCTTATGATAGGCGCGTTTGTTATCTTCGGAGACCCCGAGCTTACCACCGCTTGCGCGGAGGAGCTGCTGAAGAGAGTTCCTGAATACGATTATATGATATCCGCCGAGGCGAAGGGTATTCCGCTGGTTCACGAGATGGCAAGACTTGCGGGCAATCAGAAATATTTTCTTGCGCGCAAATCCCCCAAGCTCTATATGACGGGCGTTTTTGAGGCAGACGTTCATTCCATCACCACCGCCAAGGAGCAGAAGCTTTATCTTGATATCGCTGACGCAGAGGAGATGAAGGGAAAGAGAATACTTATAGTTGACGACGTTATCTCCACGGGAGAATCGCTGAACGCTATCGAGGTGCTCGTAAACAAGGCGGGCGGCGTTATATGCGGCAGAGCTACTATTCTTGCCGAGGGCGACGCGCAGAACAGAGACGACCTTATCTATCTTGAGAAGCTTCCTATCTTTGATAGCAAGGGCAACGTGCTCGGAGAGTAAAACGATAAAAATCTGAAAGGACAAATAAAAATGGCAGAATTTTTGACAGCTAACGACAAGCGCACTCACTATTGCGGTGAGCTCAGCGCTAAAAACGTAGGAGAAAGAGTTTGCGTTATGGGTTGGGCGCAGAAGCAGAGAGACCTTGGCGCGCTTATATTTATTGACCTTCGCGACAGAAGCGGTATCCTTCAGCTCGCATTTGACGACGCTACCGACCGCGAGATATTCGCAAAGGCATTCGGCGTCAGAGCAGAGTTCGTGCTTCTGGCAAAGGGTGTTATCCGTATGCGCGGAGAGGGCGCTATAAACAAAAATCTCCCCACGGGTGAGGTAGAGGTAGCAGTTGACGAGTTCAAGGTGATCTCGGCGGCTCAGACACCTCCCTTTGAGATAACCGAGAACAGCAAGGTAAACGCGGAGCTTCGCCTGCGCCACAGATATCTCGACCTTCGTCGCCCTGATATGCAAAGAAACATCATCGCTCGCTCGCGCATCAGCAAGCTTGCGAGAGATTATTATGCAGAGAACGGATTTATCGACATCGAGACCCCCAACCTCTGCAAGCCTACTCCCGAGGGAGCAAGAGACTATCTTATCCCCTCCAGAGTTCACAAGGGTAAGTTCTACGCGCTTCCTCAGTCTCCTCAGCTCTATAAGCAGCTTCTTATGGTATCGGGCTTTGACCGCTACTTCCAGATCGCTCGCTGCTTCAGAGACGAGGACCTTCGCGCTGACCGTCAGCCTGAGTTTACACAGCTTGACACCGAGATGTCCTTCGTTACGGCAGACGACGTAATGAGAATGCACGAGGGCTTCCTTAAGTACGTTCTTAAGGAAGAAATGGGCATAGAGCTTGACTACGACTTTATCCGTATGCCTTACGAGGAAGCGATGAACCGCTTCGGCTCGGACAAGCCTGATATCCGCTTTGGATTTGAGCTTTGCGACCTCTCCGCGATACTTAAGGATTGCGGATTTAAGGTGTTCGCGGGTGCTGTTGAGAACGGCGGCTCTGTAAGAGCTATCAACGTCAAGGGCGGCGCTAAGTTCTCGCGCAAGGAGATCGACTCGCTCGTTGAGTTCGTTAAGTCCTATCGCGCTAAAGGTCTTGCTTGGCTCAAGTGGGCAGAGAGCGGAGATATTTCCTCGTCCTACGCTAAGTTCCTTACCGAAGAGGAGAACGAGGCTATCAAAGCGGCAGTTGGGGCTGAGGCAGGCGACCTTGTTCTTATCGTTGCGGATAAGAACAGCGTAGTATTCGATTCTCTCGGCGCGCTTCGTTGCGAGTGCGCTAAGCGTCTCGGACTTCTCGATCCGTTTGACTTCAAGTTCCTGTGGGTAACAGAGTTCCCGCTTCTTGAGTACAGCGAGGAGGACGGAAGATTTTACGCAAAGCACCACCCCTTTACCTCTCCTATGGATGAGGACCTTCAGTATATCGACAGCGACCCCGGCAGAGTCAGAGCAAAGGCTTACGATATAGTTCTCAACGGAACCGAGCTTGGCGGCGGCTCTATCAGAATACACGATTCCGAGATACAGTCGAAGATGTTCGAGGTGCTCGGACTTACCAAGGAAGAGGCTAACGAGAAGTTCGGCTATCTGCTTGAGGCATTCAAGTACGGCGTTCCCCCTCACGGCGGTCTTGCATTCGGTCTTGACAGACTTGTAACGCTTCTGCTCGGCCTTGAGGATATCCGCGACGTTATCGCCTTCCCGAAGGTACAGAACGCTTCCGAGCTTATGACCAAGTGTCCCTCCGAGCCTGACTCGGGCGCGCTTGCAGAGCTTGGACTTGCAATAGTTAAAGAGGAAGAATAAAAAATAAAGAGCGCCGCAGGGCGAAAGAGACAAGGAGAGCGAGATGAGCGCAAAAGGAAAATTTATAGTTTTTGAGGGCATCGACGGCGCGGGAAAGACCACTCAGGTAGAGCTGCTGGCGCAAAATCTCGCCTCTCTTGGCAGAGAGGTATCGCTCAGCGCAGAGCCTACCACGCTCCCGAGCGGCAAGGCAATACGCCGAGCGCTTTCGGGCGAGGAGAAAAAGAGTGAGTGCGAGATGGCGGCAATGTTCGTGCTTGACCGAATCGCGCACAACATCAATTCCGAGACAGGCATAAGAGCGCTTACCGAGAGGGGAATAGACGTCATCAGCGACAGATATTATTACTCCTCGCTTGCCTATCAGGGATCGGCGACAGATTACGAGTGGGTGAAGTCTATGAACAGAAACTCGCCCGAGATACGCCGCCCCGACCTTTGTATATATCTCGACCTGCTCCCCGAGCAGAGTCTTGAGCGTATCTCGCGCGGAAGAGAATCTGTCGAGATATATGAAAATCTTGAAACACTCACGGCAGTAAGAGAGAAATTCCTATCTGTCGTAGAGGATCTTCGCCGCGACGGAGAGAGCATCTACGTCGTAAACGCGGCAAGACCCGCCGAGGATATCGCAAATGAGATATTTGAAATAGTAAAGAAGCATATTTAAAGGAGAAACGTATGAACACCAAATATGATGCTCTGTTTACCCCTTGGAAGATCGGTAACGTAGAGATAAAGAACCGAATCGTTATGTGTCCTATGGGCGGCACGTCGCTTTTCGGCTGGTTTGAGCTTACGGGCTGCCACTTTGATAAAGAGGCGGCAAAGCTTTTCCTCGAGAGAGCAAACAATAACGTAGGACTTATAATCCCCGGCATCGCGCCTCTGCGCGACACCTTCTGGGGAAAATGGCTCTGGCAGAATCCGAAGATGTTCGAGGAGCTGAAGGTCTTTATGGACGAGATACATAAGACGGGAGCAAAGCTCTTTATTCAGCTTACCGCGGGAATGGGACGCTCCTGGGCGATAACAGAGCTTGTTGCGCCTCTCCATAAGAACAAATTCACAAGAGCTATCGTCAAGCCTATCATAGACACATCGCACGAGCTTGCTTCTCCCTCTCCTCAGCCGTCAAGATGGGCGCACGACATCGAGTGCCCCGAGATGACGGTAGAGCAGATACACGAGATAATCGAGGCGTTTGCAAAGACCGCGAAGCTTTGTAAGGAAGCGGGTGTTGACGGCGTTGAGGTACACGCCGTACACGAGGGCTATCTGCTTGACCAGTTCTCAATAGAATTCTTCAACAAGCGTACAGACGAGTACGGCGGAAGCTTTGAAAATCGCTACCGCTTCGCCGCTGAGGTAGTAAAGGCTATCAAGGAGGCTTGCGGAGAGGACTATCCCGTTTCTCTGCGTTACTCGGTAGAGTCCAAGATGAAGGGCTTCTGCGAGGGCGCTATGCCCGGCGAGGACTACGTTGAGGTAGGACGAGCTATGGCAGAGTCCGAGAGAGCGGCAAAGTATCTTCAGGACGCGGGCTACGATATGCTCAACGCGGATAACGGCACCTACGACTCTTGGTATTGGGCGCATCCGCCGATGTATATGCCCGAGAACTGTAACCTTGACGACGTTGCTCACATCAAGCAGTTCGTTGATATCCCCGTGGTATGCGCGGGAAGAATGGACGCTGAGGTGGGTGCTAAGGCAGTTGCTGAGGGCAGAATAGACGCCGTAGGCGTTGCGCGTCAGTTCCTCGTTGATCCCGAGTGGATCACAAAGCTGATAGAGGACAGACTTGAGGATATCAAGCCTTGTATCTGCTGTCATGCGGGTTGCTTTAACTTCTCGTCCTCTAAGGGACACGCAAATACTCAGGATCTTACCGATACCATGGGACTTTCAAGATGCGCTCTCAACCCCGAGACCATGCAGTCTAAGAAGTATCACCTTGAGCCCGCAAAGAAGAAAAAGAAGATCGCCGTTATCGGCGGCGGTATCGGCGGTATGGAGGCGGCTATCGTGTGCGCTAAGAGAGGACACGAGGTTACTCTTTACGAAAAGACCGACAAGCTTGGCGGTGTATTTATAGCGGCTGCCGCTCCTTCCTTTAAGGAAAAGGACAGAGCGCTCATCGCGTGGTATATCCGTGAGCTTTCAAAATATCCCATCACGGTGAATATGAACACCGAGATAACCGACGTAAAGGCGCTTGACGCTGACGAGATAATCGTCGCTACGGGCGCTGTAGCAAAGAAGATACCCGTAAAGGGTGCGGAGATGGCAGTTGAGGCAATAGACTTCCTGCTCGGCAAGGCTGAGGTAGGCGAGAACGTAGTAGTCATCGGCGGCGGTCTTACGGGATGTGAGATAGCCTATGAGCTTTATCTGAGTGGCAAAAAGCCTACTGTAGTCGAGATGCAGGACGACCTTATCACGACTAAGGGCATCTGCCTTGCTAACACCAGCTTCCTTCGCGACTTCTTCAAGACGAATAACGTTCCCGTACATCTCGAGACAGCGCTTTGCGAGATAGGTGAGGGTGCGGTAACCGTCAGAGGCAAGGACGGCAACACATTTAAGATAGACACCGACTCTGTCATTATGTCGGTAGGCTATAACCCCGCTCCTCTTGCGAAGAAGGGCAAGAATATCCACGTTATCGGCGACGCGGCTTCGGTAGGAAATCTCCGTACTGTAATCTGGGGCGCTTGGGACGTGGCAATGAAGCTCTGAATTTAATTAAGAAAGAAAGGTTAGTAATATGATACTTACTAAAGAACAGCAGGCTATTCTTGACGGTGAGAAGGGCGAGACGATGGCGAAGGTCATGAAGACCCTCGTTATGTACGGAGACGCTTTTGGCGCTGAGAGAATGGTTCCTGTAACCTCTAAATACAATCATCTCGTTACGTCCTTCGGACTTAAGATGATGACCCCCGTATTTGATCTTATGCAGCAGCTTATAGACGCGGGTGTCGTATCCGAGCAGAAATTCTCTGTTGACCCAAGACCTATAGACAAGAACGTTCCCGCAAATCCTCTCCAGAAGCTTATCTTCAATAAGTTTATGTACTCCAAGCAGGACTTTTACGAGGAGCAGCTCAAGTCGCTCGGACTTCTTGAGGACGACGCGTTCACCTGCACTTGCTATATGGACGAGGTAGGAAACAAGCCGCAAAAGGGCGAGGTGCTCTCTTGGGCAGAGTCGTCTGCGGTAGTTTACGCGAACTCTGTACTTGGCGCGAGATGTAACAGAAACTCGGGAATTATCGACATTATGGGCTCTATCGCAGGTTGTGTTCCCGAATTCGGACTTCTTACCGACGAGGGAAGAAAGGCTACTTGGATAATCGAGATAAAGACCGAAAAGAAGCCCGAGGCTCAGCTTCTCGGCTCTGCTATCGGTATGAAGGTAATGGAAGCAGTTCCTTATATCAAGGGACTTGACAAGTGGCTCGGAACAGAGCTTGACGATGCTACCTGCACGTATCTCAAGGACTTCGGCGCGGCTACCGCCTCAAACGGCGCGGTAGGTCTTTACCATATCGAAAACCTCACTCCCGAGGCTAAAGAGCAGGGAGAAGCTCTTGTTTGCGAGGGTGCGCAGGTCTATGTTATCGACGACGCCGAGCTTGAGAGAGTTTACAAGAGCTATCCTGTAATATGGAAGAAGGCAGACGCTTCCCCCAAGCTTTGCTTTATGGGTTGTCCTCACATGTCTCTTGAGCAGCTCAAGAGCTGGACTGAGAGAGTAGAAAAGGGACTTGCTGAGGCAGGCAACAAGAAGGTAGTGATCCCCACGGTGTTCACGTCCTCTCCCGCGGTGCTTCGCGAGTTTGAGAAAACTCCCTATGCCGAGAGACTTCGCGCTACGGGCGTTATCACCTCTTACATCTGTCCTCTTATGTATATGAACAATCCGCTTTGCGCGAAGATGCCCGTAATAACCTCATCGAATAAGCTTCGCACTTATACTACCTCGAGATATTACACCGACGATGAGATACTCGTTCAGATAACGAAAGGAGGAGCGGCAAAATGAGTCAGGTAAGAGAATTTAAGGGACGTGTTGTAACCCCCGGAACCGTGAGCGCTGAGGCTCTCGTCTCTCACGGCGGACTTAACACGCTTGCTTCTTTCCAGAAGGCTTTGCAGTTCGGCGATAAGATGGCGACCTGCGGCGACCAGAACAACCCCGACCTCTACGGTAAGCAGATGGTAGGAAAGGCACTTTGCCTGCCCCAGACTATCGGCTCGACAACAGGCGGTCTCGTGCTTTATTGCGCTTGCGCTATGGAGCGTCAGCCTGCTTGTATGCTTTTCTCCAAGCCTATCGATTCTCTCGCGGCGGCAGGCGCGATACTCGCTGACGTGTGGGTAGATAACGTAAGTATGCCGGTTGTCGATAGCCTCGGCGATGAGTTCCTTGATTACGTCAAGGACGGTATGACCGTCACCGTCAAGGAAGACGGCGTGGTAGTTGTTGACTAAGCCACATATAAATATATTGGAGGAGCCCGCAAGGGTTCCTCCAATAACATCTTTTTTCGGAGGCACAATTTGATAACTCTACTTTCAAAAATCTTCATCAAGGACAGCTCGGATACCTCGTCACCCGCGGTGAGAAGTGCTTACGGCACTCTTTGCGGCATAATGGGAATCATTCTGAACGTCCTGCTTTTCACCATCAAGCTTCTGGCGGGCATTATCAGCGGCTTGCAGGCATTTGCAATTCCCAAGCTGTTGTCGGACGCTCTGGGCAATTCCTGGACCGGCGCAGCAGGCCCGGACAATGCAGGTCTGACATCCATGCTGTACATTTACAACACCGGTTTTGTGAATAACAGAATTCCTCAGGCAGCGGTTATGAGCTTTATTTTGTTTGTGATTATTATGACACTGACAATCATTAACTTTAAGCTGGAGAGGAGGAACTCAGATGAATAA
>CALCTA010000025.1 GCA_937893945.1 uncultured Clostridia bacterium | reverse complement strand
CTCTATAGCGCTCGTGGCGATGGCTATCGCGGTATTTAGCTTTGCGACCCTCTTTGAGAAAAAGGGAATAATACGCTACGATCAATTTGAGAAGCAGGAAAAGCAAAAGGGCGTGGGTGTCAAGGCGCTTTTCAAGAGACAGATAGTCAAATTTACTTTGATAGCGATGATAACAGGCGTTATCAGAACCAGCGTAGTGTTCTGGATGCCTACATACTTCAATCAATATCTCGGATTTACCCCCGATCAGTCGGCGCTTATTTTCACCGTTTCAACTTTGCTCATATCTGCGGCGGCATTTATTGCGGTGTTCGTTTACGAGAGACTTGGAAGCAATATGAATAAGACGATACTCGTTATGTTCGGTACTGCGGCGGCATCCTTCCTGCTTATATTCCTTGTAAAGCAACCCATAATCAACGTATTCTTTATGGCTATCGCGATAATGGCGGCAAACGGAGTATCCACGATGATGTGGAGCAGATACTGCCCCGGACTTCGTGATACGGGTATGGTATCGAGCGTTACGGGATTTCTTGATTTCGTAAGCTATATGTCCGCTTCTCTCGCAACAAATCTCTTTGCGGATGCGGCAACAACTATCGGCTGGAAAAACCTTATACTTATCTGGGCGGCGCTCATGGTGGCAGGATTTTTCGTATCCGTGCCTTACGGAGCGATAAAAAAGAAAAAAGAAAAGTAATATTAAACCTTTTGTTTTGGAGGAATAGATGTTCAAGATACTGATAGCAGAGGATGACAGAGAGCTTCGACAGCTGTTTTCACGCGTGCTTGTGAAAAACGGATATTCGGTAGTCGGAGTTTCCGACGGAGAAGAGGCCCTTTGTGAGATTGAAAATCAATTTTTTGACATTATCATTTCTGACATAATGATGCCGAGAATGGACGGCTACGAGCTTGTTCGCGCGCTCAGGGATGCAGGGAACAACACTCCCGTTCTCATGATAACCGCCAAGGACGCCTTTGATGATATGCAGGCGGGCTTCTTTTCGGGGAGCGACGACTATATGGTAAAGCCCATAAACGTAAACGAGATGCTGCTTCGTGTGGGCGCTTTGCTTCGCCGCTCTCAGATAGCAAACGAGCGCAGGCTCACTATAGGTCAGACTGTGCTTGAATGCGATTCACTGACCGTCAATACGGGACGTGAGCAGATGATACTTCCACAGAAGGAATTTATGCTTCTGTACAAAATGGCATCCTACCCCGGAAAGATATTTACGCGCCAACAGCTTATGGACGATATCTGGGGCTATGATTCAGGCTCTGACACTCACACGGTTGACGTTCATATCGGACGCTTGCGCGAAAAATTCGGCGATAGTGAGGATTTCAAAATAATCACTATGCGCGGCGTCGGCTACAAAGTGGTGAAGCTATGAAAAAAGATAAGGCTAAACAAAAGAAGCAAAAGGGCAAAAGAAGAAAGATAAGCGTAAGCTGGTATATCTCTTTTATAGCTATTGCCGAGCTCGCAGGTATCCTTGCCATAGCGACAGGACTTTCGTATTTCCTTACCAATCAGTTTCAGATACTCGCAAATATTCCGCTGACCGTATGGGTAATAATCATAGGCATACTGCTCGGAATACCGATATCGATTTTTGTAAACCGCGCGCTCCTGTTACCCATTAGGATGCTCAGTGAGGCGATGAACGCGGTGGCTCACGGGAATTTTGACGTTAAGATGCGCACGAGCGCTCCCTTTAGTGATATAGAAAACGCTTACCGCGACTTTAACCTTATGACAGAGGAGCTTGCCGCGACTGAGATACTTAAGACCGATTTCGTATCAAACGTGTCGCATGAGATAAAAACGCCGATAACGGCTATAGAAGGGTATGCGATGCTCTTGCAGGGAAGTGAAAATCTCTGCGAGGAGGACGCGGAGTACGTTGAGAAGATATTGCTCAATTCAAAGAGGCTCTCGGAGCTTGTAGGCAATATGCTTCTGTTTTCCAAAATAGACAATCAGGCTATAGACACCAAGGTCGAGAGCTTTTCACTTGATGAGCAGATAAGACAGTCGATACTCCTCCTTGAGCCTAAGTGGAGCGAGAAGGAGATAGAGCTTGACGTTGAGCTTGAAAGCATAGATTACGAGGGCAACAAGGCGCTTGTGATGCACGTCTGGAACAACCTTATCGACAACGCGATAAAGTTCGCTCCTGAGAGAAGTACGGTGAGTATAATGCTTCGCAAAGACAGTGAGAGTATAGTTTTCACGGTTGAAGATGAGGGAGAGGGAATAAGTGAGGAGAACGTGGGGCATATCTTTGATAAATTCTATCAGTGCGACAGCTCTCACAAGCAAGAAGGCAACGGGCTCGGACTTGCCCTGGTCAAGAGCATTACCGATGCCATCGGCGGAAGTGTGAGCACAGAGAACACCGAGCGCGGATGCAGATTTACAGTTATTCTTGAAAAGTGATAAAGTAAAAAACGCTTGCGGAACACCGCAAGCGTTTTTGCTATTTCAATTTAATATTGTCGTATATCCTCAGCTTGTCGGGGGTGGAGGAATGCACTGTGAGAGCCGACGAATTTCCAAGCGTAATGCTGACGCTCTTGTCGTCCTTGACTGTATTTTCAAGTGTGAGATCGACCTCCGCGCGAGATACAGCTACTGCGATAAAGCCTGAGTCTTCACTCTTGGCAAACGCAAATTTGAATGAATCGGTACTCCACGCTCCGTTCTTGTCGCGCGAGAGCTTGATCTTTGAAAGCTTAAGGCCGAGCGAGCGCTCCGCGCCGTACTCGAAAAGCTTCCATTCAAGGTATCTCATAAGTCTTTGCTTCTCGTCTGGGATAGCGGCTATCTCCTCGTCTATTGCCTTTATTCCGATGCTTTTGGGGGCAAGCTCTGTGGGAAGATAGAGGGTATACAGATCGAGGATAGGGAGCGATTTAAAGAGCGAGCGCACAAGGTCGGTCTGTGAGCAATATCTCTCTCCCATCACACACTCGTAAGCAAAATGCTCACAGTTGTTGTAAAGAATGTGATAACCCTTCTCTCCAAGTCGGCTTCTCGCCATTGCCACCGTTTCCTTTGGGGAACGGCGTTTTTTTGATTCCTTCCTGTCAAGCACGGCAACCTCGAGGAAGCCACCGCCAAGAAATCCGTCAACGTCAGAGACGCATACCTCAACGTCGCAGGGCTTTACCGAGGGGCGCAGGGCAGGCGCAAGACCAAACTGTATTATCTCGTCCTCGCTTACGAAAACGCCGTAATGGTATATGCTTCCGCTCTTTACACGGACCATGTCGCCAAGTGCGGCTTGCTTAAGAGCCCAAGTCATTACAGATGATCCTCAATATAATCCACGACGTCGCCAATTACCTTGAAGTCGTCAAAGCCAACGTCCTCAAATTCTATTCCGAAGAATTCCTCAATAGCGATAACTATGTAGAGCACACCTACCGAGTTGAGTCCGAGATCCTCAACAAGACGGGAGGACTCGTCTATAGTGCTAAGGTCTGCCTGTCCATCGCTCAGCACCATTTTCATAACGTCAGAAAGCTTTTCTTTTATTTCAGTTCTTGAGAGTGCCATTTTTATTTCTCGCAATCTTCATAGCGGGAGTGCGAACGAAATCGCTGTCCCTTATGACAATTTTATTTATTTTCTCAAATGCGGGAAGAGAAGCATTGATCTTCTCAACCTCTTCCTTGAAGTATGCCTCAAAGTCCTCAACACCACGCGCCTTGAGAACTGAGACACGGGGGAGAATTTCAAGAACGAGAAGCTGAGCGTTGCCGTCGGTTATGTCGTAAACGAGACAGTCCTGAACGCCGTCTATCTCGTAGAACTTCACCTCAAGCTCTGCGGGGGATACGTTCTCGCCGCTTGAGAGGACGATTATCTCTTTGATTCTACCCGTGATGTAAAGGAATCCGTCCTCGTCGAAGCGAACGAGGTCGCCGGTCTTGAACCAGCCGTCCTCGTACGCGAGAGCGTTTTCCTCGTCGCCGAAGTAGCCGTCCATCATATTGGTGCCCTTGAGCCAAAGCTCGCCGTCAACTACCTTGTAATCCATACCCTCATAGATAAGGCCTACTGAATCAGGCTTAGCAAGCGCCTCGGGATTTCCGCTTACGAGGTTTGCGCTCTCGGTAAGTCCGTAGCCGGGGAGAAGCGTGATACCAAGCTTTGCGTACTCTCTTACGAGGTAGGGAGAAACGGGTGCCGCGCCGCAGATGATAGTCTTCATGTCCTCGCCAAGCATATTTCTGCCGAACTGCTTGGAGAGATTAAGTGCCATCTCGGCAAGAGCGGGAACGAATATCATTATAGTGGGGCGATATACCGCTATATCCTTGAACATATTCTTGTTGTTTCTGCATACGAACAAGCTACTGCCTGTGTAGAAGGCAGAGAGTGTGTTTCTGATAAGTCCGAACACGTGTGTGAGCGGAAGAACGAGGAAATATCTCTGATTGAATATCTCCTTGATGCCGTAGCATCCGTTCTTAGTTCCGCGAACTACTGCTCTGTGCGAGAGTCTTGCGCCCTTGCTGTTGCCTGTAGTACCGCCTGTGAAGATGACTGTAGAGAGTGCGCTCTCGTCGGGATATACAGCAGGAATAGACTTCTCGGAGGTCTCGGCAGTGGTGATGAGCGGAAGGGCAGGTGTCTTTGCCCTGATTATCGCTGTTTTTTCCTCAAGAGCGGCATCATAAACGAGCGCCTTGAGTCCGAATTTCATAGAGCATCCGAACACTGTCATAGCGTCAAGGTGCGCGGGAAGAAGCACAGCGGCAGCCCCGATGGTGTTTATCGCAAGATAAGCCTTGATAAAGCCTACCGAGTTGGGAGCGATAATTCCTACCGCGTCGCCTGCCTTGATGCCTCGATCTGCAAGCACGGCTCTGAACGCCGCTATCTCTGCGTCAAGCTGAGAATAGGTGTATTCCTTATCCTCGTCGATCACCGCAAGGCAATTTCCATAGCTCTTTACCGAGCTTTCCCACATGTCCGTAAGACTTGAATAGTCAACAATTCTCTTAAAGGTCTCCTCGTCGGTGTATTTAGCAAAAATTTTGTTGTCTGCCATTTATGCATCCTCCGTAGATTTCTCCGAGGATCTTGCCTCGGGATATTTTGAATAATAGAATTCCTTGAGCTCGTTCTCTCGCTCGTGAAGGTATTTGCTGACCTCGTCAAGCTCGGTAACACTTGGGCGAAGTCCGCACATCTCGCGCACGTTGACGGGACTGCCAAGCACCGCAACTCTGCGGTGATACCATTTTCTCGGCGGAGCTAAGTAGAGAGGAACGATCGGAACGTTTGCGGTGTTAGCCATAAGTATAGCGCCCGACTTGAACGCGCCCACGTCAGCACTACCCACGGTTACCTGCCCCTCGGGGAAAATAGCCACTACCTTGCCGCCCTTAAGCCTTTTGACCACGGCGTGAAAGGAATTCAGACTGAAATTTTCCTTATCTACGGGGATACAGTTCACACAGTTAAAGAAAAATGCTTTGAGTTTGGTGCTGAAGAGATCCTTGGTAGCAAGGCTATATACTCTGCGTGACCAAAAGGAGCAGAGAATTACTATCGGGTCAATAAAGCTACAATGGTTCGCGGAGATAAGAAATCCGCCCTTTACCTTGCATCTGCCGTACGGTTTGAGAATTCTCGGGCGAAGCGCGATTACCGTGGGTATCGCGCCCGTTACCTTAACGAAGTCGTAGGCAAAGTTATTCAGGCGTTCTTTTTTCTTCTTTTTCTTGTTCTTATTATTTTTGGTTTCCTTCGTCGATGAGACGGATCTGGTTTCGGTATTCAATGATCTTTCCCCTTACGTAAGCATTAATACTTTCAATGTTTTCTTTTTCGGAGAGGTCGTCGCGATAAAGCGCGCGAACGTCGATAGGCTTGCCTATCATAACGCGCAAAGGATTTTTTGTAAAGTACTGAGCGTTGTTGCAGATAGGAATTATCGGCACACCGCTTTCAAGCGCCAGATATATGGCACTTGTTTTGAACTCGAGAGGGCGTTCCTCATCAGGCTCGGGAAGTCTTGCCTCGGGATATATCTCCACTACTCCGCCGCGCGAAAGAATGTTTTTGCATTTTCCGAGAAATGAAAAGTCGTGAATATCTCTGTCAACGCGTATCGTTCCCATAAGCTTTAAGAACAACACCATAAAAAAGTTCTTTTTGAACAGTACCTCTGCCACGGCGCAACGAAGCGTGCGCGTGGGAAAGGTGAACATAGTTACGGCAAAATCAAGCAGATCGTTGTGATTGGAAATGACTATCGCGCTGCCCTTTATCTTGCGGTTCTGCACACTCTTGTCCTCGTAATGTATCTTAGGACGGACAAAGAGCTTGTAGGGTATCCACCCCGTTATCTTAACGAACCAGGTAAATAAAAATATCATTTTAGATTTATCTCTGTATTATTTAAATTATTAAGCGTAAAGCTTGTTTATCTTATGCTGGATGAGCGAGAGCGCCACTACGTTGACGGGCGCAATGGGAAGAAGTATCGCGCTGATGATGAGTGCCGCCTTGCTTATCTTCATATCAATTCCGCGAGCCTTAGCGGCTTCAAGCAGGTCTCTGCGAAGCTTGAGGAAGAAATATATCGAAGCGAAGGGAACGAGGCAGGAGAGAAGCCAACAGAGGAGACGCTTCTTAGTGCCTGCAAGCTCCTTTGCGGACTTGAGGATAAACGCAAGCCAGATAAAGCCGAAAATGAAGCCTGAGAGAACAGAAAGTCCTATCTGAACGAAGATGACCTCCTTCTTCTCATGCTTTTCCTCTATGTTCTCAAACTCGGAGATGTCAAGGCTCGGATCCATATTCTTGAATTCTCTTGCGAGAACGTCGGGGGTGTAGTCCTTAGGCATCTTGAAGGCGAGGAAGAATCCGCCAAGGCAGGATGCGCAAACTATAAAGGGAACGAGCAGGTTGCCAAGGTTAAATACCGAGGAGATGTCAGTGCCAAGTCCAAACTCTTCGGCGGCACTCTGCGCGCTCTGCGCCCAGACTATTCCGCTTGCTTCCTTTGAAATGAAGAGGTTCTTGATGTACTCATATACAAGAGAGCCCGAGATAGCGCCTACGATAGACGTGGTAACTGCGTTGCCTGCAAAGTACATTGCAGTGTGATTTCTTCCCGTGAGCTTCTGCTCTACGCTCGCGATCTGAGCGGGAGCGAGATAGGGCATCATAAAGAACGCGCCTATCGCCCAGCTTCCGCACACGCTTCCCGTGCAGGAGATAGCAAACTGAAGCGGTACGTTATTCGTTCCGCATACGAAGGTCGAAGCGAAGAAGAAGGACATAATAGCGACCGCAAAGAGCAGTAAACAGCTCTGATAGGTAGCGCGGACACCCCATTTAGCCTTGGATTTGTTGAAAAGGTAAAGCATTACCGGAACGGGCGCGAACGCGCAGGTGTTGGCGATAGCCATACCGGCACCGTCAAATCCCATGCCGCCGATTATCATTCCGTTCATCGCAGAGAGGAACATCTGAAGTCCGAAGAATGAGCAACAGTTTACGTAGGTCCATCTTCTGAATACTCTGTTCTGGAAGGTGAGCTTGATGCTCTCTGCAATAGAGATCTTTTCAGGCTTAAGATCTTTATTTTCGGGATAGCCGTACTTTTCGCCCTCTTTGATAAGGAAGAGAGGAATAAGCATAGTCAGCATCAAAGGAGTGCAGAAGAACACGAATATATTGACGTGCATCTTCATAAGGTCGAGAAGCAGGGGAACGAGCGCATATACTATGCAATATGAGATGGTGTCAAAGAAGGACTTATATCCCGACACTCTCAGTCTTTGAGGCTCGTCGCTGCACGCCGTAGAGAGTGAGCCGTAAAAGGCAATAAGACACATAGTGTAGCTCGCAAAGAACACCATATTCCAAAGGATTATCCAGATAGTGTTAAGAAGCTGATTTTCCGCTCCTCCGATCGGTATCCAAGAAAGCACGAAGCCCAATACCATAGGGATAAAGCAAACTGCGATAGCAGGTCTGCGCCTACCCCAACGTGTAGAGAGCGTGTCGGTTATGTATGCGAACGGAATGTCTATAACTCCGTCAAAAGCCTTAGCGATAGCGTATAAAATAGGGAATATTGCGGGTAAAATAAAGCAAGCGCCGCCTGCTATGGTCTGATAGGTAGAGTTGCCCTCAAACGCCGCGGGGTTGAGCGCATCGGTAAAATAAGCGCCCATAAGTACCATAAGAAAGTTAGGTCCAAATCCCGAGAAGGCAAATAAAAATTCCTTCCAGGACTTATCGAGAGATTTGATTTCGCGCGTGCCTGTCATTTTTTCCTCCATCAATTTTTTATAAATTCGCAAAAGTCGCGTACTGTGAAAAGCTTTTCTTTATCGTCGTCGGGGAGAGATATGCCGTACTTGTCCTTCAGAAGTCCAAGCAGTGTAAAATAATCAAGGCTTGAGCCGCCAAGATCAAGGAAGAAATTTGCGTTTGGCGATATTTCCTCGGGGTTGCGCTCAAGAGCTGTCGCAAAGCATTCTATAACCTCGCGTTCAAGATCTGAGAGCATTTCCTCTATCTTTTCGGTTATGCTTCCTCGCTCTATGAGGTTAAAGCCGCCTGAGAGATACTTTTCTCTCACCTTGCGGCGACTTATCTTGAAATCGTTAGCACCCATAAGTCCGTCGGACGTAAGCACTACCTTTGATACGGTTTTTTCAAGCTTTGTTTCCACAAGTGCCTTATCAAGTCTGTCGAATATAGCGTTGAACTGGGTCTGCGAGAAGCAACCGAGGACAGACGCTATAAGGACGGGTACACCGCCCGGGAGAGCAAAGAGACATACCGCATCACAGCCTTCAACTTTGAGCACAGGCTCAAGCAACGTAGGATTGAGGTTTTCACCGTTTGCGCAGATGATGAGATCATCTACACGTCCGTTTATATAATATCTTCCGTTATTTACCGAAACAAGATCTTTAGTGGCAAACCAAGCGTCAAAGTCGGTAACTCTTTCCTCGTCGCCCGTAAGTATCCTGCTTGCCATAGTTCTTCCTCTGACGGTAAGCTCACCGTCATCGGTAACTCTGTATTCGGTATATCCGAACGGAGCGCCGACAGACGCCGAGTTGAGAAGCTTCTTCGAGTTGCTCTTTTCAACAGAGGTAATGCCTATCTCGGTCATGCCGTAGCCGTTGGCGAGGTGATAGCCTATGCCGTTGAAGAATCTGAATACGTCGGGGGCAAGTCCACCGCCGCCCGAGATAAGAAATCTGACGCTGTCGCCAAAGAGATTTTCTCTGACCTCTTTAAGAGAAGCCCTCGCAAACGAGTCTCCGAGAGAGCCGAACGCGTTTGAAACAGACAGTGCGAATCGGAATCGCTTGTAGGTTGAGTCTCCCTTTTCCTTGACCTTTTTTACTGCCGCCTTATATATTCTTTCCCACACCATAGGAACCGCAAATATATGCGTTACGGCGTGCTTTTTGATGGTGTTCTGCACGGTAGCGGGATTGAGATCCTTGGGAAAAACAAAGGTGCGTGAGAAGAAGCCGAACCAAAGATATACGGCGATAAAGCCGAACACGTGGTAGAAGGGCAGAAGTGTGAGCTGCTTGAGCTCGCCGTTGTAATGCTCCTTTATCTTAGGGCATTGCTTTATGATATTGCGGCTGTCGCATATCTGCCAGAAGAAATTCTCGCCGGTATATGCGCAGAGCTTTACCTTATCGGTAGTTCCCGAGGACATAAACAGAACCTCGCTGCCGAAATCCTTCTTTACGGGCGCGGCATTGCTCTCTGCTATCTCGCTTGCAAGCACGGTCTTTACAGAGAATATCTTTCCGTCAGAGACGACCGCGCCGACCTTGTGGAGAGAGAGTATATCCTCAAGCACCTCGTCGGGAAGACGGGTGTTCATAAGCAGAGGACGGTATCCGCAGATGAGTATCTGCCAGAATATTTCTATCCACTCGAGCGAGTTTGACATATAAAGACCGACAAGGCAGTCCGCCGGAAGTTCACCGAGCGCGGCGTCAAGCGCGGGCGCGGTGCGGAGAATATGCTCCTTTACCTCGCCGTAGGTGTGCTTTCTTATCCGATAGCCGTCGGAGAATTCTGCCATAACGTTATTTTTTTCGGAGAACATAAACTCAAAAAGAGTCTCAAAGCTTTTTTCGCGTGCGGAGTATTCAGAAAGCTTCGCATCGACGTAATCGTCGATATTATCGAAATTTGCAATGTTGTTTAATTTCACGTTCCGTTCCTCACAAAAAATAAACTATACAAATTTTATTATAGCACAAGCGACCGCAAAAATCAACATTATATGACAAATTTATGGCGGTTTTGCGAACTTTATTTAATGGTTTTGATAGATATAAACAGAGATATTTCCAAAAATATGACGAAAATCAACAAATGTTGATATAAAATTGAAGAAGAGTTGAAACTATTGTTGTAGAATATAGTTGTCAAAATATGCAAAGGAGAATCATCTATGAATTATTACGTTCTTTACAATCCTATGGCAGGCAAAGGCAAATGCGAGGAAACAGCGAGATCCCTTGAGGGAAAGCTTGACGGCAGCGTTGAGGGATACGCGGATATGACCAAGATAACCAACTACTCGGCTTTTCTTTCAGACAAGAAGGACTGCGCTATCGTTGTATGTGGCGGCGACGGAACTATTAACAGATTCGTTAACGATACGGCAGAGGTAGAGCTTGAAAACGAGATCTACTACTGCGCGGTAGGCACGGGCAACGACTTTCTGCGCGACATTGGCGGTGAGGTCGGTCAGCCTATCAGAATAACCGAGTACGTAAAGGATCTTCCCACCTGCGAGGTAAACGGCAAAAAGATCCTTGTGGAGTGCGGTTTGCAGCAGGGTCGTGACGAGATCGACAATACCTATCTGCCCTTTAACCCCGCCGCCATCGATGCCGTGCTCATTACCCACGCCCACATCGACCACTCCGGCCGCGTGCCCATGCTCATTAAAAACGGCTTTACGGGCCGCATTATCACCACCCGCCTCACCGCCGATCTTCTCAGCATCATGCTGGCAGATTCCGGTCACATTCAAGAGAGGGATGCCGAGTATCAGAACAAGAAGAATAAGCGTGCAGGCCGCCCCGAAATTGAGCCTATCTACACCGTGGCCGATGCCATGCGCGTCCCCGAGTTCCTCACCACCGTGGAGTACGGCGAGGTGGTGGAGGTCTGCGAGGGGGTGAAGGCCACCTTCATCGACGCAGGCCATCTCTTGGGCAGCGCCTCCATCCGCCTCGACTTGACCGAGGGTGGGGAGAGCCGTTCCATCGTCTTTTCCGGCGACATCGGCAACGTGG
>CALCTA010000024.1 GCA_937893945.1 uncultured Clostridia bacterium | reverse complement strand
GGGACCGACGTCCTCGGCGGTCCGTTTTAAATATTAACATTATAAACGGGTCGTCAAGGCGCCAACCCCTACCGATTTGTGCGATGTTTTTTGTTCTGCTTTTTCTATAAAAATTAAATCATTGACAATTTCTAAAGACTATGATATAATGAAAGGTGATATTTGTTAAAAACGAGATTCTCGGAGGAAATATATTTTGAAGAACGAAATGAAGCTCCGCTCAGGCGCGGTCATTTATCAGATCGCAAGCGCGGACGCACAGAGAAAGAATTACCTTACGAGGCGCACTCTCTCGCAGATGCACCTTATGCCCTCAGGCGACCCCGTTGCATTTGACATCGCTCCCGACGGAGATATTATATACTACTTCGACCCCACTCGCGTTATCGAAGCTCCCCCTGAAACATGGTACTTTCCCAAGGCGAGAAAGGACACCATGACTCTCCCGAGCGGAAACGTCATCAGCAGAATGAGCACTCGCAACGCCGCCGCTTGCGGTTATTATTCGGCAGAACGCCTCTCGAAAATGCACTACGAGCCTATCGAGGAGCCTGTTGCTTACACCGTAAGAGCCGACAAATCTATTCTCTATTTCTATGACAAGCGCACCGCCAACAAGCTCCCTCAGCTTTGTGTAAAGTGCGGTAAGGATATTCGCTTCAAAAAGAAATTATGTCAGGCGTGCTACGCCGAGGAAATGGCTGTCCGCAGAGCAGAGGGCGACGCTCACAGAGCCGCATTCTACAACAAGGACCGCGCTCGCATCCTCTTCTTTGACCTTGAGCTTACAGGCTTTTACGACAGAGACGAGATACTCTCCATCACGATAGTTGACGGCTTCGGAGAGCTTATTATGGACACTCTCGTCAAGCCCACTCACACAGAAAAGTGGAAAAAGACCGAAAAGATACACGGCATCACGCCCGATATGGTCAAGGACGCTCCCACGCTTGCCGAGCTTACACCGAGAATTAAAGAGATATTCGCAGGAGCTGACCACATCATCGCCTACGGAGTTTCCACCGACTACAGCCACATAAAGTATATCTATGACACCCCCGAGGAGCGTGATGCGCTTCACGACAAGGTGCTTTGCTGCGCAAACGAGTTCGTTCGCTACACCCACGAGGTACGCCCCGACGTAGTTCACGCGTCTCTTACCGATGCGATGGCGTGCTTTGAGATAGAATGGGAGGGCGTTCCCCACTCGTCTATTGCCGACACGCTCGGCTGCCGCAAGGTATGGGAGGTCCTCTTCCCCAATTACTACTTCAACTGATAAAAACCTCTACGAAAGGCGGATATTATGAAGCAAAAGGAGATATTTCTTTGCAAATACGGCGAGATAGTGCTTAAGGGCGCGAACCGCAAATATTTTGAGGATATGCTTTGCAGGGAGATAAAAAAGCGCGCCGCGGCGCACGGAAGCTTTGACGTATATCGCGCGCAAAGCACTATATATATTGAGCCCAAGGACGACAGCGCAGATATGGACGGAATGTTAGAGTCGGCATCTAAGGTGTTCGGCATCGTGGCTATATCCCGCGCGGCTGTCTGCGAGAAGAATATGGAGGATATCTCGCGCGTAGCGGCAGAATATATCCCTCAGTTTCTTCGCGGAAAGAGAAGCTTCAAGGTCGAGGCAAAACGCTCTGACAAGAGCTTCCCGCTTGATTCGATGGACCTCGCGAGAGAGATAGGCGGCGTGATTCTTGGCGCTTATCCTAAAATAAAGGTTGACGTTCACGATCCCGAGGTAGTCGTAAGGGTTGAGATACGCGAATACGGCGCTTACGTATCGGCAGGCAGCTTCAAGGGTGCGGGCGGTATGCCCGTTGGCTCTAACGGCAGAGGTCTGCTTCTTCTCTCGGGCGGCATAGATTCCCCCGTTGCAGGATATATGATGGCAAAGCGCGGCGTCAGGATCGAGGCGCTTCACTTTGAGTCCTTCCCTTACACGAGCGAAAGAGCGAGAGAAAAGGTGCTTGAGCTTGCTTCTATCCTCGCGGAATACGCGGGCGAGGTGAGAGTTCACATCGTCTCTCTGACACATATTCAAGAGGAGCTTGTCAAGAACTGCGAGGAGGATTACTTCACGCTCCTGCTCCGCAGATATATGATGACTATTGCCGAGCGAGTTGCGAAATATAAGGGCTGTACCGCTCTTATCACGGGCGAAAGTCTCGGTCAGGTGGCATCTCAGACTATGCAGGCGCTCGGTGTTACCGACGCATGCGTCAAGGATATGCCTGTTTTCCGCCCCTGCATCGGTATGGACAAAGAGGAGATAGTTACCGTTTCGAGAAGAATGGGCGCGTTTGAGACCTCTATTCTTCCCTACGAGGACTGCTGTACAGTCTTTACTCCTAAGCACCCCAAGACCAAGCCTGAGCTTGAAAAGGTGCTCGTTCAGGAGAACAAGCTCGACTTTGACGCCCTCGCCGACGAAGCGTTCAATACCCTCTATACCGTAACCGTCGAGGCTAAATATTGAGGAAGGACGCGTTTTTCTGTTCTTTTCTTGAAAGAAAAGCTGCCGCAAGCGGCGACGAGTTTTGCTTTTAGCAAAACGTCGTTCACCAAAAGAACTTTAATGAAGGAAAAGCTTGAGTAAGAACCGCACATTCGTGCAAAGTTTTTGCTCAAGCTTTTTTAATTAAATCCATATTTCTTCTAACAAGTCATCCTGAGCGAGCGAAGCGAGTCGAACTTTTGGGAGGGTGAGCGGTAATA
>CALCTA010000023.1 GCA_937893945.1 uncultured Clostridia bacterium | reverse complement strand
CAGAGTGTCAGCAAGTATCTGCATCAGCATCGGGTCTTTGAGCGGTATTCCGCCCGTTGCGACGATAGAGTTTATCTCGACGCCGCTACCTACGTAGTTATCAAAAACTCTCCTCAGCTCAAACACCGTGGATTCTATCAGCGCGCGGTAGATGTCCTCAGGGCGAGTTGCGAGAGTAAGACCGAGTATCATTCCCGAGAGCTTGTCGTTGGGGATGACCGTGCGGTTTCCGTTGAACCAATCGAGCGCGATAAGCCTGCTCTCGCCAATTTTCTTCTTTTCGGCAAGCGAGCGCAGATACGCGTGGATGTTCATTCCGCTCTCCTTTGCGCGACGCTCGTACTCCGCGGGAACGCAGTTCTTGACGAACCAATCGTAGAGATCGCCCATTGCGCGAACGCCTGCCTCAAGCGTATGCAGCTTCTCGGCTGTAGGCTCGTAGCCCTGAGAGTGAATTCCGCGCACGGTGCTATGCTCCGAGGTCATTACGGCTATTACCGCAGACGTGCCGATAGCGAATGTGGCGCGCTTGTCCTCGATCCCTGCGGCGCTTATAGCTCCGTGGGCGTCGATTATCGGCACAGATACTGCCGTACCCTCGCAAAGTCCAAGTCGCTTTGCAAAAGCGGAGTTAAGCCTGCCTGCGCAAGCGCTGACGGGAGAGAGAGTTGTATCTACCTTTGATAGCACGTCGGCAAAGCCGCCGTCTATCTCTGCAAAAAAGCTTCTGTCGGGGTATCCTTTGCCGCCAAAGTTATCATAATGCTCCTTGATAGCGGCGTAAGCCATACTGTGAACTTTATTTCCCGTGAGGATAGATGCGATATAGTCGCCCGCGTTGACGAACACCGAGGCGCTTTCATAGACCTCGGGGGCGTCCTTGTATATCTCATAGAGCTTGGGGAAGAAGAACTCGCCCGAGATGCATCCGCCCGTCATATCGAGCAGATAGGGGCAGAGCTTTCTTGCCGCGTCCTCAAAGAGAGGGGCGTATTTATCCGCGCCGTGATGCTTCCAGAGCTTAGAATAAGCGTGGGGGTTCTCCTCAAACCTCTTATCAAAGCAGAGCGGCTCTCGGTCTTGGTCAAGGGGGAAGATAGTGCAGGCGGTAAAGTCGATGCCTATGCCTACTATCTGTGCGCACTCAACGCCGTTCTTAGCGACAAGCTCGGGGATAAGATAGTCGAGCGCGTCGATATAATCCTTAGGGTGCTGAAGCGCGAATTCCGAGGGGAGCGGCTTGCCCGCAAGCTCGGTCATAACGCCGTGGGGGTATGTAAACGTCGGCTTGTGCGGAAGGATATTGCCGTTTTCGGCATCCGCGAGTATAGCGCGAGCCGAGAGAGTGCCGTAATCTATGCCGATGACGTATTTTTTCAAGGGATAGTCCTCCGTTTTTTAAATTTATTTCAAAAAGATAGATATTTCGCCTGTTGAGAGAGATATATCTTCGCCGCTATCAAGAGAAACGGTCAGCGCGCCGAGGGGAGTGATACCCGTGGCAGTGCCGAATGTCTCCTTTCCACCGTAGAGGAAGCTTATCCTTCGTCCGATAACGCAAGAGCGCTTGCGGTAGGCATCGATGACAGGCGAGGTGTCCTCAAGCAGAAGGAAGGAGAGAAGCCGCTCGGAGAATAGAAGCGCGAGCTCGTCGGCACGCTCACGGGAGATATTTTGGCTTGAGAGCGAGCCTGCCTTGCTTGCAAGCTCGTCGGGAAAATCAGAGGTGGAGAGGTTTATACCTATGCCGAGAGCGATATATCTCTGCGAGCATCTCTCAAAGGATTCCGCGAGAATTCCCGCCACCTTTCTGCCGTTTTTGTAGAGGTCGTTCACCCATTTTATCTCAACGCTCACGCCGAGCAGCTCGTCGATAGCCTCTGCCGCGGCAACTGCCGCAAGAGAGGTCAGCGAGAGAAGTCTGTCCTCACTCTCGGGAGCGGCAAAGAGAAGAGTAGCGTAAAGTCCCGTTCCCGCGGGGGAATAAAAGCTTCTGCCCATTCTTCCTCTGCCCGCGCTCTGCTCGTCGGCTACAAAAAGGGCGGGGAGCGGCTCGCTGCCGTTCTTTATATATTCCTTTGCGCGCGCGTTAGTCGAATCGGTAAGCGCGTAGCGGATAAGCGAGATGGCTTTCTTCATAAAAGCTCCTTTTGGCGAGTAAAGTCGGTACTACGAATAATATTATACTACACGCGAGAGAAAATTTCAACAAATTTTATAAATTCTTAACTAATAAGTTATGATAAATTCTTGCAAAAAAAGAGAAACTGTGATATAATTATAATGGATAATGGTATGATGTACCCATTTTGCCTTTTATAAAAAGAGTAAGGACTAAGAAAATGATAATTCTCGCATCCGCGTCTCCAAGAAGAAAAGAAATACTTTCAGAGCTTGGTGTTGACTTCTCTGTGGTAGTTGCCGATACCGACGAAAGCTCGGATATACGCGACCCCGTCGCGCTGACTGAGGAGCTTGCTCGCCGCAAGGGACTTGCGGTATATGAGCGCCTTAAGAAAAGCGGCGAATACGACGCCGATAGCGCGATAATAATCTCTGCGGATACGGTCGTGTGCAGAGACGGAGAGATACTCGGAAAGCCCCGCGACAGAGAAGACGCTATCGCGATGCTGACCTCGCTCTCGGGCAGAGCGCACACCGTCGTTTCGGGAGTTGCGGTTACTGTGCGCGGCGTGGCGAGAAGCGCATCAAGCGTTACGACCGTCAGAGTGCAGGATATTCCTCACGCTGAGATAGAAAAATACGTAGATAGCGGCGAGCCTATGGACAAGGCGGGCGCTTATGGGATACAGGGACGCTTTTCGGTGTTCGTAGAGGGAATAGACGGCTGTTACTTCGGCGTCGTCGGACTTCCCGTCAACACGCTCTCAAATCTCTATTTTGAGGTTACGGGAGAGAGACTTTCATAGTATCTGACTTAAAATATCAAAATTTCTGAAGGGACTTCAGGGAAAGGAGCATACGGTGGCAAAGATAGTAGGAATAGACCTTGGAACTGCGAATACGCTTATCTGCACCAAGGGCAAGGGAATAGTTCTCCGCTCGCCCTCTGTGGTGGCTATCAGCAAGGCTGACCGCTCGGTAGTGGCGCTCGGCAGGGAAGCTCGCCGCATGCTCGGCAAGACCCCTGAGGGAATACTCGCGTTCCGTCCTCTTAAGGACGGAGTTATCGCGGATCCCGAGATAACCTCTAAGATGATACGCGCATTTTTTGAATACACCGACTCTATCTCGCTCTTTGCGCGTCCGTCGGCTATCGTATGTATCCCCTTCGGAGTTACCGAGGTGGAGAAGAGAGCGGTAGAGGACGCCACATTTGAGGCGGGAGCGCGCTCGGTGGCGCTTATAGAAGAGCCCTTGGCGGCGGCTATCGGCACGGGACTTCGCGTCGGCGGAGCGAGAGGAAGCATGATAGTCGATATCGGCGGCGGAACTACTGAGGTCGCCGTGATAAGCCTTGGGGGTATAGTTGCCTCGAACTCTGTGAGAGTGGCGGGCGACGAGTTTGACGAGTCGATAATCTCCTATCTTCGCAGAAGAAGGGGAATACTTATAGGAAGCGCGACGGCTGAGGCGCTCAAGATAAAGATAGGCTCGGCTCATCCGTCCTGCGACGGCGGTGAGATGGAGGTCTGCGGAAGAAGCCTTGACAGCGGGCTTGGAGCGGTGATGAAGATACATTCGTCCGAGGTCAGAGAGGCGATAAGCGGAAATCTCGAGCAGATAATATACGCAATAAAGAAAACTCTCGAGCAGACGCCGCCTGAGCTGTCTGCCGACATATACGATTTCGGAATAATGCTCTCGGGCGGCGGCGCTCTGCTCCGTGGCATTGACAAGCTTATCTCCGAGAGGACGGGAATTCAGGTTAAGATAGCGCAGCGCCCTCTTGAGAGCGTTTGCATAGGCATACTTCGCGTAATAGAGAGCGAGGGCAAGCTCGGAAACCTGCTTCAGTACAGAGGCAGATAAATTTGACGGAAGGAGAGAGGATATGGCAGCAGGACTTTTTGAAAAGCTTAAGGCACGCCTTGGAAAAGAAAAAAGCAAGAGTGAAGCGACAGAAGCCGCAGAAGAAGTAGCAAAGGAATACAGCGAGCAGGATTTTCTCTCCGACCTTAAATGGACAGACAAAGCGTATCTCGTTACCGTAATCGTCGCGGCGGTGCTTGTAGCGGCGGCTATTGCTGTCGCGGTCATCTGGCAGGTATTCTACGGGCTGATGCTCGCTATAATGGTAGTGATCGCGTATATCGGCGCGACAGGCAAGATACTTTATTCAAGACTTGGATTTTCCTACGACAGTCTGCCGGGCGCGCTGAAAATAAAGGATGTGTACGGCAAGGACAGAGAGCAGGTGTTTGTGCCGAGAAGACTCTTCTGGCTTGACGTCTCGGAGATAGGCGACAAGGCGTTCTGCCACAGATCGTCGGCAAAGCTCACTACCGTATATCTTCCAAGGACACTTAAGACGATAGGCGAGAACGCATTTGAGGGCTGCGATTCTCTTTGCCGTATATGCTTCGAGGGAAGCGAGCGGGAATGGGAGAGCATCGAGAAAAACACCTCGTTTGAGGGAATAGAGATACTTTTCGGGCAGGAGATAGCCTATCCCGAAAAGCCCAAAAAGCCAAAGAAGCAAAAGAAAGAAAAAAAGAAAAAGGAGCGCCAAGAGGGCGAGCAAGAGGGGAAATAAGAGATGAATTTCTTTAAATCGAGATTTTTCGTTCTCTGCCTCGTCGCCGCGATAGTGCTGACTCTCATCCCGACGCTTATTGCCGCATTCGGCGGCACCGATCTCTTGCGATCGGCTCTCGGAACGGTGGCAAAGCCGTTTACGATGTGCGGCTCGGGAATAGCAAACGCCTTTAACGGATTCGTCGAGATATTCACTCAGTACGACGAGTTGAAGGCAGAGAATGCGGCTCTTCGCGAGGAGCTTGAGGCGCTGAAGGAAAAGGAATACAACGAGCAGCTTTTGCGCGAGCAGAACGCGTGGCTCAAGGATTATATAAATCTCCACAACGAGCATCCCGAATTCGTCTTTACCGACGCGTCGGTAATAGCGAGAGAGGCGGGAAACTATTCTACCGTGCTTACGCTCAACAAGGGTAGCGCACACGGTATCAAGCGCAACATGCCGGTGCTTACGGGAAAGGGACTTCTCGGATACGTCAGCGAGCTTGGGCTTGACTGGTGCAGAGTTACCACGATCATAGAGCCCTCGAGCAGCGTCGGTGTTTATACCGACCGCGACGGTCAGCTCGGCGTCCTTGAGGGCAACTCACAGCTTAAGCAGAACGGACTTTGCAGAATGTCTTATATAGGCGGAGAGGGAAACGTAGGTATAGGCGACAGAGTTTATACCGCGGGCGGTAAGGACAGCCTTTATCCCTCGGGATTGCTTATAGGAACTGTCAGCTCGGTCGATATAGACGGGGTAACGGGTGAGATGGTGGCAGAGATAACCCCTGCCGTTGACTTTGGCGCGCTTGAGAGCGTCAGAGAGGTAATGATCATTCGCGGCATCGAGAGTGGCGGAGGTGAAGAAAATGCAGAATAATCTCAGGGAATCTCTATTCCGCCCCGAGCTGCTGAAAAGGATAATAATATACGGACTGCTCACGCTTCTGCTCGGGAGCGCGCAATGCTCCTTCTTTCCGCTTCTGGATCTAGTCCCGAGCACGCCCGATCTGATAATGGGAATGCTTCTCGGGATAGTTCTGATAGACTCGGACAAAAGCGCGGCGGTAACGGCGGTAGCGGCAGGATTTTTCATTGATGCCATAGGCGGCGGAGCGATAGCGCTCTCGCCTTTGGTGTATTGCCTGTTCGTGCTGTTTATATCGCTCTTTTCAAGGAAGATGCTCACGAGCTTCGCTTCCTTCGCGCTTCTTATGATACCCGCGCTCCTCTATCGAGGAGCTGCAACGGCGGTGTGTATGATAATAGACCGCCGCGCTCTCGTGCCGATCGCCGAGCTTTTCGGTACTGTCGGCCCTGAGCTTTTATGCACGGCGCTTATCTGCTTGCCTCTCTATTTTGTGGTAAAGCTCTGCGCCATTCCGCTTGAGACACACAGTAAGTTTACTTTTTGAGAACAAACCACGCCCGAAACCAAAAGGAGACTCAGATGAATTCAAAATACGCTTTCGTTCCCGACGTAGCCACGGGACGTCTTACAGAAGAAGATACCAAAAGATATATATCCCGCCTGTTTTTTGCGGTTGCAGCCTTTGAGGTGGTGGGATACGTGGTGGCAACTCTGCTGGCGATCATAGTCAGCGGAGTGTGTGAAAGATTTGCCCCCGAGCTGCTTGAATCGGGAATATTCGTAAGCGTGGCGAACTACCTTATGTCCATGCTTCCGATGTACTGCGTTGCTCTGCCTGTGTTCTGCATAGTCGCTTCTCCGCTTCCCAGCATGCTTCCTCAAAAGAAGAAGATGGGAGCGAAGTCATGGTGGGCAGGACTTTGCGTTTGCTTCGTATTTATGTACGTCGGCAACTATATCTCCACGATAGTTCTTGAGATAATGGAGCTTTTGTTCGAGACTACCACAAGCAACCCCATCGAGTCTCTTGTTGCAGAGAGCAATGTTATCGTTGACATCATATTCATCGTTATCCTCGCTCCGATACTCGAGGAGGTATTCTTCCGCAAGATAATCTGCGACAAGCTCCTTCCTCTCGGAGAGGGCTATGCGATAGTGCTGTCAGCCGCTATCTTCGGACTCGGACACGGCAATTTCTATCAGTTTGCATATACCTTCCTTATCGGCGTGATCTTTGCGCTGATATACGTCAAGACAGGTAAGCTGAGATACTCTATCCTCTACCACATGATATTCAACCTCGTCGGCGGAGTTATAGCGCCGTGGCTGGTTGAATTCGCGGACCTTGAGGGAGCGATGGAGCTGCTTGAGCAGGAAGCGCCCGCGCTTGATGAAGCGCTTCTTTGCCTTGCGAAGATGCTGCCTATGCTTGTTTACGTTATGATATATATGGGAGTTATCGCCATCGGCGTGGTAGTGTTGATAAGAGCGCTCGTCAAGAAGAAGATAAAGTTCGAGAGCGGCGCGCTTCTGCCTTATGCCGAGAACAAGGTGCTGACGGTGCTTTGCACGGTAGGAACTGCGGTAGCGGTTACGATATATGCCTTTACCTTCCTTCTGTCGCTCATAAGATAAGAGGCTTTACGAATTAACAACAAACTGTTTTCCAAAGGAGACCTTTGCGATAATGAAAAAGAGTAAGAGAGATCCAAACAGACGGCAGAGACCTGCCGCGCGCAATAAGGACTATCGCTTTTTCGTGCTTGCAGGGGTCTTTTTTGCTATCATGGTGGCGTTTTCGGTGGTCTTTGCGATCAATCAGATAAAGGGCCCGTCGGGACGGTTTACCGATGACGGACTTACCGTGAGAATAGAGACTGTGGCAGGCGAGAGAGGACGGATATACGACAGAAACGGCAAGCTTCTCGTTGGCAACGCCGCGCACTACGACCTCATATTTGAATACGGCTCTATGCCCGACAGACGCGCGGGCGTGAACGCCTCTCTGCTTGAATGTCTGAGGGCGCTTGACGCTACCGAAAGAGAAGAAAAGAGAGTAAAGGACTATTTTCCGCTCGTAGGCTCGTATCCCGAGCTTAAATTCTCAACCGAGCTTCTTGATACCGACAGCGACGTTTATTATTATTACTCGCGCTTTCTTACGCGCAACAAACTTGACGAAAATATAAGCCAAGACGATCTTACGAAGTATTTTACAGACAAATATTCGCTTGACGAAAAGAAATATACCGATACTGAGATAACCGAGCTTATCAGGATATATTACGATATGGACAGGGTAGGCTTTGGATACTATCAGCCATACACTCTCGCAAAGGGCTTTGAGCCTACAAACGAAGGCGACATGGCGCTCATCGCCTATATAGAGGAGCATCATACCGAGGGCGCAACGCTTATCAAATCCACCGAGCGAGTATATTCTTACGAAGGTTACGCAAAACACATACTCGGATCTATAGGAAAGATCACGGCAGAGAACGTTGAGGATTACGCCGACTATCCGCTTGACGCGCTCGTAGGTATCACCGGATGTGAGAACGTCTTTGAGGAGTACTTGCGCGGAAGCAACGGAAAGAGGATCTCAAAATACAACGCCTACGGAGAGCTTGTCGAAAGGTATTACGATCCCGAGCCCGTGGTGGGCAACGACGTGTATCTGACTATAGATATTGACCTTCAGATAGCCGCCGAGGACGCGCTCCGCGAGAAGATAGATGAGCTGCCCGCGTCAGAGACCGGAGCTATCACCGCGATAGATCCAAATACGGGAGAGGCGCTCGCTATAGCCTCGTATTCTACCGAAAGCTCGCTCAACTTCGCGCTTCAGGGTACGTTTGCCCCCGGTTCTACCTATAAGGTGGGAAGCGCGCTTGCCGCGCTTGAGGAGGGATATATCACCGATTCCACAAGCTACGTCTGCAATCATACATATCCGCATCTCGGTGGACCTACCTGCCTTGGAAATCACGGCGATACCGACGTCAGCGAGGCTATCGAGGTCTCCTGCAACATCTTCTTCTACTATCTCGGACACAATTGGGGACTTGACAATATCACCGCCTATACAAAGCGGCTCGGTCTCGGCTCGCCTACGGGCATAGAGCTTGGCGAGAGAGTGGGAATAATAGCGTCCGAGGGATATTGCGAGGAGCACGGCCTTGAGTGGAGCGAGGTTGACGACGCCACGGGCGCGATAGGACAGTCAAAGCACGCCTATACGCCGCTTCAGCTGAGCGTCTATATGTCGAGCGTGGTCAACGGCGGTACGCGCTACGCGGCGCATATTCTGCGCTCGGTCAAGACGAGAGGCGGAGAGACTGTGCTTGAGAGCAATACAGAGGTGCTTGACAGAGTGAGCATATCTGACGAGAATTACGCAACGCTTATGAGCGCGATGAGGTCGGTGGTAAGCTCAAGCGAGGTGCTGAGCGCGCACTTTGGAGACCTTGAGGTGTCGGTGGGCGGAAAGACGGGTACTGCCGAGACGGGAAAGGCTGTGTCAAACGCGCTCTTCTCGGGATTTGCGCCTGCGGATAAGCCTGAGATAGTGGTATCCTGCGTGCTTGAGGAGGGCGATGCGGGTACTAACGCCGCTGAAGTTACCGCTAAAGTGTTTGACGCTTATTTCGGTGGCGACGAAGAATAACAAAAGCTTAAAGAAACTGATAAAAATGTTAAAAATCTGCGATATTCTCTTGACAAAAAAGGTAAATCGTAGTATTATATATTAAACTAATATCCATATCATTAAAGAAAGGAATTACAGTTATGGAAGTTATTAAGTATGCCGTTGTAGGTACAGGCAGAGGAAAGGTATTTATGTCTCCTCCCGACCATACGGGTTTGAAGCTGACCGCAGTCTGCGATCTTAACCCCGATAAGCTGACGATCGTCAAGTACAGATATGATAAGGACGATTCCATACAGCTTTTCACAGATTACGACGAGATGCTCGAGAAGGCTGATATCGATGCAGTTATTCTTGCAAACTACTTCAACGAGCATGCCGAGTTCGCTATCAAGGCGCTCAAGGCAGGAAAGCACGTGCTTTCCGAATGTACCGCTATGGGTACTATCGGTGAAGGCGTTGCTCTTTGCCGTGCGGTTGAGGAGTCCGGCAAGATATATATGATCGCTGAGAACTATCCCTTCACCAAGGCTCGTATGGAGATGAAGCACATCTACGAGTCGGGTGAGCTTGGAGAGCTTCTCTACGGTGAGGGTGAGTACGCTCACGCTATGAACGCTCCCTTCGATATCGCTCCCGGTGAGTATCACTGGAGAAACCAGATCCCCTCCACTTATTACTGCACTCACGCAATAGCGCCCATTATGCTTATAACCAACACGGTTCCCACCAGAGTAAACGGCTTCGTTCCCAAGATCGAGGATCAGAGCTACCGTGGAAATGAAGTAAGACTTCAGGATCCCGGTGGAATCATCGTTTGCGAGATGGATAACGGCGCAGTCGTAAGAACCATGCAGGGCGCATTCAGAGCAACTTCCATGGCTACAAGACTCCACTGCACTCACGGTGCGTGTGAGATAAACAGAGCAGACGGCAGACTCACGATCTGGCACGAGAGCTTCAACAGAGGCAATCAGCCCAAGTACCGTACCTACGAGCCCGAGTGGCCTGAGGAGTACGCTGATATGGCGGCTAAGGCAGGACACGGCGGCGGAGACTTCTGGGTAATCCACTACTTCGCTGACGCTATCAAGAATAACGAGCAGCCTTGGCTCAACGTTTACAGAGCTTGCGCTATGTCGGCTGTAGGTATTCTCGCTTGGAAGTCGGTAGTAAACGGCGGTGCCGCTTACGACGTTCCTAAGTTTGACGACGAAGAGGACAGAAAGAAGTATGAGAACGACTTCTGGACTCCTTTCCGCAAGGAAGGCGAGAGCGAGGAGGGTATGCCTCCCCGTACGGCTTCTCCCTGGCAGCCCACCGAAGAGGCTTACGCGGCAGCAAAGGCTTCTTGGGAAAAGAGCGATTATCTCGGACTTGGCTGGAGCAAGAGCGCGTTTGACGAAGAGCTTGCTCGCGCTAAGGCAAAGCTTGAGAACAAGTGATTTCTTGAAGAAAGGAATTTGAACTGATGGATAACAATACTATTAAATACGCGGTCGTTGGTACAGGTAGAGGCGGCACATTTATGAACCCCGCTCCTCACATGAACATGAAGCTTCAGGCAGTGTGCGACCTTAACCCCGATAAGCTTATAATCATGAAGCACAGCAGAAATCTTCCCGAGGATCTTGAGGTATATACCGATTACGACGAGATGCTCGAGAAGGCTGACATTGACGCGGTAGTTCTCGCGAACTACTTCCACGAGCACGCTCCCTTCGCTATCAAGGCGCTCAAGGCGGGCAAGCACGTGCTTTCCGAGTGCGCAGCTATCAACACTCTCGCAGAGGGCGTTGAGCTTTGCCGTACAGTTGAAGAGACAGGCAAGATCTATATGATCGCTGAGAACTATCCCTTCAACAAGGCTCGTATGGAAATGAAGAGACTTTATCAGTCGGGCGAGCTCGGCGAGCTCCTTTACGGAGAGGGCGAGTACTGCCATCCTATGAACGAGCCCTTCAACATCTGCCCCGGTGAGTATCACTGGAGAAACCAGATCCCCTCCACCTACTACTGCACACACGCTGTAGCTCCCATTATGTACATCACCGACACCGTTCCTACCAAGGTAAACGGCTTTGTTCCCAAGATCAAGGATCAGAGCTACCGCGGAAACGAAGTAAGACTTCAGGACCCCGGTGGAATCATTATGTGTCAGATGAGCAACGGCGCTGTAGTAAGAACACTTCAGGGTGCGTTCCGCGTACAGTCGGGTATCACAAGACTTCACTGCACGCACGGTGCGGCTGAGCAGAACAGAGAAGACGGCAGAGTGCTCGTATGGCACCAGAGCTTCAACGCAGGCGATCAGCCCAAGTACCGTGTTTACGAGCCCGAATGGCCCAAGGAGTTCGCTTCTCTTGCTAACGCGGCAGGACACGGCGGCGGAGACTTCTGGGTAATGCACTACTTTGCAGAGGCAATACACAAGAACGAGCAGCCCTACCTTGACGTTTACAAGGCATGTGCTATGTCCTGTATCGGTATCCTCGCTTGGAAGTCTGTTCTCAACGGTGGCGCATGCTACGACGTTCCTAAGTTCTATGATGAAGAGGACAGAAAGAAGTACGAGAACGACAACTGGACTCCTTTCCTTAAGGAAGGTGAGAGCCCCGAGGGCAAGCCTCCTCGCACCGCATCTCCTTGGAAGCCGAAGCCTGAGGCTTACGAGATCGCAAGAGAGAAGTGGGAAGCAAACGGCTATCTCGGTCTTGGCTGGGAGAAGAAGGGTCTCGACGCAGAGCTTGAGAGACTCAGATCTATCGGAAAGATATAATTCTTTAATAACGATAAAGACCGCACCCGCATCAGCGGGTGCGGTTTTGCGCTTTGGGAGAATGATATTCTTTTCTAAAGATAGAAAAAGAATGTCC
>CALCTA010000022.1 GCA_937893945.1 uncultured Clostridia bacterium | reverse complement strand
TTTGAAAACAATGACGATGAATGGTGTTTATGCTATGAGCGCTATAACGGCGCTGACGGCACAGAACACGACCGGCGTAAGAGCGATTCAGGAGTCAACACCGGATTTCCTGAGTAAGCAATTAGATGCGGTGTTTGAGGATATTTATCCCGATGCCGTAAAAATCGGTATGGTAGCTTCTTCGGAGCTGATTTGCGTGATTGCAGACAGGCTCAGCTACCATAAGGCAAAAAATGTGGTAGTAGATCCCGTTATGGTGGCAACCAGCGGATCTTCTTTGATGAAGACCGATGCGGTGCAGACTTTAGTAGAGAAACTTCTGCCCATTGCAACCCTCGTTACGCCGAACATCCCCGAAGCACAGGTGCTTTCGGGAAAGACCATTGAAAGCAAAGAAGATATGCTTTCTGCGGCAAAATTCATCGGTGATACATACGGCTGTGCCGTTCTGCTCAAAGGCGGTCACAGCATCAACGATGCAAACGACCTTTTATATGCAAACGGTGAAACAAGATGGTTTGAAGGCAAGCGAATCAACAATCCCAATACTCACGGTACAGGATGTACACTGTCATCTGCAATCGCCTCAAATCTTGCAAAAGGTTATGATTTAAAAATAGGCTCTGGATTTACAGATGAACAAAAAGCTGATTAATTCACCAAGTAATCAAGGAATATTCTTTGCAGACTCAGACAGTATGACAACTCGTATGTATGCAGAATATTATTGCAAAGATCCAGAGTTAGATTTAACGGAAGAAGAGCAAGAAAAATTTAACAATTCATACAAAGTTTTAAAAGAAGCTATAGAAAAAATAAAGGAATAAACCTTTATTTTTTTAAATAACTAAAATAATATAATTTCTCTGTCCAATCAGTTGAACGATTTGCAAGAGTCATTAAATCTTCATTAGGCATATGTTTTAATAACCATTCAATAGATGACAAGTATATTTCTGTTTTAATTAAAGCGATGCTTGCTCATGGGTGTAGTTGGGATGCTTTAGGCGATAATATTAATCAACTGGTGCCTCAGAATTATGCAGGACTTGATCTGAAGAATTTGAAAAGGCAATGGATTGGGTATGGCTATCCCAATTTTGATATGCTGTTCAACGGGTCTCCGAGAAAGGTGACACGTCCGTCAATCGTCGATACTCTCTCATAGCCTAACTCGTCTATCTCCTCGCCGAGCAATTTCTCAAGTCCAAAGAGACAGGTAGCAACAAGTTCAAGCTTCATAGGGAGCTCCTTTTGGTCGTATTTCCTATTAATTATAATGCAAAGACTCACGAAAGTCAAGAGTTTATTGCCCGAGAGACTGCATAATTTAAGCTTTTCACTTGACATAAGTCTTTATTTTTGATATAATATATTATGTATTGGTATATCAAATTCAAAGTCTATACAGTATGAGCGAAAGGAGAGACTTATGAAAGCGTCTATGCCCGAGATAGTGGGAAATCTTGCCCTGCGGCAGAAGCTATGCAGAGACATCCTTTCAGGCTCACTCTCGCACGCGTATATTCTCGAGGGTGCTGACGGTAGCGGCAAGCACACGCTCGCGCTTATGTCGGCGGCGGCTCTTGCCTGCGAAAAAAAGGACGATCAAAACGCTCCGCTTCCCTGTCTTTGCTGCCCATCCTGCAAAAAGATAATAGAGAAAAAATCCCCCGACGTTATCTTCGTGGGAACAGACGGCAAGGCGTCTCTTGGCGTTGACACCGCAAGATTTCTCAAGGAAGACGTGCATATTCTCCCCAACGACCTTGATGACAAGATATATATTATCGAGGATGCTGACAAGATGACCGCTCAGGCGCAGAACGCGCTTCTGCTTACACTTGAAGAGCCGCCCTCATTCGCACATTTCTTTCTGCTCTGCAATAATGCGGGCGCACTCCTTGAGACGATAAGAAGCCGCGCTCCCATCCTTCGCACCGAGCCCGTCGGAGACGGAGAGCTTGACGAATATATATGCAAGCACGACCGACGCGCCGCGCAGATGAAGCTTAGCAATAAGAAGGAGTACTCGGAGCTTATAAAATGCTCTGCAGGCGGCATAGGAAAGGCACTCGCGCTACTTGAGCCTAAGACATGGAAGCCTATCGCAGAACAAAGAGCGCTTGTCTCTGAACTTGTGGTCTCTGCTATAGAGCAACGGGGCGCCAAGGCAGTGCTTCCCTTACTCTCAAAGCTTTCAAGCAAGCGAGATCAGCTCAACGATCAGCTTTCGCTCTTGTCCGACGCCCTGCGCGATCTTATCCTGCTCAAAAAGAGCGACGAAGCGCCGCTTAGCTTCTACTGCGACAGAAATGAGGCTATAGAGCTTTGCGACAGCTCCTCTCTTTCTTTCCTTTGCGCCTTTTACGAGGCGACAGTTCAAGCTATCGACGAAAACAAACGAAACGCCAACGTAAGACTTGCCATCCTCAAAATGGCTACCGTGGCTAAACTGATATAAATCACTCCTGAAAATGAAAGGATAAATATAAATGGAAAACGAAAAGAAAAACAATCCCTCACCCGAGCAAAAGACGGGCAATTCGGGAAATCACAGATCAAAGCATAGATCAAACAAACATAGATCCTATTTTATGACCCCCGGCGGCGAGCAAACTACCGCTCCTGAGCAAAAGCCTCAGCAGAATAATCAGCAGCCTGCTCAAAAGAAAGCAGATGGCGGCAACACTGCCCCCTCTCCTAAAAGCCACAACCGCCACAACAATCATCACAAGCACAAGAAAAATCAAAATCCTCAGGCAAAGGACGAGCAGAAGAATGTAAGTACACCTATTGAAGCTCAGTCAAAGCCTGCAGAAGCTCCTAAAGATTCTTCCGAGAGCACTTCTCAGAAATCTGCGCAGACTAACAATAATCATTCCAAAAACAAGCGCAAGCATCACAACGACAGACGTCGCGAGGAAAGACATACAGGCTCAGGAAACGCGGGCAACGAAGCAAAGCCCTCTGATACGCTTTTAGAGAGCGAATTCGTTCCTATGCCAAAATCTCAAGACCGTTTGCAGAAGTCCGCTCCTCAAAAACTTTCCAAGTTTTCTGACTCTCCTGAGTTTGAAAAGTATTCTGATTACGAGGAATATTCCTTTGAAGAGCTTTACGGAAAGCTTGATGATGCATCGGCAAAGTCGGGATCTAAAAAGAGTGAGAGCTCAACCGACGATACCGTAGCAGAACCGAACGAGCCTATGGTAGAGGTAGTCGGAATAAGATTCAAGGCGTCCGGGAAAACCTATTATTTTGCTCCTAACGGTATCTCTCTCAAGGCAGGCGCTAAGGCAATCGTTGAGACGGCTCGCGGACTTGAATACGGCGACGTTGCGCTCGGAAACACGATGGTAAAGGAAAGCGAGACGGTTTCTCCCCTGCGCCCCGTTATCCGCAAGGCTACCGACGCAGACATCAAGCACCACGAGGAGAACAAGCAAAAGGAAGACGAAGCCTTCCGCATCTGTAACGAAAAAATAATCGCGCACGAGCTCGATATGAAGCTCATCGATGCGCAATACACCTTTGACAACACCAAGCTCCTCTTCTACTTCACCTCTGCGGGTAGAGTTGACTTCCGTGATCTCGTAAAGGACCTCGCATCTGTGTTCAGAACAAGAATAGAGCTTCGTCAGATAGGAATACGAGATGAGGCAAAGATGGTCGGCGGTCTTGGACTTTGCGGCAGACCTCTCTGCTGCTCGCTCTTCCTTACCGACTTCGGTCAGGTCTCGATAAAGATGGCAAAGGAGCAGAACCTTTCTCTCAACTCTTCAAAAATATCGGGAATATGCGGCAGGCTTATGTGTTGCCTTCGCTATGAGCACGAGACATACGAATATGAGATCAAGCGTACTCCTCCCGTGGATTCGCTCGTCAGAACGGTTGACGGTGTGGGTGTGGTAACAGAAATAAATCCCCTTGCCGCAACTATTAAGGTAAAGCTCGTTTCCTCGCCCGATACTCCACCCAAAGCATACAAGCGAGACGAGGTCTCGGTGCTTAAGAAAAAGCAAGAGAATCAGTAAACCTATAAAGGAGGATAGAATATGAAACTACGGCGTCTTATTCCAAAGCTTTTGCTTTCATCCGTGCTTTCCTTTTTCATCTTCCTGCTTATATCAATGCTCTCAATGCTACCGAGCTTTGATTCAAAGTTAGCCGCCAACATCTTCAACGTGATAGTCGCGATAAGCGGCTCGGTCGCATTTTCTGTATTTCTTATATATTTTCTGCACGTGTATGACGGCAGCGGAGAAAGCGGTGTCTGGGAGGAATACCCCGACAGATACCCCGGGTTTTTCAAGGATATCGTAAGAATAGCAAAGCGCGATAAATTTATCATCCTTATGATACTTGCGCTCGGTCTTATCTGTACGCTGGTGTGGGCTGTCAATGCGCTTATATTCCACAGTAAGCTTCTTGACACGCTTTCCTATCTCTTCTGTACAGCGACCTCGCTTGCCACGGTAGTCAAAGGACCGCTCGGATATATCCTCGGCACTCTTATTACCTGCCTGTCTTATATAGTTATATTAGCTATTTTCAGATGGTATTGGAGAAAATATATGTAAAAACAAAAAACGCTTATGAAAAGTCATAAGCGTTTTTTGTTTACAAGCGTTTGATAAATCTGATATAAAATTCAACGGCTTTGGATATAGCACCAAGTGTTATACGTTCGTTATTGCCGTGAATGGTCGCTCTTTCCTCGGACGTAAGCGCCATCGCTGAGAAGCGATATACCTTATCCGAGATAGCTCCGTAGTGGCGGCTATCCGAGCATTGAACCATAAGATAGGGCGAAACTATAGCGCCCTGCCACGTATCCTCTACAGCCGCTGAAAGCTTTTTCCATCCGTCGCAGTCGGTGGTGGATATTCTGCTCGGCTCTGTTCCGTTAAGAACGGATACCTCAACGCTTTCGTCGTCTATCACCTTTTTGATATACGCTACGGCGCTATCTATCGTATCCTCTGGGTTAAGGCGCACGTTTGACACCATACTTGCAGTGGGCGGGATAACGTTAGGCGCTGAGCTACCGCTCATCTGCGTAAACGCCACCGTCGTTCTGAGCAGAGCATTCATCTCGCCACCGCTCTTTTTAGCCATTGCGTCAAGCAAGGGCGAGAAGCACCATCTGTTTGCGAATATAATGCGGTAGGCAAAGGTAGAATGCCTACCGAGCGTGTCAAACATCTGCGCAACGGGCTCGGTTATATGACTCTTAAAGGGCGAGCCTTCAACTCTCGTGCAAGCGCGCGCAAGCACTCCGACGGGAGTGTGAGGCTTAGGAGCGGATGCGTGTCCGCCGCTCGACTGTACCTCATAGCGAATATTGGCAATTCCTTTCTCGGCAATTCCTATAAGCGCGCAAGGTGAGCTTACACCGGGGAACACGTTCTCAACCACTGCACCGCCCTCGTCGAGCACGACAGACGGCTCTATTCCGTTTTCTTTAAAATAATCAACTATATTGGCAGCGCCGGGTCCATTGACCTCTTCTCCGCCCGAAAAAGCGAGATAAATATCTCTTTCGGGAACAAAGCCTTGCGAGATAAAGTGGTTTGCGGCAAAGAGAATAGCGTTGACCGTAACCTTTGTATCAAGCGTTCCTCTTCCCCACATCACACCGTCCTCTATCACGGCGTCAAACGGTGGCTTATCCCACTTTTCCTCATCCACGGGAACTACGTCATAGTGTGCCATAAGGACCGCGGGATTTTCCTCGCTCTTACCACGCCATCTGAACAGAAGTCCTCTGCCCTCTGTTCTCATGAGACTGCATTTTTCAAAAACGCTTGGATAAAGCTTCGGAAGCAGAGCGACGAGCTTTTCAAATTCGGCATCGTCCTCCTCGGACACATCAAAACGGGATATAGTCTTACACTTTACAAGCGCCGCGAGAGACGATATCGCTCCATTTCTGTCAAATCTTTCATTTTCCGCAACCTTACTTGTCGCCACGGGCGGTTTGAAGCATATTGCTCTTACGGTAATTACTATAAGAAAAATAATCAATGCCGCTGCAAGCACGATCAATAGGTATATCATAAATTCTCCTTTAGGATCTATCGCATAAATATTATAAGTAATTGTAACATCTTTTAATATACTTGTCAACTGTTATCTCTAAAAAACAATCTTTTGACAAAAAACACCATTATACAACTTTCTCAATAAACTGTTCCAAAAATCTTGACAGTTTATATTTTTTGTGGTAATATAAAATACGCAAACAGTTCACAAAAAAGCTGAAAGGAGATGATAGCGTGAAAAAAATATATATCCTGCTCTCTCGCACGGAAACCGCCCCCGCAAGAGTTATTCGTGCCGTTACTAAGGGTTATTTCTCTCACGTTTCGCTCTCGCTGTACCCCCGCACAGATCATTTCTATAGTTATGCAAGACGACACGTTGATCTCCCTATGTTTGCAGGCTTCGTGTCGGAAAATATACATACCAAGGTGTTCGCAAGATACCCCGACGCACCCTGCGCGGTATATGCATTTAACGTATCAGACGAGAGCTATAACAAGGCAAAAAAGCTCATTCGTTATTTCAGGCTCAATAAACAACGCGCTACGTATAGCTTTCTCGGTGCACCCGCAATGCAGCTCGGTGTTCCCGTAAAGAGAAAGTACAAATATACCTGCTCGCAGTTTGCGGCGTTCGTTTTGCATTATTCGGGTGCTGTAAAGCTGAGTAAAGACCCCTATCTTATGTTCCCCGACGATTTTCCAAAAATCAAGGGCGCGAAGCTTGTCTATCAAGGAAGCTTGAGAAATTGCACCATTCCATCGAAGTGATATTTTCTTTGCAAACATTTTTTCAAAAAATGAAAAAAGCTCTTGACTTTTGTATCACTTTTTGTTATAATAACGCTTGTAATATTACGCCGGTGTGATGGAATTGGCAGACGTGCTGGACTCAAAATCCAGTGGTAGCGATACCGTGTCGGTTCGACCCCGACCACCGGCACCATGAAAAAATCTCTTTTGTCTGTAGGCAAAAGAGATTTTTTCAATAATATCCGTTCCTTGCGGAACGGGAGATGTATTTTCAATATTATATTGCTGAAAATATACGCAAACTATTTAAAAAACTTTTTAAAAAGCTATTGACAAATCAACGTCTTAGTGATATAATTGTAAAGCATTTTGCTTTACATCTCATCTTTTGCTTTGGATGGTGCTCAAATGTTTGAAAAGAACCTGAATATCGGATATCTGCTCGACTTTTACGGAGAGCTTCTCTCAGAGCGCAAGCGTTCGGTTATGGATATGTACTATAACGAGGACTTTTCTCTTGCGGAGATAGCGGCAGAAATAGGTATCTCGAGACAAGGCGCGAGAGATATAATCAAAAAAAGCGAGGAGGAGCTTCTCTTCTACGAGGAAAAGCTTGGGCTCGCGAAAAAGCTTAAGAGTGTAGAGGATCACGCCTCACAGCTTCAGCAGATGGCAAAGGAGCACGCTCTTCCCAAAGAGATAGAAGAAAAGATCTCTGAGCTCCTTTTAACAGTTGAACTTTAAAGCAAAAGCAAAAAATCAAGGAGGGTGAACTTATGTTTCAGAGTTTGAGCGAAAAACTCGAAAACGCTTTTAGAAAATTCAAAAGCAAGGGCAAGCTCACCGAATCCGACGTTAAAGCAGGAATGCGCGAGATAAAGCTTGCGCTTCTTGAAGCCGACGTAAACTTCAAGGTTGTAAAGGATTTCGTAAATAGCGTATCTGCGCGCGCGGTAGGATCTGAGGTGCTTGAATCTCTCCTTCCCGCTCAGCAGATAGTAAAGATAGTAAACGAGGAGCTGACCGCTCTTATGGGCGGCACACAGTCAAAGCTTACCATTTCGTCAAAGCCTCCCACGGTGGTAATGATGGTCGGTCTGCAGGGTGCCGGTAAAACTACTCACGCAGGTAAGCTTGCGGGCATGTATAAAAAGCAGGGCAAGCATCCCCTTCTCGTTGCCTGCGACGTTTACCGTCCCGCCGCTATCAAGCAGCTTGAGATCGTCGGTGAAAAGCTCGGAATTCCGGTGTTCACATTGGGCGACAAGGTGTCCCCTGTTAAGATCGCCGAAGAGGGACTTAAATATGCTAAGCAAAAGGGATACGATATGGTATTTATCGATACCGCAGGTCGTCTCCACATTGACGAGGAGCTGATGCAGGAGCTTCAGAACATCAAGGCAAAGGTAGAGCCTACCGAGATACTTCTCACGGTAGATGCTATGATCGGTCAGGACGCGGTCAACGTGGCAAAGACCTTTGACGAGCTTCTTGACGTTACGGGAGTAATACTGACTAAGCTCGACGGTGATACCCGAGGCGGTGCGGCGCTGTCCATCCGTCAGGTTACGGGCAAGCCGATCAAATTCATCGGTGTCGGTGAAAAGCTTGACGCTATCGAGCCCTTCCACCCCGACAGAATGGCATCGAGAATTCTCGGTATGGGCGACGTTCTCTCTCTTATCGAAAAGGCAGAACAGGCTTATGATGAGAAAAAAGCAATGGAGCTTGAGAGAAAGATACGAGAATCCAGCTTTACTCTTGACGACTACCTTGATCAGTTCGCTCAGATAAAAGGTATGGGAAGTCTTGAATCTCTTGCGGCAATGATGCCGGGCATGAAGCCGGGTGCGCTCAAGGATGCAAAGATAGACGAAAAGGCTATCGCAAGAACCGAGGCTATCATCAAGTCAATGACAAAACGTGAGCGCGAGAAGCCCGATATCCTTAACGCGTCTCGCAAAAAGCGTATCGCCGCAGGAAGCGGAACTACAGTTGAAGAGGTCAACAAGCTTCTTAAACAATTCGAGCAGACCAGAGCGCTTATGAAGCAGTTCTCCGACCCCAAGAAGATGGCAAAGCTCGGACGAAGAGGAATGAAAATGCCGTTTTAAATAATAAAAACGGATTTTTATATAAACTATGATAAATAAAAAAATATTTTAACTTTATTTTGGAGGAAAATCAAAATGGCAGTAAAAATCAGACTCAGAAGAATGGGCGCTAAGAAGGCTCCTACTTACCGTGTTATCGTTGCAGACAGCCGCTCTCCCAGAGACGGTCGTTTCATCGAGGAGATCGGTTATTTCAATCCCCGCTCCGATGAACTTAAGATCGACGGCGACAAGGCTAAGACTTGGCTCAAGAACGGCGCTCAGCCCACAGACACAGTTCGTGCTCTTCTCAAGAAATCCAGCATTATTGACTGATTCGCAATAGGTGGCGCTGATGACAGATTTGAAGCAAACCTTATGCGATATCGCAAGAGCTATCGTTGACTCTCCCGACGAGGTTGCCGTTTGCGAAAGCGTTGACGGAAAAAGAGTCAATTTGATTTTGAGTGTTGCCGAGGACGATATGGGTATGGTTATCGGTAAGCACGGCAAAATTGCTAAAGCGATCCGCACGGTGATGAGAGCCGCTGCAAACGCAGACGGTAAGGACGTCAACGTTGAAATCAAATAAGCGATAATTCCCGTACAAAAGCCGAACCGCCTTTCTTTGATGCGGTTCGCTTTTGTTTATTACGAAAAATGAAGGATACTGACGCTTTATGGAAAAATGTGATATATACGAAAGACAGAAGCTTTCTTCCCTTACCTTGTCGGTCCATATTCAAGAGCTTTGCTCGCTCATAGACGAATATCTTAATAAATTTGACCGAAAGGATTTCTTCGTTTTTTCGGAATCTGAGGAGCAAAATAAGATATTCCGCAAGGAATACTATGCATTTGTGTCAAAGCTCCCCAAGGTTATGAATGACGCGGACACAAGTGCCGCCGAGCTTTCTTTGCTGCTTTCCTTGGCAGATGACGAGGGTAAAATAAATATGATAGAGCTCATAGCCTCAAAGACCGAAGCATATATGAAATTTCTATCCGCTCTTGACGAATATTCACGCGAGAGCAAGACTATCATTTCGTCCGAAAGTATTTCCCCGTCGCGTCTGATAAGCGGTGCGAGAAAGCTAAAGACTTCCGCAGAGAAGCTGATAGAAAGCATATTAGCAGATCAATAAAAAACGGCTTTTCAGCCGTTTTTTATTATTTTCAAATTAAAACATCGCTGTATAAATTAAAGCGTGGGTTGAACTGCACTAGTAAAATGCTTGGTGTAAATATTATAAAAACACGTGTATAATTAGAGTACAAAAGCGCTTTTGAAATATCAAAAAGGAGAAATATTATGTCTATTGGAACTACTATCAAAAAACTGAGACGTAACAGAAACATCACGCAGGAGCAGCTTGCCGAGCTATTGGGCGTTTCCACAAATGCCGTCTCTCAATGGGAATGTGATAAGACCGCTCCAGATATTTCTCACCTTCCCGCCTTGGCAAACATTTTCGAGGTCAGCGCCGACGTTCTGCTTGAGATAGATATCGCCAAGAGCAAAAAGAATGCCGAGATCAAGGAGTTTACCGCA
>CALCTA010000021.1 GCA_937893945.1 uncultured Clostridia bacterium | reverse complement strand
CATAGCCGTAAACGCCTCGTGTCCGGGGGTATCGAGGAAGGTGATGTCCTCTCCGTTTGCCTTAACTCTGTAAGCACCGATGTGCTGAGTGATTCCACCCGCCTCGCCGCGAGTTACGCTCGTGTGGCGGATAGCGTCAAGAATAGAGGTCTTACCGTGGTCAACGTGTCCCATAACGCAAACGACGGGAGCGCGGGGCGAGAGTGCCTCCTCGCTGTCCTCGGTATCGTCAAAGAGACGCTCCTCTATAGTAACAACTACTTCCTTAGTAGCGGAAATTCCCATCTCTTCGGCAACGATAGCGGCGGTGTCATAATCGACAGTCTGGTTTACCGTAGCCATTACTCCGAGCATCATAAGGCGCTTTACTACCTCGCCCGAGGTTACCTTGAGGCGAGAAGCGAGATCGCTTACGATTATCTCGTCGGGGAGAGTTACACTCGTGGGCGCCTTGGTTACGGGCTGAGTGCTCTTCTTACCCTTCATCTTGTTATTCTTCTGAGCAAAAGCGTCTCTGTTGTTCTGCTTCTTTACACGCTGCATACCGCCGCGCATATCCGAAACAGAATCAGGAACGAAGTTGTCAAGCTTTTCGTCGTACTTGGAAAGGTCGACCGAGCCGCCTCTCATATCAACGACTCTCGTAGCGCCTCTCTGCTTGGGAGCCTCGTCGCCCTTCATTGTCTGAGAACGAACTATAGGCTGAGGCTTAAACTTCTCTCTCGGAGCGTTCTGCTGTCTGTCTTCCTTATCAAAGCCGCCCTGAGCGCCTCTCTGCTGGAAGCCGCCCTGCTTTGCTCCGCCCTGTCCGAATCCCTGACGCTGAGCGCCCTGACCTGCAGGTCTCTGCTGAAATCCTCCCTGCTGGAAGCCCTGACGGTCGCCTCTTTGCTGCTGTCCCTGAGGAGCGAAGCGATCGTTTCTCTGCTGCGGTGCGGGTCTGTCGCCTCTTTGCTGGAAGCCACCCTGTCCTGCGGGGGCAGCGGGACGGTTCTGATTAGGCTTGAATCCGCCCTGTGCGGCAGGTCTCTGTCCGGCGGGAGCCGCCTGCTTTGCAGGCTCTGCCTTAGGAGCATCCTGCTTGGGCGCAGGTGCAGCCGCCTTGGGCGCTTCCTGCTTGGGGGCTTCCTGCTTGGGTGCGGGTGCAGCCGCTTTAGGAGCTTCCTGCTTAGGAGCTTCTTCCACAGGCTTGCTCTGGGCAGCACTCGAGCTGACACTCTCGGCGCTTACCGTTACTTTAGCCTCAGTCTCCTTCGGCTCGGGCTTACTTTCGGCAACAGTATTCTTCTTTTCTACAGGCTCTTCTGCTTTCACCTCTGCCTTTGCGGCAGACTTCTGGCTTTCAGCCTTCTTTGAGGGAATATAAGTAATTCCGTCAAGATAATCCTCTATTCCCTTTATCTGATTATCTCTGGTCAGTTTATCGAAAAGTATCGCGAATTCATTAGAATTGAGCGCTCTCTGAGTTTTATACTCAACACCCTCACTCGCAAGAATATCCGCAATATCCTTGCTCTTCATAGCAAGGTCCTTTGAAAACTGATTTACTTTCAATAAATTAGATGTCTGATTTGCTGCTGCCATATTTTTTACCCTCGTCCTATGCTAAGCAAAGGACTCCTTTCGGTTGGATTGATTGTGTGTCAGATGTATTGCTCTATCATTCGGCACATTTGCGTGTCGGTGATCGCTACTGCTCCAAGAGAGGAGGTCTTTCCCAGAGCCGACGCCAATGTAGCTCCGTCGCAATTCAAGCGAACCGTCCTAACTTTATAAAATGCAGCCTTATCCGCGATCTTTTTGTGGGTGTTATCCGAGGTATCCGCAGCCTCGAGAATTATCAGCGGATAATTTTTTCCGCCGCCTCGCATAGCCTCGCATATCATCGGAACACCAAAGATAAGCTTTCTCGCCCTGGCGCAAAGTCCAAGAGCGCCGAGAAGCTTTTTATCGTTTATCTCTTTTCCGTTAAGCTCGCTCATAATCAACAAGCTCGCTTTCCATTTTGTCGTATATCTCCTCGGGAATATCGACGCCGAGGCTTCTGTCTATACGCTTCGACTTTCTCGCCTGCTTCAAGCATTTTGAGTCATAGCATATATACGCGCCGCGTCCCGATCTCTTTCCCGTGAAATCAAGAAGAATTTCTCCCTCGGGAGTTCTCAGCACTCTGAGAAGCTCCTTCTTGGGCTTGTGCTGATTACAACCGAGGCACTGCCGCTCAGGGATCTTCTTCTGCTTTATGTTCTGTTCCTTCTGTCCCATAGCTTTATTCGGATAGCCTGATCACTCAGACTTTATGTCTATCTTCATACCCGTAAGTCTTGCGGCAAGACGGGCGTTCTGTCCCTCTTTACCGATCGCGAGCGAGAGCTGATCGGCGTCAACCACTGCCTTGCATACTCTCTCGTCGTAGAACTCAACGTATCTTACGTCAGCAGGAGAAAGAGCCGCAGCAACGTATTCCTCGGGAACCTCGCTGTACTTGATTATATCTATCTTCTCTCCGCGAAGCTCTCTTACGATCTCCTGAATTCTCATACCATGGTTACCGATACAAGCGCCTACAGCATCGACGTCCTCGTCGCGAGACCATACTGCTATCTTGGTTCTTGAGCCAGCCTCACGGGAAACGCCCTTAACCATAACGATACCGTCCTGAATTTCGGGGATCTCAAGCTCGAACATTCTGCGAACGAGACCGGGATGAACTCTGGAAAGAGTTACGAGCGGACCCTTTGCCTCTTTATTTACCTCGGTTACGAATACCTTTATCTTATCTCCTACAAGGAAGGTCTCTCCGGGGATCTGCTCGGACTTAAGAAGAGTTGCGTGTCCGTTGCCTGTGTCAAGCAGAACGTTGCCGTTGTCTGTAAACACCTTGCTTACCGTAGCGGTGATTATCTCCTCACGCTTGCTCTCGTAAGCATCCTGCATAGCCTTGCGCTCACCCTCGCGGATACCCTGAATGATAACAGACTTTGCAGCGCCTGCGCTGAGTCTGCGAACGTTCTTGGTCTTAACCTCGGTCTCTACCATCTTACCGAGAGTATTTCTGCGGCTGATAGCCTTTGCCTCCTCAAGAGAGATCTCACACTGAGGATTGGTTACCTCCTCAACGACCTCCTTCTGAATGAAAACTCTTACGTCCTCTTTAACGGGGTCTATAGCTACGCGAACGAGAGTGCTGTTTCCGTATTCCTTTCTGCAAGCAGATACGAGAGCCGCCTCGATCTTCTCAAGCATATATTCCTTGGGGATTCCCTTTTCCTTTTCCAGAAGATCAAGAGCAACAAAAAATTCCTTGTTCATTTTTCTTTCCATCCTTAAAATAAGTTTTTAAAATGCCTATAAGCCGTTTGTCTTAAAATTCAAATACCGTATTGATCTTTGCCACGGCAGAGCGCGCGAACTCAAGGATTTTGCCCTTGTCGTCTATACGCACCTCACCGTTCTCGCCCGAGGGGAGCAGCACTCCGCGGAACACCTTAGCGCCATCGATTGGAGCGTAGAGCTTCACCTCAACGTCCCAGCCCTCGCAGGCGTCTATGTGTATCTGCGTGCGAAGCTCACGCTCGATACCGGGAGAGCATACCTCAAGATAATACGCCTCCTCGATAGGATCCGCCTCGTCCAAGAGAGGATCTATAGCTCTGTGGAGCTTCTCGCATACGTTGATATCGATACCGTCCTCTGAATCGATAGTGATACGAAGGATCTTTCTCGCACCCTCCTTGACGTATTCAACGTCCCATACCCAACAGCCAAGCTCGTCGGCAATAGGCTCAGCCAGCGCTCTGACAGTTTCGGATATGCTTTTTGCGTTTTTTGCCATACACCCTCCAAAAAAGCTTTTTAAAAAGCCAAATTAACAATTAAGAGTGGGCTCTCTCAAGCCCACTCCATAACTGCAAGTATTATACCACACTATTTGATGTTTTGCAATAGTTTTTTGATATTTTTTTAAAAATATTTTATTATTGATATTTTTATCAAAATAACTGTTTACAAAACGGGGTTCATATGATATAATAATATAATAGGATATTTATATCTCAAAATACGAATTTTACCTTCGCAATGCGAAAATACATACGCAATTATTACAGAAAGGACAGGAGCTTCAAACGTGCAAAACAAAAAATTTGATTGGCTGACTCACCTTGAGGAGATACCTTCCCGAATATACATCATTCTGGCTATAGTCGCTCTCGCTATTGATACGGCGCTTTGCGTATTCACCGATATCAATCCCGCGATATTCGGGGCTATCACTATTATTGCCTACGCGGCGGTGTCTATGATAGTATATTTCGTGGTAAAACGCAAGCTCAATCTCTACAGAATTGAATCAGATGCGTCAGAGGCACAAAACAAGAGCGTTATATATACCTTTAAAAATCAAATAAAGATTCCCTATGCGGTAATCAATGAGGACGGCAGACTTATCACCTCAAACGCGGCGTTCACGCGTGCCGCGGGCGCTAAGGGCCCTCTTTTCAATGCCGACATTCATCAGATATGCACTATAGACCTTGAAAAGCTTACCGAGAGCGCTTCTCCCGAGGAGCTTATTCCCGACGACGATACAATGTTCGCGAGTGTCCCTCTCCGCGACATCAAGGAATCCGAGATAACTACGCTCGGAGCGAGCAAATATAAGGTAGAATGCTATACTCTTCCCTCCAAGGGAAAGAACTACTATATGCTTGTTTTCATCGACATAACCGAGCTCAGCGAGATAAATCTGCGCTACCGCAATCACTATACCGCGGTAGGATACATCGTTATCGACAACATTGAGGAGATAGCTCAGTACGTAAAGGCTAACTACCAGGACGAGACCAGAGAGGTCGGCAGGCTTCTTGACGATTGGGCTTCGTCGATGGGCGGTATCATCCGCGAATACGAGAACAATAAGTTCCTTCTCATTTTCACCCATGAGATGCTCACGGAATGCATAAAAAATAAATTCAACGTGCTTAGCAACATCCATCGAATAGAGATAGGAGATGCGCACATTCCGCTTACGGTGTCTATGGGTATAGCCACCGTTGGAGAGACGCTTGAGGAGAGAGAGCATAACGCTATGGTATCCTTGGATATGGCTCTTCAGCGCGGCGGAGATCAGGTAGTGTTAAAAACACCCACGGGTCTCTTCTACTTCGGCGCAAAAACAAAGACCTTCCAGAAGCGCACCAAAGGACAGGCAAAGATCATATTCGGCAAGCTTGCCGCTCTCGTTGAGGGCTCGTCCAATATTCTCGTAATGGGACACAGCAACCCCGACTTTGACTCCATCGGTGCTTGTATCGGTATGGCTACGCTTCTGAGAAATATGTTCAGCGGAATTGATGTCAAGATAGTGGCAGACGTAAACTCCGAGAACTTCAAGGCGTGTACTTCAAGACTTATGCTTCTCGCCGACTACAAGGATATCTTTATAGACCGAGTAAGCGTGCTTGAATACAACAACACCGAAACTCTGCTTATAATAGTTGACGCCAACAATATGGCTATTCTCGAATCGCCCGAGCTTGCTAAGAATTCCTTCAAGAAGGTCATCATTGACCACCACATCAAGAAGGAAGAGTTTGAGGACGAGCCTGAATTTGCCTATATAGACCCTTCTGCGTCCTCCACCTGCGAGCTTATCGCAGAGATGCTTGAGGAAGTCCTTCCTCCCGAGATAAGCTTCAAGGAAGAAGCAAATATAATGATGTCGGGTATTATGCTCGACACCAAGCATTTCACAAGAACAGTAGGTATGCGTACCTTTGCCGCGGCGCTCTATCTGAAGAATTCGGGCGCTGACACAGAATACGCGCGCACCTTCTTTGATGAAGCGTTTGAGGATTATCTCTCCGAATCACAGTTCGGAAGCGCGGCAAAAATATACCGCGATACTATTGCTATCACATCCGCTATCGGCACGGGCGCATCAGGCGACCGAGTGCTTGCCGCAAAGGCTGCGGATAAGCTTCTCTCTGTACGCGACGTAAGAGCGGCATTCGCGCTTATACTCATTGGAGACACGGTTTACGTCTCCGCGCGCTCTGACGGAAGCATAAACGTTCAGCTCATAACCGAGCGCATCGGCGGCGGCGGTCATTTTGACGCGGCAGGCGCGGCGATCACGGAAAGCAGCTTAAAAGAAGCCGAGGAGCTTCTCAAGAGAGCCATAGACGACTATTTTGAGAGCCTTACGGAAGAAGAAATTTAAGAAATAAGACCAAAAGGAGATATATTATGAGAGTTATTTTATGTGCAGACGTAAAGGGTCAGGGTAAGAAGGACCAGATAGTTGAGGTTTCCGACGGATACGCGAGAAACTTCCTCTTTCCCAAGAAGCTGGCGATCCCCGCTGACTCCAAGGCTATCAACGACGTAAAGAACAAGGAAGCCGCAAAGCAGCACAAGGTTGACGTTGAGATGCAGAATGCAAAGGACCTCGCAAAGAAGCTTGAGAGCATCGTTGTCGTATTTGAGTACGCCGCAGGTCCTGACAAGAAGCTTTACGGCTCGGTTACCGCGAAGGATATCGCCGAGGCGCTTAAGAAAAAGCACGGCATTGAAATTGACAAGAGAAAGATAACACTTGCAGAGCCTATCAAGTCGTTTGGTGAATTCAAGGCAGACGTTAAGCTCTACTCTGATATTTCGGGCAAGATAAACGTATTCGTAACCTCGAAAAAGCAGTAAATAACACTCGATCACAATACATTGAAAGGCAGTAAAAACAATGGATGATTTCCAGAGAAAGCTTCCCTTTTCATTGATAGCCGAGCAATCGCTCCTCGGCTCTATCCTCGTTGACCCCGAGGCTCTGAACGACGTTGCGGAAATAATAAACGCAGGCGACTTTCACCTCTCGGAGCATTCGCAGATATATACCGCGATGCACGAGCTTTTCCTCATAAATAAGGAGATAGACATCGTAACGCTTATAGATATGCTTGTTTCTAAGGGCATATACAGTAAGTCCGGCGGTGAGGACTATATACGCTCTCTCTATCAGGCAGTTCCGAACGCTCTCAACGTAAAGGACTACGCAACTATCGTAAAGCAGAAGAGCATTTTGAGAAGCCTCATAGGCGCTTGCTCGGACATTTCCGAGAAGGCATACTCCGAGGAGGGCAATGCCGACGAGCTTGTTGAATATGCTGAAACAAAGATATTCGACATCGCGAGCGGTAAGGACACAAAGGGATTCAAGCATATAAGAGACGTTATCGGAAACGTTTATCAGAATCTTCACGTTCTCGCGACTGAGGGCGAGGGCTCTCAAGGTACGAAAACAGGCTTTTCGGGCATTGATAACGTGCTTGCGGGTATGGGTAATTCCGACCTCGTGCTCATAGGCGCGCGTCCCGGTATGGGAAAGACCTCGTTTGCGCTCAATATCGCGACTAACGTCGCTCAGATGAACGGAAAGAACGTATGTATCTTCTCTCTCGAGATGTCTGCCGAGCAGCTTGTAACGAGAATAATCTCAAGTGAAGCAATGATAGACAGCTACGCGCTTCGTACGGGTAAGCTTGACAATAAGAATTGGCAGGATATTGCCGCTACCACGACTAAGCTTGCGGGCTGTAATATACTTATCGACGACACCGCGGGCATCACGGTTACGGGCATGAAGGCAAAGCTTCGCCGAGTTCAGAATCTCGGACTTGTCGTAGTTGACTATCTGCAGCTGATGCAGAGCGACAGACGTACTGAAAACAGAGTTCAGGAAGTAGGAGATATATCCAGAGGACTTAAACTGATGGCTAAGGAGCTTAACGTTCCCGTCATCTGCTGTGCTCAGCTCTCCCGTGGACCTGAGTCGCGTACAGATAAGCGTCCTATGCTTTCCGACCTTCGTGATTCGGGAGCTATCGAGCAGGACGCGGATACCGTTATCTTCCTCTACAGAGACGAATATTATGATAACAAAAACGCCAAGGACGAGGTCGGTCGCGCCGAGGTCATCGTCGCTAAGAACCGCCACGGATCACTTGGAAACATTCAGGTCGGTTGGATAGGTCAGTACACCAAGTTCGTTACGATCGACGCTAACAGAAGCGAGGGATAGACCGTGCCAAACGTTGATCTTCCCGTCGGCTTCAAGCAGCCTTCTCTGCTATCAGGGCTTGACGGTAACGAGGCTATCCTCGTTGGATTTTCGGGCGGCGCTGACTCCACTGCCCTTCTCCATATCCTTTGGCGCTATTCAAAGCAAAGCGGATGTCGGCTCTGCGCGGCGCATATAAACCACGGGATACGCGGAGAAGAAGCCGACAGAGACGAGAACTTCTGTAGAGCCTTTGCAGAAAAGCTTGGAATTGAGCTTTTCGTGCTTCACGCCGACCTGCCTTCTATCGCGAAGCAGAGCGGCGAGAGTATTGAGACTGCCGCAAGGCGTGTCAGATACGACTACTTTGCAAAAATAATGCGCGAGCAAAACATAAGGATACTCGCAACCGCTCACAACGCCAACGATAATCTTGAAACACTCATTTTCAATATCGCGCGCGGCTCGGGACTTGGCGGTATGTGCGGCATACCGGATTCCCGTCCCACAGAGGGCGGTGTGGTCATCAGACCCATTCTCTCTATGGAAAAGAGCGAGATACTTGAATATTGCGAGAAAAATTCGCTCTCATTCGTTACCGACAGTACCAATACCGATACGGATTACACGAGAAATCTCATCCGCGCCAAGATAATCCCTATTATGCAGGAGATAAATTCGGGAGCGGTGAGAAACGCTCAAAGGACCTGCGAAAATCTGCGCGAGGATTCTCTCTGCCTTGAAAGTATGGCAGGGTGGTTCGTCGAGGAGCTTCGCGACGGCTACGCCGTTGAGGTCGAGAAGATAAGCGGCTCGCCCGCTTCGGTGGTAAATCGCGCCCTCATCCGTCTCTTTGACGAGATCTCGGGCGGCAAGACCTTAGAGCAGACACATCTGAATGCTTTGAAGGAGCTTGCGCGCAAAGCCGTTCCGCATTCCTCGGTATCGCTCCCCTGTGAGTTTGAGGGAGTCATTGAGGGTGGCAGGCTTTGTCTGCGAAAAAAAGAGAAAAAAGAAGCAATTGAATACTATGAGACCGAGCTTTTTGAGGGCAGCAACCTCATTTCACAAACAAACTCGGAAATCTTCATAGGAAATTCACAAAATGCGAAAAATATTTACAAAAAGTCAACAATCCTGTATATTGATTCTGCTAAAATAAGAGGAACGCTTATAGCAAGGCAAAGACGCGCAGGCGACAGGATCAGACTGGGCGGTATGAGCAAAAGCGTCAAAAAGCTGATGTGCGACAAAAAAATACCGCTCGAGCTTCGCTCAAGGCTGCCCGTCATCTGCGACGAGGACGGGATAATTGCAATTCCGCTACTCGCCACAAAAGACGGCGCGACGGCAAAAAATAACAATAACGCTACAGTTATTCAATTTTATTTATACTAAAAAAGTATCACAGTTGTGAAAACAGGAAAGGCTAAAAAAAATGAGAAACGACATTGAAAGCATACTCGTTACAGAGGAAGAGATCGCAAAGATAACAGACAGAATAGCGGCAGAAATAACCAGAGACTACAAGGATTCCCCTAAAAAGCTGGTACTTATCTGCATTCTTAAGGGTTCTCTTATGTTCACCTGCGAGCTTATGAAGAGAATAGCTCTGCCTATGGAAGTAGAGTTTATGAAGGTCTCCTCCTACGGCGCTCAGACAGTTTCCTCGGGAATTATCAATATCCACCTCGACATAAAGCGCGATGATATGGCGGACGTTGACTTCCTGATAATCGAGGATATCGTAGACAGCGGAAAGACACTTTCGCATCTTGTTCGTTATCTCAAGGAAAGAGGTGCGGCAAGCGTTAAGACCTGCGCACTTCTTGATAAGCCTGACAGAAGAACTGTCGAGTTCGTTCCTGACTACATCGGTACTGTCATTCCCGACAAGTTCGTGGTAGGATTTGGACTTGACTATGACGAGAAATACAGAAATCTCCCCTACGTCGGTGTTCTCAAGCCTGAAGTTTACAGCAAATAAACAAATTCCCGGAGGGATCCAATGAAGAAAAACAGCAATTTAAAAATTATAATATTCTATATTATTCTCTTCGCTGCGGTGATCCTTGCTCTTTCGTTTATGTTCAATCAGAATTCCGAAGAGAAGGTAACCTACAGTCAGATAGTAGATTATTTCAAGAATGATAGAGTAGCGGAATTTGTAGTAGATGACGACTTCTATATTGAAATGAAGATCTACAGCGTTGACGCGGACGGAAACGTGCTCACAAGCGGCGAGACGAAAACTATAGGATATCAGCTTCAGAGCCTCGGACTCTTCGTTGAGGACTGCTCTGAATATTATAAGAGCAATCAGAACCTCAAGTCCTACGACATTGAGCCTGAAGCGGTATTTCCTTGGTGGGTTGCCTTCCTGCCTTATCTTATAGTCATAATCGTCCTCGTAATTCTCTACTTTGCTATGAGAAATGCGGCAAACTCGGCAGGTGGCGCGGGAAAGATAAACTCCTTCGGCAAGGCAAGAGTAAAAACTCCCCAGAACGATAAAAATAAAGTTCTCTTCTCTGACGTTGCGGGTGCTGACGAGGAGAAAGCAGAGCTGGAAGAGGTAGTCGAATTCCTCAAGGCTCCCGGCAAATTTTCTAAGCTCGGCGCAAAGATCCCCCACGGCGTTCTTC
>CALCTA010000020.1 GCA_937893945.1 uncultured Clostridia bacterium | reverse complement strand
TCATTAACTTCGCTTCCTGATTCTTTAAGAGTCGGCATTTTGACTCTTGATGAGACGAATATTTCCGAGATACCGGTCGCCATGCGCTGGTGGTCTACGACGACCTTTCAAAGCAAGCGGTTGCCTACCGTGAGGTTTCGCTCATCCTCCGCCGTCCTTCAGGACGTGAGGCCTACCCTGGCGACGTGTTCTATCTACATTCGCGTCTGCTGGAGAGAGCAGCCAAGATCATCAGCGTAGGCGTGAATGATAAGGGTGAACCTGTTGAGAAGGTAAAGATTCGTACCATTTTAACCTGTCGTTCCCACAATGGTATCTGTGCTAAGTGTTATGGTGCAAACATGGCTACCGGTGAAGCAGTACAGGTAGGTGAAGCAGTTGGTATTATCGCAGCACAGTCTATCGGTGAGCCCGGTACACAGCTTACGATGCGTACCTTCCACTCGGGTGGTGTCGCAGGATCGGATATTACACAGGGTCTTCCCAGAGTTGAAGAGCTCTTTGAGGCAAGAACACCCAAGAAGACCAGCGTGCTTGCTGAGGCAGACGGAACCGTTGAGAGAATCGAGGCGGGCGACGTTGCTAACACCTATACTATCTACCTTAAGAACGAAGAGAGTGGCGAGATGCTTCGCCATGCAGTACCCTTCGGTAAGAGAGTTACTGTCAGCGTAGGTGATACTGTTGCTAAGGGCGACGCTCTTACCGACGGTAGCAAGGCTCCTGCTGATATTATGAGAATATTCGACGATCCTAACGATCCTTCTAACCGTGATTACCTTGATAAGATATACGAGTATATTATCAAGGAAACTCAGAAGGTCTACCGTTCTCAGTCCTGTAACGTCAACGATAAGCACATCGAGATCATCGCACGTCAGATGACAAGAAAGATCCGTATCTCCTCTAAGGGAGACACAGACCTTCTCGTTGATTCTCTCGTTGATATGACCGAGTTTGAGGCAGAGAACAACAGAATTCAGGCGAGAATAGACGCAGGCGAGGAGCTTGCGCTTGCTGAGGGTAAGCCGATACTTCTCGGTATCACCAAGGCATCTCTCCAGACCGAGTCCTTCCTCTCGGCTGCTTCCTTCCAGGAGACCACAAAGGTACTCACCGATGCCGCTATCAAGGGTAAGGTCGACCACCTTGTAGGTCTTAAAGAAAACGTTATCATCGGTAAGCTCATTCCCGCAGGTACGGGTATGCAGTGCTACCACAACGTTGACATCGAGAAGACCGAAGCTGTTGAGGAAACTGTAGAGGAGATCGCTCCTGAGGTTGTCCCCGAGGTAGCCGTAGAAGCGGTTGCTGAATAATCAAAACAACTAAAGAAACGGCGTCTGCTTTGGCAGACGCCGTTGTTTTGTTTAATTTATATATCCCCGTATCTCGCAGAGCCGTTGAGGGCGGCTTCTATGCGAAGCAGGCGATTGTACTTCGCTACTCGCTCGCTCCGACAGGGCGCGCCTGTCTTGATAAAGGGAGCATTCGTCGCCACCGCAATATCCGCGATGGTTGTGTCCTCGGTCTCGCCCGAGCGGTGAGAGATTATAAACTTATAGCCGTGCTGCTTTGCGGTGCGGATGACCTCCATAGTCTCCGAGAGCGTGCCGATCTGATTTGGCTTTATCAGTATGGCGTTTGCGATGCCGCGGCGTATGCCGCTCTCAAGTCTGTCGGTGCTTGTAACGAAAAGATCGTCGCCGACGAGCATTATCCTGCTGCCGAGACGGCGCGTAAGCTTCTCCCAGCCGTCGTTGTCTCGCTGATCAAGAGCGTCCTCTATCGAGATTATCATAGGAAACTTGTCGCAGAGATTGCTCCAATATTCTATAAGCCCCTCGGAATCGTAATCGAGCTTGCGCTTCGGCGTGCGGTAGTGCCCATCGCTGTCGTACCACTCGGATGCGGCGGCGTCAAGCGCGATCTTTACGGTGTCGGTCGAATATCCCGCCGCCTCTATTGCTTCACAGATAAGAGAGAGCGCGTCCTCGTCGCTCTCAAGGCTCGGCGCGTAGCCACCCTCGTCTCCTACCGTCGTGGGAAGTCCTTTTTTTCGAAGTATCCTGCCAAGCTCGTGGTATATCTCACTTCCCGCACGAAGTCCCTCGGAAAAGCTCGGCAAACCAAGGGGAACTATCATAAATTCCTGTATTTCCATATTGTTCGAGGCGTGCGCGCCGCCGTTGAGAATATTCATCATAGGAACGGGAAGGCGGCAGGCGTCTATGCCTCCGAGGTAGCGATAGAGCGGGATATGAAGCCAGTTTGCCGCCGAGCGTGCGACTGCTAAAGAGACCGAGAGTATGGCGTTTGCGCCGAGCTTTGATTTGTTTTCGGTGCCGTCGAGCCGCACGAGTAGTCTGTCAAGCTCGTATTGCTCCGTGGCGCAGACTCCCGAGATCGCGGGCGATATAGTCCTGCATACCGCCGCGACCGCGTCGCATACCCCAAGTCCCGAGTAGCGCGTCGCATCCTTGTCGCGCTTTTCGTGCGCCTCGTATATTCCCGTGGACGCACCCGACGGTACGCTCGCCATTCCGACCGTGCCATCCGCGAGAAATACCGACGCCTCTACCGTCGGATTTCCGCGCGAGTCGAGTATCTGTCTTGCGCAGCATTTGATTATCTGAGGTTTATTCATAAAATCCTCCTTGCAATGTGTATTTTGGAAATTTTATATGTAAATAGTATTGCACGGCTTCAATGGAAATATGCCGGCAGGCTCACGTTTATTATATCACAGCATCTGTTAAAGTTCAATATAAATAATTGAAAGGAAAGAGAAAAAATAAATGTTAACAAAATGTAACCTTTATAAAAAAACTATTGCAAAATTGACGAAAATGGGGTAAAATATAAAATGGCGAGGGATTGGATGTTTTTGGCAAAAGCGCTGAGAACAACTGTCATTCTTGCCGTGTCATCATTGTTTTTTTAAAAATTCAAAATATATAGAAAGAGGTACCAAAATGACTCAAAACAAGTACGTTCTTAATTGGATCGACGAGATGGCGGCTATGACATGCCCCGATAAGATCGTCTGGATCGATGGAACAGAGGAACAGGCTGAGGCTCTTCGCGCAGAGGCTTGCTCCACAGGCGAGATGTTCAAGCTCAACGAGGAGCTTCTTCCTAACTGCTATCTTCACAGAACCGCAGTTAACGACGTTGCTCGCGTAGAGGGAAGAACCTTTATCTGCACTTCCAAGAAGGAGGATGCAGGTAACATCAATAACTGGATGGCTCCCGCAGAGTGCTATGAAAAGCTCTCCAAGCTTTACAAGGGCTCTATGAAGGGAAGAACCATGTACGTTATCCCTTACTCTATGAGTATCGTAGGCTCTCCCTTCGCTAAGTACGGTATCGAGCTTACCGACTCTATCTACGTTGTACTCAACATGCTCATCATGACAAGAGTCGGCACAAAAGTACTGGAAGTCCTGGGCGACAGCGGCTATACCGTCACCGCCCGCTTCACCAACGTAGCCGGTCTCCGCGTGGGGGCCAACGTGGAGATCGCCGGCGTAGCCATAGGCCGTGTTTCCGCCATCCGCCTCGACACCACGGACTTCACCGCCCATGTCGACCTGCACATCAACGAGGGCGTTCCGCTCTCGGAAGAGGTCATGGCTTCGGTGAAGACCAGCGGCCTCATCGGCGACAAGTACATCGCCATCACTCCCGGCGGCGCGGAAGAGCTTCTGGCTCCCGGTTCCGTCATCACCGATACCGAACCCACTCTCGACATCGAAGCCCTCATCGGCAAAGTCGTTTTCGGAGGCGAGTAGGCCATGCGTATCAAACTCTTCT
>CALCTA010000019.1 GCA_937893945.1 uncultured Clostridia bacterium | reverse complement strand
AGAATTATCCCAACCTCTTGATAATAGCCTCTACCAGCCGCACGGTTATTTCTCCTACAAAGCACACCTTCACCTCTCTTGTATATGACTGCAAGGAAAAGCGCCACTACAAGGAAGCTCCCTATGAAAACATAGACGTAGTGGACAGAATAGGCTCCGGTGACGCATACGTTGCCGGCGCGCTCTACGGACTTCTTAAAAACGGTGATATTATGATGTCCCACTGGTTTGCAGAAAACGGTCAGTACAAAACAGTTGCCACAAGAATTAAGTTATAACACCATAGTCGGAGACATGATGGTATCCGACCTACAAGAGGTAGACAGAATTATCGCCGCACACACATCAACAGGCCCGAAGAGTGAGATGATAAGATAATTCTCGCTTGACTTTAATATGCTTTTGATATATAATATACCTACAATACCAAACGAGGCTTTATCATGCTTCGCAAAATACAGATAAGGAGGGGAAAACATGTCCAATATCTGGCACGATATTTCTCCAAAAAGAATTGCGCCGAAGGACTTTATCTGCGTAATTGAAATATCAAAGGGTAGCAAGAAAAAATACGAGCTTGACAAGGAGACGGGATATATAATCCTCGACCGAATCCTCTATACGTCTACCCACTATCCCGCAAACTACGGCTTTATTCCCCGCACCTATGCCGATGACGGAGACCCGCTCGACGTGCTTGTCATCTGTACTCAGGAGATCCTTCCCATGACGCTTATCCGCGTTATGCCCATTGGCGTTATGCGAATGCTCGACGGCGGCGCTATAGACGATAAGATAATCGCCGTTCCCTTCTCGGACCCCACCTATAATTACATACGCTCAATCGACGAGCTTCCGCCCCACATATTTGACGAAATAATGCATTTCTTCTCTGTCTATAAGCAGCTTGAGAACAAGCAAACAGCCGTCAAGGAGCTGCTTGACGCGGCTGACGCCAAGCGCATCGTTGCAGAGTGCATTGAGAGCTACAACCGTAAATTCGTAAAGAACTAAGCCCATTCACCAATAAGGAGCGCCACCGCAAATGGTCAGATTTATAATAGTCCGCCACGGACTTACCGATTTCAACAGACTAAAGAAATATCAAGGTCAGCACGAGTCAAATCTTGAACCTATCGGCATCGAGCAGGCTGAGGCCACAGCCGAGCGAGTTGCGGCAGAATACCGCCTTGACGCTATCTATTCAAGCGACCTCTCAAGAGCCGTCATGACCGCAGAGCCATTTGCAAGACGATTCTCGCTCCCCATCAACAAAGACGCCGCCTTCCGTGAGGTTGACGTCGGAGAGTGGACGCTTCAGATGATAGCAGACGTTGAGAAGAACTACCCCGAGGATATACGCTCGTACAGAAGCGTTGTCGGAGAGTTCAGATTTCCCGGCGGCGAGAGCTTTGAGGAGACCGCAAGGCGCGCTATTGACGGACTTATGAAAATTGCCGAGAAGCACGACGGAGAGACCGTCCTCGTGGTCTCACACGGCGGCACGATACGCGCTATGATATGCGCCCTGCTCGGATATCCGATAAAAGAACTGTCCCGAGTAAGTCCCGTCGGCAACGCATCGATTACCGTCGTTGAATACGAAAACGGTCAGGCAAGATTTATACTTACGGGCGAGCGCTCGCATCTCCCCGAGCATCTTAAATAACGAAAAAACTCACCAAAAGCGTGGCTTTTGGTGAGTTTTTTATTTTATCCGTTAAAGGCAGAGAGAAATTCCTGAAGCCTCTCGTTGCCGCTTGAGAATACCTCCTCGGGAGTGCCCTCTGCGGCGATGACGCCACCGTCCATAAAGACTATCTTATCCGATACGTCGTGAGCAAATCTCATCTCGTGAGTGATGATGACCATAGTCATATCAAGCGCCGCAAGCTCCTTGATTACCTTGAGCACCTCGCCCGTTATCTCAGGGTCGAGCGCGCTCGTCGGCTCGTCGAAGAAAAGCACGTCGGGATGCATCATAAGAGCTCTCGCTATAGAAACTCTCTGCTGCTGACCGCCCGAAAGCTGACAAGGGTAGAAATCCCTTTTCTCAGATAGTCCAACCGTCGCCAAAAGCTCCTCTGCCCTCTTGTTTATAGCCTCGTATTCAGCCTTGAGAGCATCGTGTCCGAGCTTCTGCTTCTTGACCTTCTCCTTAGCGCGAAGCTTTGGCGCGAGCGTCAGGTTTTCAATAGCCGTATATTGAGGAAACAGGTTGAAGGACTGGAACACAAGCCCGAAGGTCTTGCCGCCGACAAGCTCTCGCTTCTGTCCGTCTATCCACACCTCGCCGCCATCTGCCTCCTCAAGATTGTTAAGGCAGCGCAGAAGCGTGGTCTTACCGCTTCCCGAAGGGCCGATTATAGAAAGCACCTGCCCCTTCTCGAGCGAGAGGTCTATTCCCTTAAGCACCTCAACGCTTCCAAAGCTTTTCTTAAGTCCGTTTATCTGTAAAAATGCCATATCGCGCCTCCTATATCTTGTAATATGACAGCTTCTTCTCGAAAAATCCGAAAAGGAGCGTGAGGAGACCGACGTATATGAGGTAGAATACTGCGGTGTAGAACATCGGCCAGATAATGCCGTAAGCGGCGTAGTTCTCTGCCGCCTTGAGCAGCTCAACTACCATTATAACTCTGGCAAGAGCGGTATCCTTAACGAGCGTGATGACCTCGTTTGACATAGGCGGAAGTATGCGCTTGACCACCTGCATAAGTATTACCTTGAAGAAGACCTCGCTCTTCTTCATTCCGAGCACCTGTCCCGCCTCGTACTGTCCCTTCGGTATGCTCTCTATTCCACCTCTGTATATCTCGGAGAAATAGCAGGCGTAGTTGATAACGAACGCCACGATAACCGACGGAAATCTGTCAAGCAAGGTCCAACCGAAAAAGCCCGGAACGTAGAAGACAACGAATATCTGAAGCATCAGCGGAACGCCGCGGATTATCCACACGAATACCTTGGTTACGAAGGCTAAAGGCTTGAATTTCGACATCGAGCCAAACGAGATGATAAGTCCGAGCGGAAGCGCCATCACCAGCGTGAGAATGAATATCAGAGTTGTCGTTTGAAGTCCCTCAAGGAGCTTCAGAGTAATTTCCCAAAACTGCATTTTGCGAGTATATCCTTAAAATCTTGCCGCTTTATTATTCGTAGCTTACCTTGAGGCTGTTCTCAAGCTTGTACTTTTTTGCAAGCTCAAGAAGCTTTCCGTTCTCGTCAAGAGTCTTGATAGCATCGTTTACCTTAGCGGTAAGGTCGCTTCCCTTCTTGAAGCCAACTGCGTAGTACTCAGCAGGAAGCTCGATCTTCTCAACGATAACGAGATCCTTAAAGTCGCCGTTGCCGCAGATATTCTTTGCGAGAAGGATGTCAACAACAGCAAAGTTAGATGTTCCCGACTTTACCTCAAGGAATGCGTTGTTCTGTGCGGGGAATTCAACGAGCTTGCCACCCTCACCTACAGCGTCCTTAGCGTAAGCCGCACCTGCGCTTCCGCCCTCAACTGCAGCGGTCTTGCCAACGAGGTCAGCCTCGCTCTGATACTGCTCGAGGTTCTCTGCCTTTACGACAACACACTGCTGATTGAGCATGTAGGTGTAAGAGAAGTCAACGAGGTCCTTTCTCTCGATACCGTCATCAGAGGAGTTAGCGGTAAAGCCGTTCCAGATGCAATCGATCTTGCCGGAATTAAGCTCGGAGTACTTCTGTGTCCAGTCGATCTCCTGGAATTTAACTTCCATATCGATAAGCTTGCCGACTTCCATAGCAAATTCGCTCTCAAAGCCGGTCCAGTTGCCGTTCTCGTCAACCTCATTCATATTTTCAAATATAGTTACACCGCAAACGAGTGTCTCCTTTTCCTTGTTACAGGACGAAAAAGCCGCCATAGCGCCTACGCAAATAACCAAAGCCATCAAAAGTGCAATAATTTTTTTCATGATTTTTCCCTTTCTTAAACGCGCTTTATCACTTTACCGCGTTACTACGCTACAATAATACCACACTTTCCCCTCTTTGTCAATAGCTTTTGGATTTTTTATAGTTTAATTATTACATTTTTCTCCTTCGCCATAGCCATCTACTCCTCAAAAGCATATTATAACTATAGAGCGACATTCATGCGCTCTCTTAAACTACAACAGAAAGGTTTGATTGCGATGTATAAAGACGACAATTTTATCACAAGAGAGGGCTGTAGCGAGGCTCTGCTCCGTATGATGACCGACGGACGAGGCAACATGCCGCTTACAGACAGTGGCAGATCAAAGCCCTCGTGCGACGGCAGCGACAGAAGCAGCTCTGCCTCGTTCGGACTTCACGGCTATCCTCTCGCATCAGTCTATGCTCCCCTTCAGAGCTTTGAGGAGCTTTACGACCTTGACACAGCTCACAAGCAAGGCACTATCTTCAAGGAGCTTGACCTTGACTTCCACGGAAGAAGACTTGAGAGAGGAGGACGGATGCAGTGAACAACCGTATGAACAGATACAGAAGAGATAATTCCTGCCCCTGCAACAGCGCTGGTGGCGGCAACGGAGGTGCTCCCGACTATAACGGAAGTGCTGAGATGCTCAAGAAAAGACTTCAGAAGGTAGAGTTCGCGCTCGTTGACACTATTCTCTACCTTGACGCGTACCCCGAGTGCAAGGCGGCTTTGGCGCACTACAAGAAGCTCCTTAGTGAGCGCGACGGACTTCTCGCAAAGCTTAACGCGATGGGCGTGCCGATGACGGCAATGAGCAACTATTCGGACGAATGGAACTGGACGAATTCCCCGTGGCCCTGGGAATACGAAGCCAACGTTTGATAAAAAAGGAGATAAGCTATGTGGACCTATGATAAGAAGCTTCAGTACCCCGTAAAGATAAAGAACCCCAACCCCAAGCTCGCAAATATTATAATCTCTCAGCTCGGTGGCCCCGACGGTGAGCTTGGCGCATCAATGCGCTATCTGCATCAGAGATATTCCTGCCCTTATGAGAAGATAACCGGAATCCTTACCGACGTCGGCACCGAGGAGCTCGCGCATCTTGAGATGGTGGCGGCAATAATCCATCAGCTGACCAAGAATCTCACACTTGAGCAGATAGACGGCACTCCCTTCGCGGCGTATTTCGTGGATCATACCACGGGCGCGTACCCCGTAGCCGCATCCGGCGTTCCTTTTGATATGAAATACGTCGGCGTCAAGGGCGATATACTGACCGATCTCAACGAGGACCTCGCCGCCGAGCAGAAGGCGAGAACGACCTACGACAATATCCTTCGCCTCTCGGACGATCCCGACGTCAACGACGCTATCAGATTCCTTCGCGAGCGCGAGATCGTGCATTATCAGCGCTTCGCCGATGCTCTTCGCATTGCGCAGGATAACCTCGACTCCAAGAACTTCTACGCATGCAACCCCTCGTTTGATAAGGGCTGCGGACGTAAGCAGAGATAACCTAAAAAACTTCAAGGGAAGCGGCATGCCGCTTCCCTTTTTCGCTTACACAATATACAAAAATAGCGACAAAAGTTTGTAAATTATGCCAATTTTCATAATTGGTTAAAAGTGGTATAATTATGCTTGAGTGATTTTTTGGATCATACATATTTTTAACCGTTTAAGCAATAAAGGAGAACCACCATGAACTTGCAACACTCTTGGGCGCGCCGTTTGCTTGCGCTCACTTCCCTTCTTCTTGTCTGCACTATGCTGTTTGCATCCTGTAATATAGAAGATCTCCTACTATCAGAATTACCTGACTTCACAGACGACCCCAAACCTACCAACAACCCGGACCACACAGACGACCCCAAACATACCGACGACCCGGACCACACAGACGACCCTACCGGCAAAGAGACCGATGATGGCAACGATCAGACCGAGCCTCACGTTCACGAGTTTGGCGAATGGGAAACCACTATCGAGCCTACTTGCACCGAGAAGGGTGAGGAGAAGCGCGAATGTTCCTGCGGCGAGGTAGAAACTAAAATAATCAAGGAAAAAGGACACTCCTACACTTCTGTTGTAACAAAACCTAATTGCACAGAGAAAGGATATACCACACATACTTGCACTTGCGGCGATACCTACAAAGATACTTATGTAGATGTCATTGGACACGATTATAAGGCTGTAGTTACAGAGCCTACATGCACCGAAAAGGGATATACAACATACACGTGTAATTGCGGCGATTCTTATACCGAGGCCATAATCCCAACAGATTTCACGATAACAAGTGAAAATCGAGCAATGATTGGATACAAAGGCGAGGCTAACGAAACCCTCGTCATTCCCGCTGTATTTGAAAATGATAACGTGTGGTACAGAGTTACGAGCATTGGTAATTTTGCGTTCTTGGGATGCAGTAGCCTTACAAGCATCAACATCCCCGACAGTGT
>CALCTA010000018.1 GCA_937893945.1 uncultured Clostridia bacterium | reverse complement strand
GGTGTCAAAGTGAAAAATATAAGAAAGGCAACGATTGGCGATTTGGCTCGGATAGCAGAAATCGTGATATTTAATTACCGCTTAAATTTCTATCCCATATTCAAAGATGACGATTATTACTTTAATGAGCTTCAAGTGCCAACGATAATGAAGCAATACGAAAGCTTTATCGACAATATGTGGGTATATGATGACGGTGCGGTTAAAGGCATTATTCTAGTAGAAAACCAAGAAATTAAGAAGTTATTTGTTGAGCCTGTGCTTCAAGGAAATTGTATCGGCTCTAACCTTTTGATATACGCCATTGAAAATCACAATGCAAAAACTTTATGGGCATTGGAAAAGAACACCCGTGCCATCCGCTTTTACGAGGGACACGGTTTCAGAATAACGGCAGATAAAAAACTTGAAGAAGATACAACAGAATATCTTATTCGATTAGAGAGATAATCAACAAATTCCAATTTGTCAAGCTGAACAAAATACCTCAATACACAAAAACGCTCTGCTTCGGCAGGGCTTTTTATGTTGTAGGGCGGTGCCTTGGTGCCGCCGCTTTCTGTTTGAATTTTTTCGGCGGGAGCAAGCCCCCGCCCTATGTTTGTGCGGTGTAATTTCTAAAAACTCCGTGGCCCTATTTACTTTTGCTGAAAAATATGATATAATGCAACTGTCGGATAAATACGGATATATGATGGGAGAAGATTATGGATGCAAGGACTTTATTGAACGCCTTGAATGATGCTGAAAGGCTGAAGGATACCACTCGCCATTGTTATACTAAAAACGGAAGGCACGAGAGCGTTGCCGAGCACAGCTGGATGACGACCTTAATGGCATTCTTTATGCGGGATGAATTTCCAAAGGTAGATATGGATAAGGTTATCAGAATGTGCATTATTCACGATCTTGGAGAAGCTTTCACGGGGGATATTCCCGCCTTCGATAAGACCGCAGGGCACAGGGCGACAGAGCAAGAGATGCTATACGCCTGGGTAAAAACTCTTCCATCGGAATATGCCGAGGAAATGATAGCGCTTTACGATGAGATGGAGAAAAGAGAGACGGCAGAAGCCAAGGTGTATAAGGCAATTGACGGCTTGGAGGCGCTTATCCAGCACAACATTTCTGACCTGTCAACCTGGATACCGAGGGAGTATGAGCTGAATAAGACCTACGCAGACGACAAGGTAGCCTTTTCGGAGTATCTGACGGAATTAAGAGAAGAGATACGCAAGGATACCATAAAGAAGATAGGGGAGTAAAAGCTTCGATCGTGTCAGCCCCCAATTTTCTATTTACATTTTTACGGATTTGTGTTATAATCTAACCGACAGATAATTTCAGAGGAGGGTATTACAATGGCAAAAAACAAGAGATTTGAAAAGGTTTACGGTCAGGGCGCAGGCTCAATACAGGTCTGGGTCGATAGGGAAACGGGAGTCAATTATCTCTTTTACGCAAGCGGTTATGCAGGCGGCTTGACACCTCTGCTCGACAAGGACGGTAAGCCGATAATTACGCCTATTGAAGAGAATAAGGATTAAATAAGAAAGCTCTGCTTATGCAGGGCTTTCAGTTTATTTTGCATAAATAAATGGCGGTTTTGGGCGCAAAAACTCTCGTTTGCTCTTTACATTTGAGAGATTGTGTGATATAATGGAAACGTATGAAAATAAACCTTTTACGGAGGAATGATATGGCAAGAATTTTGCTTGATATGGACAGAGAGTGGAAGTTCCACCTCGGCGACGTAAACGAGGACGAGGCTAACAGCCATTCCACGTCCTATAACAGATGTAAGGCAGGTGCGGTCGTTGGCGCGGGCGGTAAGCAGTGGAACGACAGAGATTGGCGCGTGATCGATCTCCCTCACGACTATTTTTCCGAGAGTGATTTTAAGGCAGAAAATCTTATTTCTCACGGCTATCGCACGAGAGACAACGCTTGGTACCGAAAGTCCTTCCTGCTTGATCCCTCGCTTTCCGACAAGGAGCTTATACTTGTTTTTGAGGGAACAGCAGTAAATGCTGAATTCTACTTCAACGGCTCGCTTATGGCGCGCTCATTCAGCGCATACACCGAGACTGTATTTGACATAACCGACCGCGCGTACTTCGACGGCCGTCCCAACGTTCTTTCAGTATATATCAAGGGCTTTGAGACTGAGGGCTGGTGGTATGAGGGCGCAGGTATCTACCGCCACGTAAGACTTTACGTAAAGGACAAGCTCCACATCGCTCACAACGGAATCTTCGGCAAGCCCGTGCTCAAGAAGGGAACTAAGAACTCTTGGAACGTTGAAGTAGAGACCGTGCTTGAGAATAGCAATTACAAGCCCGACGAGGCGTCTGTCCGCGCTACTATCCTTGACGGAGACACCGTAATAGCACAGAGCGTTTCCGCGCCTGTTTCTTGCGACTACGCATCCAAGACTACAGTAAATCAGAAGCTTTCGGTTTCCCGTCCTACACGCTGGGACGTTGATAACCCCAAGCTCTACACACTTAAGGTAGAGGTACTTAAGGACGGCGAGGCTATCGACGAGGAGAGCGCTCGCATCGGCTTCCGTACATTCTCTGTAGATGCAGAGAAGGGCTTCTTCCTCAACGGCAGACCGCTTAAGATCAAGGGCACTTGCAACCATCAGGACCACGCCGGCGTTGGCGTTGCAGTTCCCGATTCGGTTCAGTATTACAGAATTCAGCGCCTTAAGGATATGGGCACTAACGCTTACCGCTGCTCGCACAATCTTCCTAACAAGGAGATACTTGACGCCTGCGACGAGCTTGGAATGATAGTTATGGACGAGAACCGTCGCTTTGAGTCGCGCGACGAGGTCCTTGAGTATCTTGATATAATGGTGCGCCGCGACCGCAACCACCCGTGCGTTATCTTCTGGTCGCTCTTTAACGAAGAGCCGCTTCAGAACACCGAGGAGGGTGCAAAGATATACCGAAGAATGAGAAGCGTGGTCGAGCATCTTGACGATTCAAGACTTATCACGGGCGCTATCAACGGCAGTATGGAGGGCACGGGACTTGAGATGGACGTTACGGGCATCAACTACGCTATCAAGAAGGTAGCGGCTATGCACGAGCTTCATCCCGATCAGCCTATCATAGGTGCGGAGAACAACAGCGCAATCACAACGCGTGGCTGTTACAAGAGCGACCGCGAGAACGCGCAGGTGCTTGCTAACTACGACGAGGAGGTCGTTCCGTGGGGACAGAGCATCCGCGAGACCTGGGATTTCGCTCGCAAGCACGATTACTTTGCGGGAATATTCATCTGGACGGGCTTTGACTACCGCGGAGAGCCTACGCCTTTCAAGTGGCCCTCTGTTTCCTCTCAGTTCGGTATTATGGACACCTGCGGATTCCCCAAGGACTCCTTCTATTTCAACAAGGCGTGCTTTACCGATAAGCCTATGGTACATCTGCTTCCTCATTGGAACTGGAAGAAGGGCGAGCCTGTGCGCGTAATGGCAGTCAGCAACTGCGACGAGGTCGAGCTTTTCCTTAACGGCAAGTCGCTCGGAAGAAAGAGCAACGATATATGCACCAATAACCCCGAATGGCAGGTAGAGTTCGCACGCGGAAGAATAAGCGCAAAGGCATACCGTAACGGCAGATGCGTGGCTAAGACCGAGCAGAGAACTGCGGGCAAGCCTTACGCTATAGTTACCGAGACAAACACGCTTGACATAAAGAATGACGGTCAGGATACAGTTGTTATAAACGTTGCGGTAAAGGATAAGAGAGGTGTGGTAGTTCCTACTGCTGATAATCTCATCCACTTTGACGTTATCGGCGACGGATTCGTCCGCGGCGTCGGCAACGGAGATCCCAACAGCCACGAGTCTGACGTTCTTCCCGAGCGTCATGCATACTGCGGACACTGTCAGGCTCTCGTAACCTCTAAGACGGGTGCAGAGAATATCTCTGTTCGCGTTTGGGGAGAGGGACTTGAGGAGAGCGTTATCACGCTTAACGTAGTTAAGGTGGCCGCTCCTGTTTGCCCTGTTGTCGCTACGAACTACACACTTACCGGCTTTACTATGTCCGAGGTTACCGAGGAGAGACCGAACGCTCTTGTTGAGCTTGCGGATAACGATATGAACTCCTTTAGCCCCGTTCAGCTCGTAAATCACCGCCACCAGCCCGACTTCCACGACGGCTGGAGAATATACAGAGTAACTCCCAAGATATACGTCGGCAACGAGTGCAAGCTCCGCTTCTCTTACGCGCGCTTCCATTATGCCGAGATATACGTCAACGGCAAGCTGCTTGATACTGTTGACAGACACGTCAACGGCGAGTACATTACTCCCATATTCACGGCAGAAAAGGGAAGCAAGGCAGATATCAGAATACTTATGCGCACCGAAAACGAAAGCACCGTTTACGGCGCAGGCCTTGCAGGTATCGTTGAGATATTTGAGAAATAAGATATTATTAAACCTAAACAAAAGCCACGGGCTGCTTCGGCAGCCCGTGGTTTGTTATGGATAAAAGGAGATGCATCTGTAAAAAACATAGACACCTCTCAGTCTGCATACGCAGACAGCTCTCCTCAAGGAGAGCCTTTTAGGTTGGAATATTTTTTACAATTGTAGGGACCGGCGTCCTCGACGGTCCAATCGCAAAAGAATTTTGCGATGTTTTTTGTATTTGTCGCATACGAAAATTCATTTTCATAATCCAAACGAGCTTGGACCGTCGAGGACGCCGGTCCCTACAAGCAATATGGTAGTTTATTGTTTAAATCGCATACGGATGTTCCGTATGACCCTCAAATAATAAAATTACGCCCCAAGCCTTCTCAATAAAATAAAAACAGAAACACGCGGTAGCAGAGCTGTCCGCGTGTTTCTTCATCGCTATTGAATTAAATAAACGAATTGTTATGTTGCTACCCTTACAGGCAACCCAACCTTTGGTAGAGAATATCGGGTTGAGTTATATCAAAACCATATTCCAACCCACATTCAAGTTCTTTGCGCCACTTTCTCGAAAGAAAGTGGCAAAATTTTTAACACAAACTAACTTTAATTCCTAATTGCGTTCTTCGCGGCTGTGAGGGTGTTCTGCATCAGCATAGTGATAGTCATAGGACCTACGCCGCCGGGAACGGGGGTAATGTAGGATGCTTTAGGCTCAACGCTTGCAAAATCAACGTCTCCCGTGAGCTTACCGTCAGCGCGTCTGTTCATTCCGACGTCAATAACTACTGCGCCCTCCTTGACCATATCGCCCGTGAAGAAATCCGCCTTGCCGATAGCCGCGACGAGAATGTCGGCGCGCCTACAGACCTCTGCGAGATTCTTAGTGCGGCTGTGGCAGATAGTTACTGTGCCGTTAGCGTGGAGAAGAAGCATTGCCTGAGGCTTGCCGACGATGTTCGAGCGACCTACGACAACACACTCCTTGCCGCAAACGTCAATCCCGCTACGCTCAAGGAGAGCCATAACGCCCGCGGGGGTGCAGGGAAGGAAGGAATAATCGCCGATCATGATCTTGCCC
>CALCTA010000017.1 GCA_937893945.1 uncultured Clostridia bacterium | reverse complement strand
ACAGACATGTCAAGCTCCTCAATGGTCATCTCAAGAACTTTTTCTTTCTTGGTCTCTTCTCTTTCAACCATTATCTCTACGTTCTTTGCTTCGTCCGAAAGATCTACGAACAAATTGAGATGCTCGTTGAGTATCTTGGCTCCGAAGGAAATCGCTTCCTTTGCGCTTATCGTTCCGTTTGTCTGTACCTCGAGTGTAAGCTTATCGAAGTCAGTAATGTTACCTACACGGGTGTTTTCAACCGAGTAGCTTACATTGTAAACGGGGGTATAGATAGAGTCGGTGAAAATAGTTCCGATGGGAGCGGAAATGTTGCTGCCGCGCATCTGTGCGTCGAGCTGCTTATTTCTCTCCTGAGAAACGTATCCTCTGCCGTGGTCAAAGGTAAGCTCCATATAGAAGGGAGAACCGTCTTCTACGGTTGCGATATGATGTTCGGGATTGAGAATCTCGATATCGGAATCAACCTTGATGTCCCCTGCAGTTACGTCCTGCGCGCCAACTACGTCGATGATGACCGTCTTAGGTGCATTGCAGTGAAGCTTTGCGATTATACCCTTTACGTTGAGGACTATCTCAGTAACGTCCTCCTTAACTCCGGGAACAGTGGAGAATTCATGAAGAACGCCGTCAATCTTGATGTTGGTTACGGCATATCCGGGCAAGGAGCTAAGCATAATTCTGCGAAGCGAGTTGCCAAGTGTGATACCGAATCCGCGCTCAAGGGGTTCTACGATAAATTTACCGTTTGTTCCGTCCTCGCTAAGATTAACTGTCGTTATATTGGGCTTCTCTATCTCAATCATTCCAAATCATCCTCCTGAAATCATATTTTTTGATAAATTGTTTCTTACGCAGAGCCTACTACCGTCTGCTCTACGCCAGTTGAACCGTATCGCGATGCTACGCGACACAAGCTCGGGGATTACTTGGAGTAGAGCTCGACGATAAGCTGCTCGTTGAATTCAAAGTCGATGTCGTCTCTTGCGGGAAGAGCAACAACCTTTGCACTAAGAGCTGCCTTATCAACGCTGAGCCACTTAGGAGCGTTCTTTGTCTCGAGTGCTTCAGCAAGAGCCTTGCACTTTGCAGAGCCTCTGAAGTTCTCTCTTACGGTTACGACATCACCTGCGCTTACAAGGATAGAAGGAACGTTTACCTTCTTACCGTTGAGCTCAAAGTGCTCGTGAAGAACGAGCTGACGAGCTTCCTTGCGGCTCTCTGCCATACCCATTCTGTAAACTACGTTGTCAAGACGGCGCTCGATGAGCTTAAGAAGGTTCTCACCTGTCATACCTTCCTGACGGTCTGCCTCTACGAAGTAGTTCTTGAACTGCTTCTCGAGGATACCGTAGTATCTTCTGGTCTTCTGCTTCTCACGAAGCTGCATTCCATATTCTCTCTGCTTCTTGTTAGCTGCGCCGTGCTGACCGGGAGCTGTGCTTCTGCGGTCGAGTGCGCACTTGCCGGAAGTGCATCTGTCGCCCTTAAGGAAGAGCTTTGTGCCTTCTCTACGGCAAAGCTTACATGAAGGTCCTGTATATCTTGCCATTACTATTACCTCCTGTGTGTAATTAAACGCGTCTGCGCTTAGGCGGTCTGCATCCATTGTGCGGAACCGGTGTAACGTCCTTGATCATGGTAATCTGAAGACCTACTGTCTCAAGTGCGCGGATCGCGGACTCACGTCCCGAGCCGGGGCCCTTTACGTACACTTCAACGGTCTTAAGACCATGCTCCATTGCTGCCTTTGCCGCGGTCTCAGATGCCATCTGAGCTGCGAAAGGAGTGGACTTTCTGGAGCCTTTGAATCCGAGTTCGCCTGCGGATGCCCACGAAATTGCGTTACCTGCTACGTCTGTAACAGTTACAATTGTGTTATTGAAGGTTGCTGCTATATGAACTGCACCCTTTTCAATATTCTTTTTCTCGCGGCGTCTCTTGATAACTTTCTTAGCGACTTTAGCCATCTTGTCTGCCTCCTCTTACTTCTTCTTGTTAGCAATTGTCTTTGCAGGACCTTTTCTGGTTCTTGCATTTGTTTTTGTTCTCTGTCCTCTTACCGGCAGACCCTTTCTGTGTCTGATGCCGCGGTAGCAGTTGATCTCGACCATGTTCTTGATGTTAAGAGCTACGTCTCTGCGGAGATCACCCTCAACGGTGTAAGAATTTTCGATCTCGTCACGAAGCTTTGCTACTTCTTCTTCGGTAAGGTCCTTTGCGCGCTTGTCAGGATCTACGCCTGTCTTTGCAAGGATGTCGTTTGCACTCTTGCGGCCGATACCGTAAATATAGGTAAGAGCGATCTCTACGCGCTTGTTGTTCGGAATATCAACACCAGCTATACGAGCCATACTGTTTATTCACCTTTCTTTGTATTTTCGGCAATTAGCCCTGTCTCTGCTTGTGCTTAGGGTTCTCGCAGATAACCATTACTTTGCCTTTTCTCTTAATGATCTTGCACTTTTCGCAAATCTTTTTTACGGATGGTTTAACCTTCATTTTATTATACCAACCCTTTCTTTATTACTTGGAACGCCAGGTTATGCGGCCCTTAGTAAGATCGTAAACCGATACCTCTACGGTAACCTTGTCGCCCGGCAATATTCTAATATAGTTCATTCTAAGCTTTCCGGAGATCGTAGCCGTTACTACGTGTCCGTTTGGAAGCTTTACCTTGAAGAGCGTGTTGGGCAATGCCTCAACTACCGTACCTTCAAATTCAATAACATCATCCTTAGGCAGAATAATCCCTCCTCTGCATAATATTTGTGCTTCAACTTACCAGCTCTTATCGACGAGCGTCGTTATTATAACGCCGTCCGACGTAAGTGCCACCGTATTTTCGTAATGAGCCGAGAGCGATGAATCGCGAGTTTTCACCGTCCAGCCGTCTGCCAGCTCATATACCTCTTCCGTTCCGACGTTGACCATCGGTTCGATCGCGAGCGTCATTCCTGCGCAAAGTCTTGTTCCACGTCCCGCTGTTCCGTAGTTCGGAACGTCAGGAGACTCGTGAAGCTCATGACCTACGCCATGTCCGATATAACGCTTTACGACCGAAAATCCTTCTTTTTCAACGCAACTCTGTATCGCGTATCCCACGTCTCCTATTCGGTTTCCGACCTTCAGCGCATCGACTCCGCAAAAGAAGCTGTTTCGAGTAGTCTCGATAAGCTTCAGCGCTTCGTCGCTCACCTTTCCTACGGGAATGGTGCGCGCGCTGTCGCCGTGAAAGCCCTTATAGAACGCTCCGACGTCTATCTTAACGATGTCGCCCTC
>CALCTA010000016.1 GCA_937893945.1 uncultured Clostridia bacterium | reverse complement strand
AACTTTGCACGTGGCATCGTTCCTACTCAAGCTTTTCCTTCATTAAAGTTCTTTGCGGAGCTTTCTTTCAAGAAAGCGACAAAACAGCTCGTATAAATCTAACTTACATTACCTTATATCCTGCTGCGGTAACGGCTGCTTTGAGGGTATCCTCGGCAACAGAGTCCTTGGCTACGACCGATACGGTCTTATTCTCAAGGCTTGCCTCTGCGGTCTTAACTCCCTTAACTGCGAGAAGTGCTTTCTCGACGTGTGCCTTACAATTATTGCACATCATTCCCTCGACTGTGAAGCTTACGGTCTTAGTCTTTCCAAACATATCAGAGTCCTCCTGTGATTTGTATATATAGATTTTTTTGTTTCTCAAGCGGATAGAATTAAGCACCACGCAGACCGACGAGAAGCTCATCGCGGCGGACGCTATCATCGGGGAGAGCGATATCTCAAATAGCGGATAAAGCGCTCCTGCGGCAACGGGAATACAGATGGCGTTGTAGATAAGCGCCCAGAAAAGATTTTGCTTTATGGTGGTGATGGTCGCGCGCGAGAGACTTATCGCGCTTACGGCATCTGTCAGCGAATTCTTTGAAAGCACCACGTCGGCGCAGTCTATCGCTACCTCTGTTCCCGCACCGATGGCGATGCCGATATCGGCAGACGCGAGCGCGGGGGCATCGTTGATACCGTCGCCCACCATTGCTGTCCGTCCTTTTGCCGAGTATTCTCGTATCATTTTCTCCTTATCCTCGGGGAGAAGGCGTGAGCGCACCTCGTCTATGCCGCACTCTCTGCCTACAGAAAGGGCGCTTCGCTGATTATCACCCGTGAGCATAACGGGAGTAATGCCCATTTTTTTAAGCTCGTCTATAGCCGCCTTGCTGTCGGGACGGATGCCGTCGGCTATCGCAAGAAGTCCGAGAAAACGGTTGCTGTAGCCTACTGCCACGACGGTCTTTCCGTCCTCCTCAAGCGAGAGCATTCTCGTCTCTGCAGAGGGCGGCATAGTAATTCCGTTCTCAAAGAGAAGCGCGGGAGTACCTATAACGCAAAGAGCCGAAGCGCCGTTCTCTCTAAGCCTTACGCTGATACCCTTGCCGAGCAGGGAAGAGAAATCCTCAGAGGAAAGCGCGTCGATTCTGTCGATACCTGCGTCTGCCGCGCCCTCGCATATCGCGAGCGCGAGCGGATGAGAGGAGAGAAGCTCGGCGGAATATGCGACCTTCAAGAGATAGCTCTCGTCGCATTCCTCGGTTATTATATCTGTAAGACGTGGCTTGCCCTCGGTAAGAGTACCCGTCTTGTCGGTGAGAAAATATTTTACAGAATGGAGATTTTCAAGCGCCTCGGCACTCTTTATAAGAATACCGAGCTTAGCTCCGCGCGCAGTACCCACCATAATAGCCGTGGGAGTCGCAAGACCGAGCGCGCAAGGGCAGGATATGACAAGAACCGAGACCGCGCAATTGAAAGCCATATTGAAGTCGTGGGATATTGCCGCCCAAAGCACAGCGGTAAGGATCGAGATGCCGATGACCGCAGGCACGAACACAGAGCTGACCTTGTCGGCAACTCGTGAGATAGGCGCTTTAGAAGCGGCGGCATCCTCAAGGAGCGAGATTATCCGCGAGAGAGTGGTGTCCTTGCCTATCTTCTCGGCGCGTATCTTTATATAGCCGCTCTGTAGCGTGCATACAGCACTTACTGAGCTTCCAACGGATTTTTCAACAGGGATACTCTCGCCGCTGATAGCCGATTCATCGACCGCGCCCTCACCCTCGATGACGGTAGCGTCAACGGGGATAGTCTCGCCCGCCTTGACCTCTATCACGTCGCCTACGACGATCTCAGAGAGAGGAAGCGCAATAAATTCTCCGTCGCGCAGGACAGACGCGCTGTCGGGCAGCATTGAAGCAAGCTTCCCAACGGCACTTGCGGCGTTGGCTCTTGCCTTGCCCTCGAGCGTTTTTCCGAGAGTTACGAGCGTCAGTATCATCGCCGCGCCCTCAAAATAGAGGTTGTGGCGGTATTGCTCAACAAGCTCGGCGTTGCCTTGGAGCTCGCCCGTTAGCATACAGATGACCGCTACTATTCCGTATATGAGCGAGGCAGAGGCGCCTATCGCGATAAGCGAGTCCATATTCGGAGCAAATCGGGAAAGCGCGGCAAAGCCGTTTTTGAAGAATTTGAAATTTATTATTACGACGGGGAGTGCGAGCGCAAGCTGGAGAAGACCGAAAAGATAGGGATGCGCGATAAAGAGAGGGGGCGTGGGAATGCCCAGCATATGTCCCATAGCGACTACCATAAGAGCCGCGGTGATCACCGAGGAGATTATCAGTCGGCGAAGTCCCGAACGGAATTCGTCGTCGGCAATGCTCCTTTTCTTTCCCGAGGTGTCGGACGCAGAGTCCTCGAGCACGTAGCCCGCATCCTTCAACGCCTTTTTGAGTTGAAGCGTGAGCTTGCCCTCATCGGCAGAGTCGTCAACCGAGACCGTCAGGGAGTTGGTTATAAGGCTTACGGTTATATTTTCCTCTCCGCATATCTTTGCGGCGGCGTGCTCAACGTGAGCGACACAGGCGGCACAGCTCATTCCGCGAATGTCATAGCGAATTTTTTTCATTTTTTCACCTTTCTTTTTTTCTTACAAATAAATTATACACCCTCGGCAAATTTTTGTCAAGTTAAGAGAAGTTAAAACTTATTTTTAGGAGATAAAAGTCAGATTATGTAATGATTTCGGTAACATTGCGCCAAAAATGCGGGAGGGAGAACCCCTCCCCTACAGATGAAGATTAAGATAAGATTAAATCCGTAGGGGCGATTCACGAATCGCCCTTTA
>CALCTA010000015.1 GCA_937893945.1 uncultured Clostridia bacterium | reverse complement strand
CTCAAGCTCGTTTGAGGGCATCAGCTCCGCCCTACTCAGCGGCAAACTCCTTGCAGACGCCTTTGCTTGCTCGGATACTCCCTCTGGTGTTCTTCGCAAATACAAGAAAAATACGCTCGGTCTGCGCCTCAAGCTCTACGGCAAGACCTTTAAGAGAAGTATCCTCTGCTCTCCCACTTTGCGCTATTGCATTATGAAAAGCGGAATTATGAGCGTAAAGAAATATGAGAAAAATTAAAAGAACCGTTGCCAAAGCAACGGTTCTTTTGATATTTATTTACTTATCAGCAAACACCCTGAGCCTTCATAGCCTCAGCAACCTTGATAAAGCCTGCGATGTTAGCGCCTGCAACAAGGTCGTCGCCAAGACCGTAATCGTTTGCCGCCTTGATAGACGCGTCAAAGATGTTCTTCATGATCATCTTAAGCTTTTCGTCAACCTCTTCTGCCGTCCAGCTATAACGCATGGAGTTCTGAGACATCTCAAGTCCCGAAACCGAAACGCCGCCTGCGTTAACTGCCTTTGAGGGAGCAACGATAACGCCGTTAGCCTTAAGGTAAGCTACTGCCTCGTTGGTGGTAGGCATATTGGAGACCTCAACGTAGTACTTAACTCCGTTGGCTACCATCAGCTCTGCTTCCTTAACGTCAACCTCATTCTGAGTTGCGCAAGGCATAAGAATGTCAGCCTTAACGCCCCAAGGCTTCTCGCCCTTGAAGAACTGTACGCCGAACTTATCAGCATAATCCTCAACTCTGTTACGGCAGGATGCTCTCATCTCAAGCATATAGTCGATCTTCTCAGGGGTAGAGATTCCGTCGGGATCGTAAACGTATCCGTCGGGACCCGAAATGGTAACTACCTTACCGCCAAGCTCTGTAACCTTCTTTACAGTACCCCAAGCAACGTTACCGAAGCCCGAAACTACGAAGGTCTTGCCCTTGATATCATCGCCGAAGTGCTTGAGCATCTCAACGGTGTAGTAAACCGCGCCAAAGCCTGTTGCCTCGGGACGAATGAGAGAGCCGCCGTAAGGCAGTCCCTTACCTGTGAGCACGCCTGTGAACTCGTCGCGAAGTCTCTTATACTGACCGAAGAGATAGCCTATCTCACGCGCGCCAACGCCAAGGTCGCCCGCGGGAACGTCGGTATCAGCACCGATATATTTCTGAAGCTCTGTCATAAAGCTCTGGCAGAAGCGCATAACCTCTGCGTCCGACTTACCCTGAGGATCGAAGTCAGCGCCTCCCTTACCGCCGCCCATAGGAAGCGAGGTGAGCGAGTTCTTGAAGGTCTGCTCGAAGCCGAGGAACTTGATAATGCTCTCATTTACGGAAGGATGGAAGCGAAGACCGCCCTTGTAAGGACCGATAGCGCTATTGAACTGAATACGGAAGCCGCGGTTTACCTGAACGTTGCCGTTATCATCTACCCACGGAACTCTAAACTTGATTATTCTCTCGGGCTCTACCATTCTTTCAATTACGCCTGCCTTAACGAGATCGGGGCGTGCTTCAATAACGGGCTCGATAGACTCGAGAACTTCCTTAACTGTCTGATGGAATTCGGGCTCATTGGGATTTCTCTTTATAACTCTCTCCATAAGCTCGTTGAGATACTGATTCTTAAAACTCATAATTTATGTACCTTCCCTGTAAAAAAATATACCGCAATCTCAAAAATGCAAGTTTTGATTTTTGAAATTTCAAATATTGGGTTAATTATACCACAAAGCATTTATGTTGTCAATAAAAATTCTACAAAAAAATCGCCCTGTAAAAAAATTTTTATCAGCTCTTACAATTATTTCAATAATATTCTTTAATATAAAAAAATATCCGCCGAAACATCGGCGGATATTTGAATAATGATTTATTTAAATAGCGTAAGCCTTATAAACGCAGCCCTTCGCGTTGAGGGCAGATGCGAGTGCCTCTGCGTTGCCGCACACGTCAACTATCGTGTAGGCGTTCGCGCCCTTCTTACCTGTTGAGAGAGCCGCCACAGATGCGCCGTTCTCGGTCGCGATCGCTTCGATAGAGCCAAGCAGGTCGCATTCCGCCGAATGAAGCACGCAAACTCTCGCCTCAGCGCTTCTGGGCATAGAAACGTTCGGGAAGTTTACGCTGTTCTTGATATTGCCGTTTCTGAGATAATCGTCAAGCTGGAGCGCCGCCATAACAGCGCAGTTGTCCTCTGCCTCGGCGGTAGACGCGCCAAGGTGAGGGATAGCAACTATTCCCTTTACGCCAACAGTTTCTTCGGTGGGAAAATCGGTAACGTAGGAAGCGACCTTGCCACTCTCAAGCGCCGCCTTAACGTCAGCGGAATTAACGAGGTCCGCACGCGCGAGATTGATTATTCTCACGCCGTCCTTCATACCTGCAAGAGCTGTGGAATTTATCATTCCCTTAGTGTCCTTGGTAGCGGGAACGTGGAGAGTTACGTAATCGGCTACGGCAAATACCTCGTCAAAGCTTGCCGCCTTAACTACTCTGGGGTCAAGCTTCCAAGCCGCGTCAACGCTCATAAAGGGATCGCATCCGACCACCTTCATTCCAAGGTCAAGCGCCGCGTTAGCCACAAGCGCGCCAATAGCGCCAAGACCGATAACGCCAAGCGTCTTTCCCTTTACCTCAACGCCCGCGAACTTGGATTTGCCTGCCTCAACAGCCTTTGCAACTCCCTCTGTTCCTACGAGTGTGTCAGCCCAACGGATAGCACCCGCGATGTCGCGCGATGCGAGCATAAGCGCGCATACCGCAAGCTCCTTAACACCGTTTGCGTTAGCGCCGGGTGTGTTGAATACCACGATACCCTCAGTAGCGCAACGGTCAACGGGGATATTATTGACACCCGCACCCGCTCTCGCGATAGCCTTGAGAGAAGCGCCAAAGGTCATCTCGTGCATAACCGCCGAGCGCACCATAATAGCGTCGGGGTCAGCTATATCGGCAGTTGCTACGTTATATTCGTTTTTATCAAGCAGATCAGTGCCGCAAGCGGCGATCTTATTAAGACAAAGTATATTTTTCATATTGATATTTCCTCTTTACAGTTTTTAAGCCTTGGGGTTCTCTTCTGCGAACTTTTTCATAAATGCTACGAGCGCCTCAACGCCCTCGTAAGGCATTGCGTTGTAGATAGACGCTCTCATTCCTCCTACAGAGCGATGTCCCTTGAGGTTCTTAAGTCCTGCCTTAGCTGCCTCGCTCGCGAACTTCTTGTCGAGATCAGCATCGCCGGTTACGAAGGTTACGTTCATCATAGAACGGCTCTCCTTCTTTACGGGAGCGACATAGTAGCTCTGACTGTCCAGATAATCGTACAGAAGTGCCGCCTTCTTCTCGTTTCTCTTCTTCATCTCGTCAAGACCGCCGATAGAGAGTATCCACTCGTAAACGAGCTTAGCCATATAAATAGCGTAGCAAGGGGGAGTATTATACATAGAACCGTTCTCTGCCATAGTCTTCCATTCGAGCATAGTAGGCATGTTGGGCTCTGCGGTATCAAGAAGATCCTCGCGAACGATAACGAGAGTAAGACCTGCGGGAGCCATATTCTTCTGCGCGCCCGCATAGATAACGCCGAACTTGCTTACGTCAACAGGCTCCGAGATGATGCAGGACGACATATCCGCAACGAGCGGAACGTCTCCTGTCTCGGGAATATAGGGGTACTTTGTACCGTAGATAGTATTATTGAAGCAAATGTGCAGATAAGCCGCATCCTCTCTGATCATATCCTTGGTGATCACGGGAACGTGGTCGAAGTTGTCGTCCTTGGTGGTAGCGATGCACTTGACGTCATAGCCGAGCTTCTGCGCTTCCTTGAACGCCTTGCCTGAGAACTGTCCCGAGACCGCATAGTCAGCCTTGCCTGTCCTCTTGATGAGGTTGAGCGGAACGGATGCAAACTGTGTCGATGCGCCGCCCTGAAGGAAGAGCACCTTGTAGTTGTCGGGAATGCTCATAAGCTCGCGGAGCATAGCCTCAGCGTCGTTGATAATAGCTTCATAGTCCGGAGATCGATGGGACATCTCCATAACTGACATTCCTGACTCTCCGTAGCAAACCAGCTCTGCTGCAGCTTTCTGAAGAACATCAAGGGGAAGCATGGACGGGCCCGCCGAAAAATTGTAAACTCTGTTCATAGCAATGAACCTCCGTAAAATGAAATTTAAAGCCTTGCAACTTGCAAAGACCTGCTTTTATTATACTTGACACTCAAATGAATGTCAATATCTTTTTTTGATTTTTTAGGGATCATTTCTAATTATCTCTCTTTATCCTAAAAACATATCAATCAACCCTAAACTTTTTGTAGAAAATTTCCTGCTTTTGTCCTGAATATTCCTATAAGCACAGAAAAAGCCACAGACAAAATGGGCTTACGCTTAAGGACAGTTTTTGAACTAAAAAAGAATATCTTATTTGCTGACAAATAAAAAGCACCGCAAGTGTTCGGTGGCCGCAAAATAGTAATATGCGAATTTCTTGAAACAGGCATGATTTAGATCATGCCTGTTCCGTTTTTATCACGGGAATGTAGCCAACAAAGTTATGTTCGATATGTACCTTCTGCTTGCGTTTACCGCCGGACCTGTCGAGTATAAACTCTGAGATTTTTTGCAAAATCTGGCTTTGCCGACTTTGCGGATTATTGGCGCTCATGCGATCTCCGGTATCTGCCAAAGTGGGCTCACAATCCTTTTACAGCTTGATCTGTTCGGGGAATGCTTCTTTTCGCATGATCCTCCACATCTTGTCGATATAAGACAACGTGTAAAAATTCTCATAGTAGTGATAGTAAAACGCACCCTTTAGTGTCATTTCATAAATACCATCGTGTTCTTTGATGAACCCTAATCGCTTTGCAACCCAAAGCTCAAATCCATACATTTTTTTCAACGGCACACCAAAGAATTTTTCAAAATCACGTGCATTTACTCTTGTACTATATGCCGTCCAAAACAGCCAGTAAATCATTCGTTGCCGTTTGGTAAAGCGAATTGTCAATGATGTGGCGAGGTTGCCGGAACGAATCCTTTCGCAGTAGGACTCCACATCAAAAGTATTGATTTTGAATTGCCCTTTGAATAGGCTTGTAGCAGAACAACCGAATCCGAGAAAGTTATCTCTGGTCATGGATGAATAGTTTGCGTCCGGTTCGCTTGAGAAAGTCCATATAGAACTCCGAGAATATCCTTTGCCCAAACAGTATTGTGTGATAGCATCCAATAACTCTCGTTTTTCTTTTTTGGGCATTGCAGCAACAGGACTTTCTGTAAAAGTAAAATCAATAAATGGGTATATAGCAATATGATTTGCACCCAACGAAAAAGCCTTGTCAATATCGGATTTCAAATCATCATAGGTTTGTCCGGGCAGCGCAAAGATAAAGTCCATTGAAACAGTTTCAAAAGGAACCGCCGCCAAAGCAGACATCATTGCAGTGGTATCAATTTCCTTTCTGCCAAGAATCTTCTGATACTTATCGCAGAACGATTGAATTCCGATACTGATTTTAGTTACTCCTGCATTTTTTAACGCTTGCAACACTTCAATATTCACATTATCGGGATGAAGTTCCAATCCAATCCCCTCTGTGATGATAAAGTGGTCGCTCAACGCATCAACAATTTCTTTTATACGATGGGCTGCAAGAGCCGGTGTTCCTCCGCCAAAATATAGGCTGGTTACATTTTTCCGTTCTGCGTTTTGGCTGCCTACAAGGTGTATTTCTTGAATCAAAGAATCTATGTATCTATCACATAATTCAGCGGAATACCGCACTTTGCAATAAGGGCAAAAGTTGCAGATGCTTTTGCAGAAAGGGATATGAACATAAAGCCCAAGGTTTTCACACTCTGCAAAAGGCAATATCTGGTCATATTCGTTTTTGAACGTAAATGGCTTCGTTGTTCGCGTAAGCCACATTCTCGTTAAATTTGTAATGAAACTCATATTACTCCTAAATGTACTTCAAATATGTATGGAGCATCTCAAAGATTATTTTGGGGTTGCCTTTGAACAAAAGCGTATATTCGGCAACAAAAAAGTATCCGCATTGGTCGCAAAGACCGGGAATATCTATACAGCGACCACAGATAGATAGCTTTCCGTTTTCCATAACAACGCACTGATGACAAGGTGTCGGGAATTTGTTTTCGATGAGATATGGGAACGCACTTTTTAGGTTGAATACGGGTGCGCCTTCTTTCATCATTTGAGTTATCGTATCACAACACTTGGCTTTTTCCTCTTTACTCAAAGCCAATTCCTTTGTGTCGGGATATGGTGTATGGAAATTGAAAGATACCGCACGAACATTTTTAGTGTCACGAGCAGTCAAGCATACGTCCCGCACATAGTCCTTGTTGATTTGATTGATAGCCATATAGAAGCAAATATTATCTGCGGTAGCATTGCTGATGTTCTTCATGATGGTATCGTAGGTGTCACCACGAACTTCATTATGGCGCTGCTTATCTCCATCTAAGCTCAAAAGAATCAAATCCGCTTCCGGGAGGTCAATGGGGAACGTGCCATTAGTAACTACATTAACGATGAGAAATCCCATGCTCTTTGCTTCTATGACCAAATCTCTGAGAGTGCGTTCGCCATCTTTCCAAAGAAATGTTTCGCCACCGCAGAAGAACAAAATGCGAACACCCATGTCATATAGCTGCTGCATTTCTTGTCTGATCTGTTCATACGGATGGACGATTGCTGTGATATTGTTGACGGAACAGTGCTTGCAATGCAGGTTGCATTTATCTGTTACGATTACAGTTCCGAGGATTGGCGATTTCTTTCTAAACAGAATTGTTTTTGCACCAAAAGCAGCAAAGTGCAAAAAAGATGATAGTTTCATAATTTATCTCCATAGCGTTAATGCGGAACACCGAAGTGTGTACACACATTATTATACATGATTTCGGTTGCTTTTTCAACCCTGTCAGACAGATTCCGTAAAAACAGTAATTTTTAGAATTGCTGTCTTACGAGCACCCGTCTAAATGGGGGGTATTTTGTTCATCTATGACTTGTCAATTTTACTGACAAGCACTGCATTTGTGGACACAAAAGCAAAATACGGCATACCTCTTTCGAGATATGCCGTATTTTTGTAAAACTGTCCTTTAGAGTGACGCTCTAATGTCCGTGGCTTTTTCTATGTATCTCAGGTATTGTCCTTTATCATTATGATATCCTTCGCGTACGGAAGCTCGGATATCCAATCGCAGAGCGTGTGCCATTCTGCGAGCTTGTGAGTTCTTCTTGCATAATAGATATTGATAAGGTTCTCGTAGTTGAGAGTTACCGTCCTCATCTGATTGTAGCTCGACGGAAGAAGCTGTATCATATTGTGCCATGCCTGCTTATTGCTCTTATCCTCACAGAACTTAACTCTTTCTGCCTCAAGATAGGAGACAAGCGAATCAAGCGCCGCAAGTCCGCCCTCGTCAAGTCTGTCGCAGGAGAAGTCGTCTCTTTCAAAGGCTTTAGCGTGTATCTTATGCATAGTGCTACAGGAGTTTGCAACAGTTCCCACCTTGTAGGTGTCAAATTCCTTCCACCAATAAAGCGGAGCGGTGATATCTACCGATACGAATATCTGCCTTAGGAACTTGCGGTGATCACTTCCCGCCGAGGCAAGACGCTTGGCAAGTCCGAGATCGTTCTCACCGAGGATATAATTTCCGTCATCATCATAGGCGCTATCCATTCTGTCCCAGCTGTTGAGAGGGTTTCTCGCGCCTCTTATTGCGTTTTCAAGATTCATCACCGAGGTTCTTTCTATCTTAATCATTTGCATATCCTCCGTTTTTGCGCTGAATTTGTCAATATGAATATATTTATATAAATAATATACCATATTTTCAATCAAAAGTCAATTGACTTTTCAGAGAAACTGTGATATTATTATAAGGGAATATTTTTTCACAGTTCACAGGAGAAACAATTATGGAATACAATTTTTCAAATAAGCTTGCCGCTCTTAAGCCCTCGGCTATCCGTGAGATATTCAAAAGCCTTACAGACCCTACGATAATCTCATTTGCCGCAGGTAATCCCTCCCCCGAGTCCTTCCCCGTAGAAGAGCTTAAGGCGCTTTCAGCTGAAATATTCGCAAATGAATCCACAACGGCACTTCAGTACAGCATCACCGAGGGATACGCTCCCCTCAGAGAAGCCATCGCGGCGCGTCAGAAGTCCCGTTTTGGTGAAAATATGGTTACCGACAGAGACACTACTCTCGTAGTAACGGGCGGTCAGCAGGGCATCGAGCTTTCCTGCAAGGCCTTCTGCAACGAGGGCGATGCCGTTATCTGCGAGAACCCGAGCTTTATCGGCGCGCTCAACGCATTCCGCTCCAACGGAGCAAAGACGATCGGTGTTGATATGGAATCTGACGGTATCTCGCTTTCCGCACTTGAGGAAACGCTCAAGAACACCCCTAACGCAAAGCTTCTTTACCTCATTCCCACATTCCAGAATCCTACGGGAATCACGATGAGCCTTGAGAAGCGCCTCGGCGTTCTTGCGCTGGCTAAGAAATACGGCGTTGTCATTCTCGAGGACAACCCCTACGGCGAGCTTCGCTTTGCGGGCGACGATCTGCCCACCCTCAAGAGCCTTGACACAGACGGAATAGTTATCTACTGCTCTTCCTTCTCGAAGATCCTCTCTGCAGGTATGCGCGTAGGATTCGTAGTAGCTCCCTCAGAGATATGCTCCAAGATGGTAGTCGCAAAGCAGGTTGAGGACGTTCACACCAACATCTTCTTCCAGATGCTCTGCCACAAATATATGACCACCTACGATCTTGACGCTCACATCTCCAAGATCAACGACCTCTACCGCCGCAAGTGCAATCTTATGCTTGATTGCATCGACAAATATATCCCCAAGGATAAGGTTGAATTCACACGTCCCGAGGGCGGTCTGTTCATCTGGGGAACTGTAAAGAACACAAACGACGCATCGAATATAGTCAAGCTCGCTATCGAGAAGAAGGTAGCCGTAGTGCCGGGAAGCGCATTCAACTGCGATACCGAAGCGCCCTCTCCTTCCTTCCGTCTTAATTACTCCACCCCGTCCGACGAGCAGATCGTCGAAGGCGTAAAGAGACTTGGCGAGGTCTTTGCCGCTCTTTAAGACAGATATATAAACTTCACGGAGGACAGATATATGTTTCAGGACAAAAAGATATCCTACTCAGGCGTTCAGCCGAGCGGAAATCTCACAATAGGAAATTACCTCGGGGCTATAAAGAATTTTTCTACCTACTCCGAGCAATACAAGTGCTTCTACTGCGTGGTAGATCAACACGCTATCACCGTCCGTCAGGTTCCCGCAGAGCTTCGCCGCAGAACTTACGAAACTCTTGCGCTTTATATGGCTTGCGGACTTGACCCCGAAAAGAATACACTTTACGTTCAGTCTCACGTTCACGAGCATACAGAGCTTGCTTGGATCCTCAACTGCTTTACTATGTTCGGAGAGCTTTCGAGAATGACACAGTTTAAGGACAAGAGCGCAAAGCACGCAAACAACGTAAACGCAGGACTCTTTACCTACCCTGCCCTGATGGCGTCCGACATTCTGCTTTATCAGACCGACGTCGTTCCCGTAGGAATTGACCAGAAGCAGCACGTTGAGCTTTGCCGCGACGTTGCCGAGCGCTTCAATCAGATATATCCCGACACCTTTACCATTCCCGAGCCTATCATCTCAAAGTCGGGTATGAAGATAATGTCGCTCGCAGAGCCTCAGAAGAAGATGTCGAAGTCAGATGAAAACACCAATGCCGTTGTTTATATTCTTGACGACAAGGATACTATCATTCGCAAATTCAAGAGAGCCGTTACCGATTCCGAAACCTCTGTTCGCTTTGCCGAGGGCAAGGACGGTATCAACAACCTCATGACCATCTACTCCTGCTTTACGGGCAAAACACTCGAGGAGATAGAGCGCGAGTTTGAGGGACACGGATATGGAGACTTCAAGCTTGCAGTCGGTGAAGCATGCGCAGACGCTCTCGCTCCCGTTCAGCAGAGATTCAAGGAATATATGGCTGACAAGGCATTCCTTGAGGCACAGATGAAGAAGGGCGCGGAGGAAGCATCCTACTACGCTCGCAGAACTCTCGGAAAGGTCAAGAAGAAGCTCGGCTTCGTTCAGATCTGACACACTGATAACGATTACCTAAATAAATTTCTTTGAAAGGTCGATGTTTATGGAACAGACAAAGCTTAACGAATTAAAACAGATCGCCTCTAAGATACGCCTCGGCGTGCTTGAGGGCGTTCACGCGGCGGCTTCGGGACATCCCGGCGGCTCTCTTTCTATCTCCGACATTTTAGCTTATCTCTATTTTGAGGAGATGAACGTAAGAGCAGACGAGCCGAATTGGGCAGACAGAGACAGATTCGTGCTCTCCAAAGGACACACCGCTCCCGCGCTTTACGCAACTCTCGCGCTCAAGGGCTTTTTCCCTGAGAGCGAGCTTTCAAAGCTCAGACACGTTGATTCCTTCTTGCAGGGACACCCCGATATGAAGGGTACTCCGGGCATTGATATGTCCACAGGCTCGCTCGGTCTTGGATTCTCTACCGCTTGCGGCATGGCTCTTGCGGCAAAGATAGACGGCAAGGCATACAGAACCTATACTATCGTCGGAGACGGTGAGAGTGAAGAAGGACAGATCTGGGAGGCAGCTATGTTTGCATCTCACTATAAGCTTGACAACCTCTGCCTTATCGTTGACTGGAACGGTCTTCAGATAGACGGAACTGTTGAGGAAGTAATGAACCCCACACCTCACGATAATAAGCTTGAGGCGTTTGGCTTCCACGTTATTTCTATAGACGGACACGACTTTGAGCAGATAGCGGCGGCATTTGCCGAGGCTAAGACAGTCAAGGGCAAGCCCACCGCCATTATCGCAAAGACCGTCAAGGGCAAGGGCGTATCCTTTATGGAAGACCAGGTAGGCTGGCACGGAAGCGCTCCGAATGACGAGCAGTACGAAAAGGCAGTTGCCGAGATAAAGGCAGCTATGTAAGGAGGCAGAAAGATGGCAGAAAAGATAGCAACCAGAGAAGCTTACGGCAACGCGCTTGCAGAGTTTGGCTCGGATTACGATTTCGTAGTGCTTGATGCTGACCTTGCGGCAGCCACCAAAACAGCTATATTCAAAAAGAAATTCCCTGAGCGCTTTTTCGATTGCGGAATAGCAGAGGGTAATATGATGTGCGTAGCCGCAGGTCTTGCGGCTGCGGGAAAACCCGTATTCGCATCCTCATTCGCTATGTTCGCCGCAGGCAGAGCATTCGAGCAGATACGTAACTCTATCGGCTACCCCCACCTCAACGTAAAAATAGGCGCTACTCACGCGGGAATTACCGTAGGTGAGGACGGCGCGACCCACCAGTGTCTTGAGGATATCGCTCTTATGAGAAGTATTCCCGGCATGGTAATAGTAAACCCCGCCGACGCAGTCGAAGCAAGAGCGGCAGTAAAGGCAGCTCTTGAATATAACGGTCCTATGTATCTCCGATTTGGTAGGCTTGCAGTTCCGGTATTCAACGATGCGGATAACTACACCTTTGAGCTTGGCAAGGGCATCTGCCTGAAGGACGGAAGCGACGTTACCATCGTAGCGACAGGCGTTATGGTAGATATGGCTATCAAGGCATCCGAGCTTCTCGCCGCTAAGGGCATCAGCGCAAGAGTAATCAATATCCACACCATCAAGCCGCTTGACAAGGAGATAATCCTCAAGGCTGCGGCAGAGACCGGCGCGATAGTTACCGCTGAGGAGCATAACATTATCGGCGGTCTCGGAAGCGCAGTGGCAGAGGCAGTATGCGAGGGCAATCCCGTTTCCGTGCTGAGAGTCGGTACAAACGACTGCTACGGTCATTCGGGCAAGGTTCCTCCCCTGCTCGAGATGTACGGTCTCACACCCGAGAACATCGCCGCAAAGGCAGAAGCGGCTGTTGCTCTGAAGAAGTAAGGAGAAGATCATGTTTTCAAAGCTTGGACTTCAGATGTTCACCGTCAGAGACCATATCACAGACGAGGCGGCGCTTGATAAGACGTTTGAGCGTATGGCAGAGATAGGCTATACCGAGGCACAGACGGCAGGCAGAGAGTCTGTGGAATACGCCAATATCGCTAAGAAGCACGGCATCGCTATCATAGGCACTCACTACAGCTACGACGAGATAGTCAATAACGTAGATGCGACGATAAAGCTCCACGAGGCGCTTGGAACTACCAACGTAGGTATAGGAGCTATGCCTTACGACGCGAGAACAGACGTAGAGAAATTCTACCTCTTTGTAGAGAACTTCAATAAGGCAGCCGAGATATACGCAAAGCACGGATATAAGCTTACCTACCACAACCACGCCTTTGAGTTCGTGGAATTCAAGCCGGGTGTGAGCAGAATGAGCTATATGTACGATAACTTTGACAAGAAGAACGTTTCCTTCGTGCTTGATACCTGTTGGGTGGCAAAGGCAGGCGGCGACGTGCGCGAGTGGATGGAAAAGCTTGCGGGAAGAATAGATATTCTTCACCTCAAGGATCTCAAGGTCGTATATAAGAATGATAACGCTTGGGATACCGAGCACAGATATTGTGAGATCGGTACGGGAAATCTTTGCTGGCAAGGAATTATCGACACTGCGGCGGCGATCGGCGTAAAGCACTACGTCGTTGAGCAAGACGGCTCGTGGATAGACGGCGACCCCTTCAAGTCAATAGAGGTGAGCCGTAAATACCTTGATAAATTCATGAAAAACTGATATTTTTGTTGAGAATATTATGCCATTTTCAAGCTTTCAAAAAAGTGAAATTTTTTTAAAAAAACTTTAAAAAAACGCTTGACAAAACAGAGCCCTTGTGGTATAATATTCTCGTTCCGCTGGTGTGGCTCAATGGCAGAGCAGCTGATTTGTAATCAGCAGGTTGTTGGTTC
>CALCTA010000014.1 GCA_937893945.1 uncultured Clostridia bacterium | reverse complement strand
CCTCCTTAAAATTCAATTAAAGCTATTATACATTTATTTTTATAATATGTCAAACGAATTATAAGTTAATTTACAAATTGACAATAATTATTCTTAATATACTCAGCTGCTTTGAGTTTTATATCGTTTAAAGCACCTGATTCGTCAATATATTTATCAAGCTCATTAATTGCCTTTTCGCTGTAGGATACAGTTTCGTCATCCTTATCGTACATAAGATAATCAAAGCGAATGCCCGAGCGCACGAACACCTTTTTCACCTTTGGAAGCGCCTCGATTGATTCAAGTAGCTTGATATATTCGGTGTGATCTGCGATAAGATTTTTGCAGGGCGTGGGAGAGAGACACTTACGAGCAGAGCAGACTCCGTCGCGAAGCTGCTTTTCGCAGGCGGGATAGCGGAAATTAGCCGTGGGGCCGCCAACGTCGTGGATATAGCCCTTGAAATCAGGCATTTCGGTTATCTTCTTCGCTTCCTCAACTACGCTCTCAATACTTCTTGAGCGCACGGTACGTCCCTGATGGAAAGCAAGCGCGCAGAAGTTACAAGCACCGAAGCAGCCGCGGTTGTGGGTGAGAGAAAATCTCACTTCCTCTATCGCAGGCACGCCGCCGTCCTTTTCGTAGGATGGGTGGTAGGTTCGCATATAGGGCAGGGAATACACTCTGTCAAGCTCCTCACGCTCAAGCGGCGGCATCGGTGGATTTTGCACGAGCATCTTTCCGTCGTAGTATTCTACTATAGCCTTGCCGTTGATGGAGTCCTGATTTTTGTACTGAACGCCAAATGCCTCTGCGTATTTGCGCTTGTCGGTCTTAAGCTCATTGTAATCAAAGCTTGCGGCTACGGGGTAGTGTACCTTGTCCTCGGGGGAGCAGAGATAGACCGTTCCGCGCACGTCGCGTATCTTTTTGACGGGAATGCCTCGGTCAAGCAGATTTGCTATTCGCAAAATAATATTCTCTCCCATGCCGTAGGTCAGAATATCCGCGCGGCTGTCAACGAGGATAGAGCGACGGATGTTATCTGCCCAATAGTCGTAGTGGGCAAAACGGCGCAGAGATGCTTCAAGTCCGCCTATTATTATCGGAACGTCTCCGTAAGCCTCGCGTATGCGGTTGCAATAGACTATCGTAGCTCTGTCGGGGCGCTTTCCTGCCTTTCCACCGGGGGAATAGTAGTCGGACGAGCGTTTTTTCTTAGCGGCGGTGTAGTGCGCCACCATAGAGTCTATATTGCCTGCGGAAACGAGAAAGCCAAGTCTCGGTCTTCCGAATTTCTTGAATTCCTCACAGCTTTTATAATCAGGCTGAGCCAAAAACGCAACTCTGAAGCCTGCCGCGTCAAGCACGCGTGTGATTATGGACGCGCCAAAGGACGGGTGGTCAACGTAAGCGTCTCCGCAAACGTAAACGAAGTCAGGCCTGTCCCAACCGAGCGCGTTCATTTCCTCATAAGTTATAGGTAAAAATCCCTTTGTCATAATACAGTCCTTTCGGGGTAGGATCTCTTGCTTTTATTATACAACAAACGTCATAAAAAGTCAACAGCTTTGCGCTTTTGTAGGGCGCAAAGCTGTTTTTTGGAGCTTATTTTTTATTTATTTGCTTTTCTTCTCAACTCCGAACAGTCTGCGGAGAATCGGCACGAAAAATTTTGGGGTATGTAGCAGAACTATCTTCATATTACGCCTCCGTAAAAGATTTTTTGCTTTTGTTACAGTATATGCATTTTTTGTTTCCCTTGACTTATTTTTTTTAACACTCGCTCATACTATATTTCTATAGGTGATTTTTCTTTGGAGGGATATATATGAGTGCTATTGGCGGAATATTTAATATAAACGGTGGGGAGATAACCTTCTCATCTCTCAATTCCATGAGAATAGCGATGAGTATGCGCGGAAGAAAGCGCAGCAGTGCTTATCTTGGCGGCAGAGTAGGGATAATCCACAACAGTTCCTCGCCTGATGCCTTCAGCGACAAAGAGGATACTCAGCCTGCTATCTTTGAGCGTGGCGGA
>CALCTA010000013.1 GCA_937893945.1 uncultured Clostridia bacterium | reverse complement strand
GTTACGGAGGCATAGCTCAGCTGGTTAGAGTGCATGCTTGACATGCATGAGGTCACTGGTTCGATTCCAGTTGTCTCCACCAAAACAAAAACGGACGTCAAAGACGTCCGTTTTTGTTTTGGCGACGACTTATTCGATCGAAACAACTCGCGCAAAGCGCGAATTTGGTTCGCATTCCCGCCGAAGAGCGCGTCAATGCATCGCACCTTGATAAGAGGCGTAAAAAATGTTTTATTTTAAACCCTCTCAGGCGTCTTCGCCGCCAGCTCTCCCAAAGGGCGAGCCTTTTGATCTGTGCAACTTTTTATATCAATATCTCTTTGATAAGTTTTCAAGATACTTCTCCGACGTCTTCGCCGTCCGTTTTTGTTTATTCAAATTGAAGACTGTATCTGAAAATTGCGCTTTACATTTGAGGTTAAGTGTGATATAATGTAATATGTATATCTTTGTGAACTTCAAAGTGAGGGGGTGAGCTGATGTCCATATATGCGTTGCAAAGTCGTTGGGTGCTTGAAAGCAACCGACTTTATTATTACGGTCTTCGCAACGGCCAGAATATGTTCAAGAATTCTCTCCACCTCACAAAAAGAAAGCTTGAAATAATCGAGCGACTTCCCTGCGACCTCTCTGAAAAAGAAATAAAGGCGCTCGGCAAGCTGATAGGCACACAAGTTGTTCGCGAGTGCGATCTGCGAAAAATTCCAACCTCACTACGTGAAGCCTGCTTCTGCAAAAGCTGTGTCGCAAACGATTTCATCATTCCGGGACTTGAATTTGACTCCGACGGGCTCTGCCCGATGTGCAGATCGCGAGATAAAACCAAAGACCTTCGCAGCATACTGCCGATAGTTGATAAGATTCCGCACGCCGACAATTCACAATTTGACGTTGCACTCTTTTACACGGGCGGCAAGGATTCTACCTTCTTGCTCTATTATCTCGCGAAGAAATGCGGTCTAAGGGTTCTTGCTATGACCTGGGACATGCCCTTTATGTCGGACTCTGCCAAGGCGAGTATTGAGAACGCAAAGCGCGCATTTGATAACGTGGAATTTATATCGCGCGCGGTAGGCGACGAGGATATGCGGAAGATATATAAGCGGCTTTTTGAACTCAGCGACAACACCTGCGCGTGTCCCTCGCTTGCTTACGTGCTATTTTACCCTGAGCTCGTCGAGCGGCGCGTGCCCTACTTCGTTGCGGGAAACGAGCCCGTGCAGATGCGCGGACTTTATTACAACAGGATCGCGCCTAAAATAGCCTATACATTTGCCAACAACCGCCTGCTGAACGTCTTGATAAACGTAGGCAGAGTGATCACGCTACGTCCGCCGCTAAAGCCCGGACAGTTCCACACTCTTGCGACAATGAAGCAGCTTGCTTACGGAGATAATCCGATAAAAAAGCTTGCAGGCTATGAAAACGAGCTTGTATCCAACATAGTCAAGGCTATACACGAGGTTCCGTCGTTGCTTCCACCCTTGAAGGAAGCGATCAGACGATCATCACGGAGCGGAAGCATCCCTGCATTCGTACATATTGATTTCGACGATATTTGCGGTGGGTACGACTGGACCAAGATCAAGCAAACTCTTATCGCCGAATGCGGCTGGGTGTCGCCCGATGATTCTGCCAAAGCGCTCCACACGAGCTGCAAAATAGAGCGTTGCAAGGATCACACACAGTTTTTGCGCTTTTATAACTGCAAGAGCAAAATGATACCCTTCAGCGCGCTTGAAATATCTCTTGCAAGCTACGGCTCGCAAAGACCGCGTGAGGAATGGCTGTACGAAATGGAAAATCTTCTCGGCTTTTCGCTCACCCCACCAACTGAGTGCGCCATCATGCGCGAATATATAGGTGAGTCGCTATGACGGGAGTTTATTACTTCACGGGTAGCGGAAATAGCCGCGAGATAGCGCTAAAGCTCGCAAAAGAGCTAAACGTAAACGCGGTTGATATTACGCTTTCACCTGCGATTTCTACATCTGAGGATACCGCCGTTCTCGTATTCCCTGTCTATTGTCAGAACATCCCCAAAAGAGTTGTGTCCTTTCTCAAGGAAAGCAGCGCCGACAAGATAACTCTGATAGCCACTTTTGGACGAATATCCTACGGCAACGTTATTCGAGAGGCTCTCTCGCTTACGCGCTCTACGCTTATTGCGGCGGCGTGTGTGCCTATGCGACACTCATTCGTTGACGAGCAAATAAGCTTTGACGTTTCCTTGCTTTCTCCACTGATAGAACGCATAAAAGCACCTTGTGCGGCAGTAGAGATACCGAAATCAAAAAAGGACGCCCTTGCGGATATATTCCCCGACATGCGAAGCAGGCTCGGAATGAAGATCTCACGCTTGGACTCCTGCATCTCCTGCGGAAAATGCGACTCCGAATGCCCGACGGGTGCAATACGTAACGGACATATAGGAAGCTCTTGCATCAGATGTCAGAGATGCGTTCATATCTGTCCCGAGCACGCGCTTGAAGCCAAGCCGCGCTTCGTTTTAAAGAAATATCTTGACAAAAATCTCGGCAGAATCAACGAGCCGATCATTTACTTA
>CALCTA010000012.1 GCA_937893945.1 uncultured Clostridia bacterium | reverse complement strand
CGAGATGGAGGAAGTTTGCAGAAATATCAAGGAGATCGACCCCAACTGCATTCCTCTCGGATACGACTCCGAGACTAACTGGTTCATCACCATGTGCGAGCAGTACGGCTCTGATTACACCGCAACAGGCGACGACAACTTCCTCTTTGACAACGAAACTAACAGAAACTTCGTAAAGAAGTTCCGCTCCTGGTATCAGGAAAAGCTCGTAACCACCGAGGAGCTTTCGGGCGGTTACACCTCCGCTCTCTTCACAGGCGAGAGCGACAGCGGCACACGCTGCTACATGTGCATCGGTTCTACCGGTGGCGCAACCTACCAGCAGCCCAACCAGACCAATGGCGAGTATGAGTTCGAGGTAGGCATTACCTCTATTCCTCAGGTAGATCCCGCTAACCCCAAGGTTATCTCTCAGGGTCCCTCTATCTGTATCTTCAAGAACGCAGATGCTAATGAGGTTCTCGCAAGCTGGCTCTTCGCTAAGTTCCTTGCAACCGACGTAAACTTCCAGGCGTCCGTTTCTATGAACAACGGTTACGCTCCCGTTATCCAGTCTGTAAAGAACAATCCCATATATGCTGAACACCTCGCAAAAGCAGGTGAAAACGCAACTCCTACCGAAAGAACGACCAACATCCAGGCTTACGCTACAAGAATAGCTCTTGAGCAGGCTAACGCTTACTACGTATCTCCCGCATTCAACGGCTCTTCTGTTGCACGTGATCAGGTTGGACTTCTTATCCAGAAGTGCTTCGTTATCGAAGGAAACGACGTTGACGCCGCTATTGCAAAGGCATTCCAGGATGCAGTTGCAGAGTGCAAGTACCAGTCCGGTCAGTAATTAAATAGGGGGTCCTTATGAGAGTGTTCACTAATCGCCTTCTGGCGATGCTCCTGCTTCTCTCTATCGCACTCACCTGCCTCGTAGCTTGTAACAGCAACACCTCTGACAACGCCACCGAAAGCGAGACAGCAGCTCCCGCTACCGATGCAACAGAGCCCAAGCACGAGCATATTGATTACGTAGAGAAGGTCAAGCTCGATATGAGCTCCGACACACTCAAGCAGGAAGTTTCCGTCAAGTTCTTTATCGACGGAGATACCACTCACTTTAACGTTCCCGTATCCGTAGATAAAACGGGCGTGATGAAAGCAAGATACCTTGCAGTAAACACGCCCGAGTCCACGGGCAAGATAGAGGAGTGGGGCAAAACAGCTTCTAACTTCACCAAGGAAAAGCTTTCCTCGGCAGTATCTATTATCGTCGAATCCGATAGCAACAAGTGGAGCTACGACGGAAACGGCAGATTCCTCGTTTGGATATGGTATCAGCCCTCTGAGGGTGCTGAGTACCGCAACCTCAACATCGAGCTTCTTCAGAACGGCTTGGCAGTAGGCTCAGGCGCTGCAAGCGGTCGCTACGGCGAGAGCGCAGTTGCGGCTATCGCTCAGGCTACTATCGAAAAGCTTTACATCTTCTCTGACGATCTCGATCCCTCCTTCCCCTACGGAGAGGCTACCAGCGTAACTCTTAAGGAGCTTCGTACAAACATCGAAAGCTACGCAGGGGCTAAGGTATCCTTTGAGGGTATCGTTACCTGCAACAGCGACTGGACGGCTTACGTTGAAGCATACGACGCTGAGACAGATATGTACTACGGCGTTCAGGTATTCTACGGCTACAACTCCACGCTTATCAGTCCTCTCGCGCAGGGCAACCGCGTTCGTATCGTCGGCGTGGTAAATCAGCACAACGGCACTTATCAGGTCTCGGGTCTCTTCTACAAGCCCATGGAGCCTAATAATCCCGCAAATACCGCAAAGCTTGAGAGCGGACTTACCCCCGCATTCAAGGAGACTACGGCGGCTGAATTCGTCGGCAACAAGACTATCACGGTAGGAGAAGAGGAAAAGACCTTCAAGTACTCAGATCTCGCGATGTCCACCTCTATTTCTATGAAGGATCTCGTTGTTACCGATATTTACACCACCACCAACGAGACGAGCGACGACAAGGGCGCTATGACGCTTACCTGCCGTGTTGGCGACGTTACTATTTCGGTTCGTACCGAGGTTCTTAAGGACGCCGACAAAAATATCGTTACCGCAGATTATTTCCGCGACAGAACTATCGACGTCAAGGGAATCGTAGATTACTACGACTACGAGAACACCGGCAACGGAACCTATCAGATAAGAGTTTACACTCTCGCTGATATTACCGTTCATTGATAGTCTCCCCCTACATCTTTGTTTTCCAAAAAATTTTATATAATAAAAGGAGAAAAAAGCAATGAAAAAAATTCTTGCTCTCGTTCTTGCGCTCATTATGTGCGTAAGCTGCCTTGCGATCTTCGCAAGCTGCGATCTTGGCACAACTGACGACAATAACGATGCTACAGAAGCACCCACCAACAAGCCCACAGAAAAGCCCACTGAGAAGCCCACCGAGGCTCCCGAGGCTCCTGCTACTCTTGAGGCAGCTAAGACCTTCCTCTTCAGCATGTACAAGGATAGCGCAAGTCCCAAGAACGACTACGACATCGTAGGCAAGGTTATGATAGGCACTACTGCTTTTGAAGTAACCTGGACAGTTGACAGCGACAAGATCTCCATCAAGGAAAGCTCCAAGGCTGACTTCTGGACCGTAGATCTTCCCGATGCTAACGCTGAGGAGTTCGAGTACGTTCTCACCGCTACCATTAAGAACGCTGAAGGCAAAACCATTGAGGTTTCCATCAAGCGCACCATGGCTGTTATCGACAACACAGGTCTTGTAACCGCTCCCGTTGCTGACGTAGCTTACAAGCTCTTCGTTGAGCAGGTAACTCTCGGTCAGACCCTCTTCGCTCTTAACACAACTCAGAAGAACGAAGGCAAGTACATCAACACCACCAACGATCCTAAGGCTGCAAATGATTACTTCGTAGAAGTAGTTGACGGCGGATTCAAGTTCTACACCACCGCTGACGGCGCTAAGCTCTACGTTCACGCTCACACCGTAAAGGGTGATGACGGTAAGGTAAGCAAGTACCTCGGTCTCTCTGCTGAGGAAGCAAGCGTTTGGTCCTACAACGCTGACAAGACCGGTTGGATCACCACCATCGACAACATCGACTACTACGTTGGTACTTACAACAACTACGCAACCCTCAGCATCTCTGAGGCAAGCTACCTCAAGCCCGAATCTATCGGCGTTTCTTCCTTCACCTGCGGATTCATGCCCAAGGAATACGCTGAGACTCTTGAGCCCGATCAGCCCAAGGAAGTTGAGATCCCCACTAACAAGGATGCTGTACAGCCTGTTGCAGGCGAGAAGTACACCATCTCTATGATCCAGGGTAACAAGCAGAACGCTACATACTACCTCACCGGTGCTATGAACGGCTACTACATGGCAACCTCCACCAAGGTTGAGGATGCTGTTAACGCATACGTTGAAGAAGTTGAGGGCGGTTACAACCTCTACGTTATCGTTGCAGGCGCTAAGAAGTACATCAACGTTGTTAAGAGCGGTACTCACACCAACAACGTATTTGAGGATGCTGCTGCTACCGTTTGGGTATGGGATGCAACCCTCAAGACCCTTAAGGCTGAGTGCGAGGGCGAGTTCTTCGTTCTCGGTACAGGCGGAACAGGCACCTACACCACCTTCGGTATGGTAAAGGCTGCTGAGAAGAACTTCTACGGACAGTTCGTCGTTTCCACCAACGAGGATCAGACAGGTTCTACCGATCCTAATCCTAATCCTAACCCCAATCCTGATCCTCAGCCTCCCGTAGTAACCGATGGCATTGAGATCAATGCTGAGAAGCTCTTCGGAGACATCACAGGTACAGGCTACACCGCTCATGACGGCGACCACACTGTTGAAGGTCTTACCATTAACACCAACACTGTTATGAGATCCAACAACAATACCGGTGGTATTGACGTTATCCAGCTCAAGAAGGAAGTAGGCACTATCACCGTTAAGAACGCAACTGTAAAGAAGCTCACAATCAGAGTTGTAAGCTCTTATGACTACACCGCTAACGTTTCCGTTACTCTCGGTGGCAATGCTCTTACTCTTCCCAACCCTGCTGACGTTCACGCAGCTGCTATCTCCTCCGGAGTAAGCAATGCTAATGGCTACGCTATCAATTACTACGACGTAGTAGTTGAGCTTGACGCTGCAGCTACCGGCGATCTCGTGATCACCAACAGCACACCTTACGCTGTTTACTTTGCTTATATCATTATTGAGTAATTAAGTAATAGCAAAACATAAACACCCCCGAGGCTCAGCCTCGGGGGTGTTGTTTTTATAAGAGAAGCGACAGAGCCCGTAG
>CALCTA010000011.1 GCA_937893945.1 uncultured Clostridia bacterium | reverse complement strand
TGACAGAAACAGGACCAGATATGGCTCAGGTTGAAGAATATATCAAGGACCCGAAGGTCAAGGGTATGTTCTGTGTTCCCAAGTATTCAAACCCCACAGGTGTTACATATACAAGCGAAACCGTTGACAGAATTGCCGCAATGAGCCCTGCAGCAAGAGACTTCAGAATTATCTGGGATAACGCATATATTATTCATGACCTTGAAGAGCACGGTGAAAAGCTTGACAATATCTTTGATGTTCTTAAAAAGTACGGTCACGAGGATATGGTAATTGAGTTTACCTCAACCTCAAAAATCAGCTTCCCCGGCGCCGGTGTTGCAGTTCTTGCCGCATCTGACAGAAACATTGAAATGATTATCAGCCGTATGTCAATTCAGACTATCGGTTACGATAAGCTCAATCAGTTCAGGCATGTTAAGTTCTATAAGGATGTTGCCGGCATCAAGAATCATATGAAGCTTCACAGAAATATCCTTGCACCCAAGTTCAAGGCAGTTATAAATGAATTTGAAAACAGCCTCGGCAGATATGCTGTTGCAACCTGGTCCAAGCCCAAGGGCGGATATTTTATCTCTCTTGATGTTATGGAAGGCACTGCAAAACGAGTTTATGAGCTTTGCAAGGAAGCAGGCGTTAAGAACGTTATCGCAAAATGCGCTAACGAGATGCAACAAAAGATATTGCTTCGCGTGGGCGCCGATCAGGTAGTTTTCCCCGAGAACGAGTCAGGCATGCGCCTTGCCAAAAATCTACTCAGCTCGGGCTTTATTGATATGATCTCTCTATCAAAAGACGTATCTATGGTCGAGATAGACGTCAAGGACGAGTGGTGCGGAAAAAACCTGATCGAGCTGAATCTGCGAAAAAAATACGGTTTTAATATCGTAGCTATCAAGAAGGGCGAAAAGGTCAACGTAAATATCAATCCCGAGCAAGTGCTTGACGCAGAAAGCTCGCTTATCGTTATTGCAAACACGGCAAAGCTCGGAAAGCTTAAGCTCCGCTATTCTTGATTTTGCAAAAGCTGTAATATGATCTAAACCAAAAGCAAAATCTTATTCTTTTCGGAGGAATTTATGAAAGACCTTTCCGCGCTTCTCGCGCAAATGACTATAGAAGAAAAGGTGGGACAGCTTATGCTGCTCAGCGCCAACTTTTTCGGCACTGACGTAGAGCTTACGGGGCCCGCGCAGGAGTGGGGGCTCTCCCCCGAGGAGCTTTCAAGAGTAGGCGGCTGCCTTGGCGGAAAGGATGCGGACACAGTCCGTAAAATACAGGACAAGCACCTTGCCGCTGACCGCAACAAGATACCTCTGATGTTTATGAACGACGTTATCCACGGCTATCGCACGATATATCCGATAAATCTCGGACTTTCCTGCTCGTTTGACCCCGAGCTTGTCGGCGAATGCACGAGAATGTCGGCAAAGGAAGCGGCGGCAGGCGGAGTGCATCTGTCCTTCGCTCCTATGATAGACCTCGTGCGCGACGCGCGTTGGGGACGGGTCATGGAGAGCAGCGGAGAGGATCCCGTTCTCGCATCGGCTCTCGGTGTGGCTCAGGTAACGGCTTATCAGGGCGACGACCTCGCCTCAAAGGAGCATATTGCCGCTTGTGTCAAGCATTTCGCGGCTTACGGAGCGGGTGAATCGGGCAGAGATTACAACACTGTCGATATGTCAGAGCGAACTCTGAGGCAATTTTACCTTCCCGCCTACAAGGCTTGCATAGACGCAGGCGTTAAGATGCTGATGACCTCGTTCAACACGCTCAACGGGCTTCCCTCGACAGTAAATCCATTTCTTATGAAGCAGATACTTCGCGAGGAATGGGGCTACGACAAGGCTGTGGTGAGCGACTGGGGAGCGATATACGAGCTTACAGTCCACGGTGTCGCAAGCGATCTGAGAGACGCCGCAAAACTTGCGTTTGAAAACGGCTGTCATATAGATATGTGCTCGAAGGCGTACTACCAAAACCTCGCTTCTCTCGTTCGCGAGGGAGTTATATCCGAGAGCGAGCTTAACGAGGCAGTAATGAAGATACTCAAGCTTAAGGACGAGCTTGGGCTGTTTGATGATCCATACCACGGAGCAGACGCAAAGAGAGGACTTGAGATGTACCTCTCGCCCGAGCATCGCGCTATCGCAAGGCGCGCGGCGGTCGAATCAGCAGTGCTACTCAAAAACGACGGAATTCTGCCATTTTCCAAGAGTGCAAAGCGCATAGCTATCGTCGGCCCGTTTGCCGATGACTACGGAATTATCGGTATGTGGGCGTCAAAGGGCAAAAAAGAAGAAGCCGTTCCGGTCTCGGCGGGAGTGCGCGCGCTTCTTCCGGGCGCCGAGATAATTACCGCCAGAGGCTGCGGAAACACTCATACCGACACCGACAGAAGCGGATTTGATGAGGCGATAGAGCTTGCGAGAGGCGCTGACGCGGTCATAATCTGCGTAGGCGAGCACGCGCACTACGGTGGTGAGGCTAACTCACGAACCTCGCTTGACCTACCCGGTGTGCAGGCTGAATTTGTAAACGCCGTTACCGCCGTAAACAAGAACAGCGCGGTGCTTCTTTTCAACACAAGGCCCCTGTCGCTTGTGAACATATACGATCACTCCCCTGCGATACTCGATATGTTCTTCCCCGGAACTGAGGGTGGAAACGCGGCGGCAGAGCTTCTCTTTGGAGACGCGAACCCCTCGGGAAAGCTATCTATGAGCTTTCCGAAATCCGTCGGACAATGCCCCATCTATTACAACAGACTGCTCACGGGCAGACCTAAGGTAAGCCTTCCCGACGAGGAATATCAAGCCTTCTCTAACGGATACATCGACTGCGGCTCTCGTCCTCTTTTCTTCTTCGGTGAGGGACTTTCCTACACCTCGTTTGAATACGAGAGCATGGAGCTTGACTCGCACGAGCTTGACGCTGACGGAAAGATAACGGTCAGCGTTACGCTAAAGAATACCGGCGACAAAGTGGGAAAAGAGGTAGTACAGCTCTACATACGCGATATAGTAAGCTCAACTGCCCGTCCTGTTCAGGAGCTTCTTGATTTTTGCAAGATATCCCTTGAGGCAGGCGAGGAAAAGACGGTAACCTTTGAGATAACCGAGCCGCGCCTGAGGTATTGGGATGCGCAGAATCGCTATATCTCCGAGGCAGGCGAGTTCGCGGTGTTCGTCGGATACGCAGACCATCCGATAATAAGCGACAGCTTCAGGCTTGTTGAGAAAAATAACCGATAAACGAAGATATCCCCCCGAGAAACTCTCGGGGGGATATCTTCGTTATAAAAAAGACGGGGGCGAGCTCCCTCTCCTACAGGGGAATATAAAGGTAACTATTAAACCTGTAGGGGCGACCATCGGTCGTCCGTTCCCCTAATTAAATATTATTCTCCATCCATAACGCTTTTTCTTTTGACACAAAAGGGCCAAAAGAAAAAGCTTGCCCGGTCAAAAACATAGTCGCCTTGAACGCTAGATCGCATTCAACGCTCCTTGTTTTTTCCGTTGATCGCACTCGCTTCATCGCCCACTGGGCGCGCTCCTGCTCCAACCAAAAAGAAAATCCCAAAGGAAAATTTCGCTCGTTGCGACGAGCGACCAAGGCGCTGCCTTTGGAAACCGCAAGCTTTTTGAAAAAAGCTTGAGCAAAAACTTTAAAATGGGTGCTGTGCTTGTTTTAACCCTTCATTAAAGTTCTTTTGGTTCTTTTCTTCCAAGAAAAGAACAGAAAATCGCGTCCTCGCGTCCCCCTAACTAACTTCCTACCCAAGCAGAAAATCAAACGCGAGCATAAGCGCAAAGCCGCAGAGCAGCGAATAGGTTGCTCCTCTTTCGCATCCGTGCGAGTGTGTTTCGGGTATCATCTCGTCGCTTATGACGTAGAGCATCGTACCGCCTGCGAACGCGAGCGCAAAGGGCAATATAGCGCTTGAAATACTTGCGGCAAAATATCCTATAAATGTGCCTATGACCTCTACCACGCCTGTCATAAGCGCTATTACGAAGGTGCGCTTGCGGCTCATTCCCGCGGCTATCATAGGCGCTATTATCACCATTCCCTCAGGGATATTCTGCAGCGCGATACCGCCCGCAACCGTCAAGGCGTGCGTTACGTTGTCAGAGCCGAAGCTTACGCCTGCCGCGATTCCCTCGGGGAGATTGTGTATGCCTATAGCGATAACAAAGAGAAGAACCTTGTTTAGCTGTGCCGTCTTGTCGGGGTGCGACTCCTGATCTATGCCCGTCATTTTGTGCAGGTGGGGAACGAGCTTATCTATAAGATTCAAGCAGACAGCTCCGCAAAAAACGCCTGCCACGGTTACGAGTATAGACCATTTTTCACCCTGCTCAAGAGATGGAAGTATAAGTCCCACTACCGCCGCACAGAGCATTACTCCGGCAGCAAATGAAAGAATTATATCGTTGAATTTATGAGACGGCTTCTTAAAGAAAAATCCGAGAATTGCGCCTATGACCGTAGCACCGCCAACGCCAAGCGCTGTAAGTATTACTTTATCCATATCTTCTCCTTTCGTATTTCGGTATTCTGTACGCTAATAATGATATCATTTGCAAGCAAAAATGTCAATACACAAACAAAAAACAAATCCTATCTCAATTGATTTATCAACAAAATAACACTTAAAAAAGACATATTCTCTCTTTTAATTGTACACCTTGCACAATTTTTTGAAGCCAAATTCTCTCTTTTAAGATGCTTAAATTTTAAAAAGCTATTCCCTTTTTGTTAAAAATATGATATAATGAAGATAATATCACAGACTGCGGTCTGTAAAAAACAAAATAACTAAGGAGAAGACACATGAAAAGAACAATCTCTATTTTAGTGATCGTTGCAATGATGCTTGCGACTGTTCTTGCGATCGTTCCTGCTTCAGCAGCAGAGCCTGCCGGCACTGCTATTACCACAGCAGACGAGTTCGCAAAGATGGACGTAAAGGGTACATACTATCTTGCAAACGACATCACTCTTACTGCAACTTATGCTGGCGCTATCTTCGAGGGTACTCTCGACGGAAACGGCAAAACCATTACGCTCGACGGCGTTACCAGCGCCTTCGTGGAGATCAAGGGCGCTACTATCTCGAACCTTAATCTCGTTGCGACCTACGTGTTTGACAAAGCCGCTGCTGCGGGTGCTCTCGCAAACTACGCAAGCGGTACTTTCACAAACATCACAGCTACCGTTGACTACTCTATAACAGACGAGAACGTAATCGCATCCAAGGCAGTTGGTGCTATCTTCACCGAGATCAACGGTGTTTCCACCCTTGCAAACTGCGTTGCTAACGGTACTATTACTATCGCTAACAACTCCACCTACGATACACAGAGCAACGCTCGTTACGCAGGTATCGCGGGTCTCGTTGGTAAGTGCTACGCTGCAGGCGCAGTAAAATTCGCTGACTGCGTAAACAACGTAACTGTTCGTAACACCCAGCACACCTCTCCTACAGCAGGATTTGTAGGCGCAGTTGATTTTGACGATTCTATCGGCGGCGTTCAGCTGACCTTTGAAAACTGTGTAAACAACGGTGATATTACAGGTACATCCGGTAACCACTGCGGTATCGCGGGCTTCGTTGGTCTTATCGGTCCTCACTCTGATACTACCACCACCTTCAAGAACTGCCGTAACAACGGTACTATCTCCGAGCTTGCTCCCAAGGGCGGCTCTGCTTCCAACGCTTACATCGGCGGTTTCGTAGGCCGTAACTACGGTTCTCCCAAGATCACCGTTGAAAATTCTGTTAACGCAGGCGACGTTGTCGCTCTCGGCGGCGGCTGGTCCGGTGCGGGTGGATTTATCGGTAACGGTATGACCCACGGCTTCGACTGGACTACCTCAGACCCCGGCGTTTACGTATTCAAGAACTGCGTAAACCTCGGTAACATTTCCGGTTCCACCCAGTCCGGTGGTATCGGCGGCGCTTTCAAGCAGCACTCTATTGACGGTTGTAGCGTAACCATCGAGAACTGCGCTAACTTCGGTGATATCACCGGTAAGAGTTATGCAGGCGGTATGATCGGTGAGATCGGCGACCGTGGATGCGATATAGTAATCATCAAGAACAGCTACAACGCAGGTAACATCTCCGCTTCTCTTTCTGCAGGCGGTATCGCAGGTTACATCAACCACAACGCTTTCGAGCCCAACTCCGAGAACAAGATCGAGGAGCGCAGCCCCATGCTCTTTGACAACTGCGCAAACGTTGGTACGATCACATCTACCTACAATCCCGCAGAAGCTAGCGAGCACGTTGCAAGCAAGTACGTTGCAGCAGGTATCATCGGTAGATTCGGTGATGACCCTGAGGCTAAGGTCAACGCTACTATCACCAACTGCGTAAACGCAGGTGAGCTTGTAAACGCTAACTACCCCGAGGACGTTGCTCAGATCACTCACGACTACAAGAAGACTGACTTCAAGTGCAACGATTCCAACATCTGCTCCACTGCCGCTACCACAGGTCTTAACAAGTTCGTTAAGGCTGCTGATGCTGCTACCGTTGACGCTAAGATCGCTGCTATCGCAGCTGCTGTAGGCGGCGACTTCAGAACACTTGAAGAATTGGTAGGCATCGTAAAGGGCTTCGAGGAAGCTGATTACGTTGAGGGATGGGCAGCATTCGCAACCGCTCTCGCAAACGCGCAGACCGCTGTTGCTGCTCCCGCAGGATACTCCCAGACAGAGCTTGACGCTCTTTATGCAACTCTTTACACCGCAGCTATCGAAGGTCTTGTAGCACGTAACGCTACCGACAAGACCGCTCTTAAGGCAGCTGTTGAGACTGCTGAGCAGTGCCTGACCGAAAAGGACAAATACACAGCAACCTCCTTCGTAGTAATGGAGGCAGCTCTCAAGGAAGCAAAGAGCGCTCTCTTCTCTGCTAACCAGGGCGTTATTGACGCTGCAGCTACAGCACTTTCCGCGGCTATCACCGCACTTGTTGAAAGAGCTGACTTCTCTCTTATTGACGCAGTTGTCGCTGAATGCGCTAAGCTCAATCAGGACGCTTACGTTTCTTCCTCTTGGGAGGCTCTTGCCGCTGCCATCGCAGCAGCTGAGGAAGTTAAGAACAACACCAACGCTGTTATGAATGACGTTGAAGCAGCTGTTGAGGCTGTCAACGCTGCAAAGAACGCTCTTATCGAAAAGGCTGACACCGCAGGTCTTGCTGCTAAGGTTACAGAGATCACCGGTAAGTGCGAGGATAAGAGGAACTACACAGCAAAGAGCTACGCTGAGTTGAACTCCGCTCTCAAGGCTGCTAACAACGCTATCTCTTCCGGCGACGTAGGCGCTGAGCAGATCAAGGAGCTTATCGCGGCTCTCGAAGCTGCATTTGCAGGACTTGATAAGCTCGGTAACTTCGACGAGATCGATGCTATCATCGACGTAGTTGATAAGTACGAAGAGAAGAACTTCACTCCTGAGTCTTGGGAAGCTCTCACCGAAATAAAGGATGCCATCGCAAAGGCTAAGAGCCCCTCCAGCAAGGGTAACATCTCTGTTGATGACGTTGCAGAGCTCAAGGCTGCTCTTGAAGCTGCTGTTGCAGGTCTCGTAGGATACGCTGACTTCACAGAGCTTGACGCTCTCCTCGCTTCTGCTAACGCTCTCGTTGAGGCTGATTACACAGCTGAATCCTGGGCAGCAGTAAAGACAGCTATAGCTGCAGCAAATGACCTCAAGGCAAAGGCTGGCGCTACGGCTCCCGAGGCAAAGGCAGCTCTTGACGTACTCAAGGCAGCTATCGATTCTCTCGCAAAGGTTTCCGCTCCCACCGAGCCCGCTGAGTCCGAAACTCTGACCACCGGCAACAAGGGCGGTTGTGGCGGCGTTATCGGCGCTACCGCAGTAGTTATTACTGCTGTTCTCGGTCTTGGAGCAGTTGCTCTTAAGAAGAGAGAAAACTAATAAGTCGAATTAATTAAGTTAATTCAGCCGCCCCGATGC
>CALCTA010000010.1 GCA_937893945.1 uncultured Clostridia bacterium | reverse complement strand
TATCCAGTACAGGTGGACACTTAAATGAATTATTGCAATTAAAAGAATTATTCAAAAAATATGATTATTATATAGTAACAGAAAAAACAAAGAGTAGTGAATTTTTAAAAAGTGAGTACGAAGATAAGGTTTCATATCTTGCAGCAAAATCGCTAGTTGCACAAGTTTCATTTAATTCAACAGCATTTAATGCTCTTTCTAAAAATTCTAAAATATAAAATCTGATGGCTTCAGGAGTTTGAACATCAAGCATAGCTTTATAACCAATGCTATAGCCATATTCTTGCATATCATTATCTAATAATTTAACTTGTTCTCTAACTTTAATAATCATAACGTCATTTTTCTCCCAATTTTTTATAATTATATCACATTTTTCTATTTTAGCCTATAGCAAACCGCCGAGAGAAACCAAACGCTTACTCTCGGCGGTATTCTATTTACTTTTCCACACTCATCCAACAACCTTCTGCACCGATTCCATTTTCGGGAGGTGTTAATACGCCTTTTTCAATAAGACATTCAACAACTGCGTCAAGAATGGGCATACTCGCAAGGTTATTTGCCAATCTCCATTCTCCGAGAAGATAATCGGGAACAGATTTTTTGATAAGTTCTGCAACCTTCGCTGCAACGATTTCAGCATCAGCATCGAAATATCCATTCTGCAAAGCGTTACTAATATCAAAGAGTCTGTTTCTATCAGAAAGAGAGCTTACAAGAATCTTGGTATAAAGCATATCGCCATCGCGATACAAATAGCCGCACTCAATAGCTTTTGCAGCGTGTTCCTTTTCTGTTTCTGACAATGATGTAATATCGAGACCTTCAATTGCACGGAGCGCAAGTTGGATTTGAGGATCTCTTGAAACATTAAGTCCGCAGTGAAAGTGCTTTTTTATACGGGTGATATAGATGTTATCAAGATGAACATTAGAGAATCCGCACACGTTTTGTGCGTTAACGCCATCCCAACCGCCACCATAATACTTGCCGTTATCTACATATCCAAACACACTAAACGGACGATCTGTTTTCTCTATATCGGCAAAATGATTTTTCTTCAAAGCACACTCAACACAATATGAGAAGGCACCGGCAATATTGAATACCTGCTGCCAAAGAATAAGATTCATATCAACCTTCTTATTCAAATACGGGAAAGCAAGGTATTCTGCTTTATGTTCCTCAATATAGTTTGATATGGTTTCGCAGATCTTTGGTAACTGATCCGTATAAATTTCATTTGCTTTTTCGAATACATCCTTGTCAAGCAAAATGAAATTAAGCGCGTATTTACCGTTTTCCAAACGACGAAGAAATCCATACTTTCCGTTTTCGCCTTTGCGGAGGATTTCAAGCTCTTCTTCAACATAAACGGTGGGAACGTTCAGTTCCTCTGCGATTTCAGAAGCACTCATTGGCTTCTTGTGGCAAAGCCACACGATATGATTTGAGAACATTCTCGTGCATACGTTACGAGGATCCCCCCACGCAGGATTACCCGTTCCCCAAATCACGTAATCAATTTTATCAAGCGCCACGGGCTTATTATAAGTTTCTTCCATTTCTTCTACCTCACTTTTGATCTTTTGTCTTGCCGAAAAAAGTCTTTGACGAACCGCTCCTTCACTTGTTCCTTGCGCTTTGGCTATCTGAGCCGTGGAAAGACCGTCTATGTAGAACATTATCATAACCTCGCGGTATGCTTTTGTCAAGAAAGCAATCCTGCGATATACGGATGTTAATAATTCTGCGGTATCATCAGAAGTATCTTCTTCTGCAACATCGAGCAAAATTTCTTCCGAATCGCCTTCATAGATAGTTTCCGCGCGTTTTCTTCGATTATCAGTAAAGTCAGCATAAACATTACGAGCTACTCTCCAAATAAACGGATATACGCTTTCGATCTCTCCATCACTATTGGCAGCTTTAACGAGGGAATAGATTATATCCGAGCATAGTTCCTCTGCCTCGTAGCTGTCATTTGTTCTTGCATAACAAAAGCCAAATAGCTTATCAAGCAAGTAGTCGTCAAAATATTTTAGCAAGTCTTGTTTTTTCATCTGTTTCTCCAAGCGATTGATCAATGCTTTCACTTATATAGTCCGCGCGTTTATAAAAATGTTAGGTGAGATTTAGAATATTATATCATAAATTTATGAATCAGTCTATAACAAAACCGCCGAGGGCGATCATTTTGTCGCTCTCGGCGGTGTTTTTGCTTTTATTACAACAGCTTCTTCAGCCTTGCGTATGTTCCCATCAGCTTTTTCGTGCCGACCTTGTCAAAGACTACCTCGTAAAGCACGTCTGCGCCCATCGGTCTTGCGGAGAGTATCTCTCCGGGGCCAAAGGTTACGTGATATACTCTGTCCCCCTCCTTGAAGTCAAGTCCCTGACGCGAGGGCGCGGGCTTGGGCTCTTGGGTAAACGGGCTCTTTTCGGTGCGGCTTCTCTGCGAATATCCGCCGTAGGACTCGCCGCTTGACGAGAAATAAGTGCGCGGACGGTTGTCTGTGCGAGGAGCATACGCAAGCTCCTCGTTGATGAGCCGCGCGGGTATCTCGGTAACGAAACGCGAGATAGGATTGCAGGACGTCCTGCCGTAGAGCATTCTGTTCTTGGTATGTATGATATAAACGGCATCCTTAGCACGAGTTACCGCAACGTAAGCAAGTCTGCGCTCCTCCTCCATCTCCGAGGGGTCTGCCATTATGGTCTGCATTCCCGGGAAAAGTCCGTCCTCCATTCCGGGCAGGAACACGACGGGAAATTCAAGTCCCTTTGCCGAATGCACGGTCATCATTACAACCGCGTCAGCCGTCTCGTCGTACTTATCTACGTCAGACACGAGCGCGTTCTCCTCAAGGAAGCCGATGAGCGTAGGCTCTTCGTTTGACCTTTCGTACTCGATTACACCCGAGACAAATTCCTCGATGTTCTCTACTCTCTCCTTCTCTTCCTCACCTGCATCAATAAGCATCTGCCTATATCCGCTTCGGTCAAGCACCTGATTTACAAATGCTTCAAGAGATATGTCGCTTGAGAGCAGCTTTCGGAGTGAGGCTATCATCTCGGCAAACGCCTTGAGCTTGGACGCGCTTCTTGAGAGAGCAACGTAAGCGTCCGCGTTTCTCATTACCTCGAAAACGCTTATCTCCTTCTCTCTTGCTATCGCAAGCACGCCATCAACAGTCGTTGCGCCTATGCCGCGCTTTGGCTCGTTGATTATTCTCTTCATTCGCTCGCTGTCCGCAGGGTTTACGATAAACTGAAGATAAGCAACGATGTCTCTTATCTCCTTGCGGTCGGTGAAGCGAAGTCCGCCGAGCATTCTGTAAGGCACGCCGCTCTTGGCGAAGGTGCGCTCTATGACGCTCGACTGCGCGTTGGTCCTGTAGAGTATCGCGCAATCGCGGAAGCTGTACTGATTTGAAGATACGAGGCTCTGTATCTTATCAACGAGGTATCTCGCCTCAGAGTTCTGCTCCTCGCAGAGCTTGAGGGTGATCTTTGAGCCGCCCTTGCGCTCTGTCCAGAGGTTCTTTCCCTTTCTGCCGACATTCTTAGCGATTATCGCGTTTGCGGCGTCAAGAATTACGTCTGTCGAGCGGTAATTCTGCTCAAGCTTGATTATCTTCGCGTCCTTATATTTACGGTCAAAGCCGAGGATATTCTCTATCACCGCGCCTCTGAAGCGGTATATGCTCTGGTCGTCGTCGCCCACCACCATAATATTACGGTAGCCGCCGCAAAGCAAGGACGTCAGCACGAACTGAGCCTGGTTGGTGTCCTGAAACTCATCAACAGAGACGTATCTGAACTTGTTCTGATAGTATTCCTTTATATCCTTGTTGTCTCGGAGCAGGAACACCGTCTGCATTATAATATCGTCAAAATCAAGCGCGTTTGAGTTCTTCAGATGCTCCTGATACGCGCGATAGACTCTTGCTATCTGCTTTCTGCGGAAGTCCTTAAGTCCGTATTCAAGCTCGTAGTCATCGGGTGTCATCAGCGCGTCCTTCGCCCTGCTTATCTCGTTTATCACCGACTTTATCGGCAGAGCCTTTTCGTCGATATTAAGGCTCTTCATAACCGAGGAGACAGCACTCTTGGTATCGTTTGCGTCGTATATAGCAAAGCCCTGCGAGTAGCCGAGGCGGTCGCCGTAGCTGCGGAGTATTCTCATACAGATAGAGTGGAAAGTGCCTGCCCAGATGCTTTTAGCACTATCCTCATCGTCCATTGCCGCAACGAGACGGCTCTTTATCTCGTTTGCCGCCTTGTTTGTAAAGGTTATAGCGAGCATCTGCCAGGGAGCGCAGGGCGCGGAGATAAATTCGGGGAGTATCTCCTCGATAAGCTCTCTACTCTCACCCGCCGCTCTCTCAAGCTGTGCTACCTTCTGCTCGGTAAGATTATGCGGAATATAGTCGCTGTAATACGCGTTGCCGTACTTGACGAGAAAGACTATTCTCTTTACAAGCACTGTCGTTTTGCCGCTACCCGCGCCCGCAAGCACGAGAAGCGCGCCGTTTGCGGTGAACACCGCCTCTCGCTGAGGGGCGTTCAGCTCTGAATAATAAGTGTCAAACAATTTGCGCTTGGCACGAAGATACCGAGCGCCTAATTGTGTTATTTCTGCCATTATATTTTCCTTCTGTCGATCAATTTGTTTTTTCGTTATCTCCATCCTTGCGAAGAATTTTTCTTATTCTCTCCGCCTCTGCCGCGCGAATCGCCTTTTCTTGCTCGTTCTCGTCTTCCTTTGCGCTAAAGAGTGAGGTATAGTCCTCGTTCTCGCTCTGACCGTCGGTGCTATCATACTCAAAAGCCTTGCGGCGTTTGAATACGTCAGCGTCGAACTGTCGCTCCATAGGCGCGGTGAGCGCCGAGAGGATAGATATAGCTATCAGAAAAACAGCCGCGAATATAAGGCTGTCGGGAGCCGCAAGCCCTACCTTTACGCTCATTCCCATAGTGTGAGCATATACAGCGGGCAGAATATACGGAAATAGAAACAGAGGCAGAGCAAGACACTCTGCTACTGTCAGAAATATTCTGTTCGGGAAAACGGTTACGAATAGAGTTCTGCTCTTCTCTGCTCCATCCTCATCGTCCGATATAAAGAGCTTAAGCGCCACAAAGCAGGACCACGCGGCAGATGCAAGCGCCGCGGCACACAGAAGCGCCGAGCCTATTATAAAGCCGAGAGTTATCTTTGAGAACGCCTGCTCTCCAGTGGTAGCATCACTCTTTGCAAACAGCGTTTCTCTGCCGAGTGTCCAGCTGTCATCCACTAAGCTCCAAAGAGATACCCTCTCGTGAGCCTCCGCTCCTACAACGTAGCGGTAGGATGGGATAAATCCTATGAGAAGCACGAGCAGGATGAGTATGGGGGGAAGTATATATCTCAAATATATAAGCTTTTGTTTTGTTTCTTTTTTCATTTTCAGTTCTTCTTTAGCTTAAATGTATAAGGAATAAGCTCTGCGAGAGTAGTCTCGTCTATCTCTCCACGGCTGTTGCCGATAAATACGGGAGTGTCTTTGTCGCAGAACTCGGCAAGCACCTGACGGCACACTCCGCAGGGATAGCAGAATTCCCATTCCTCAGCGCCCGTTTTGCCACCCACTACGGCTACCGCAACAAAATCGCGACGTCCCTCGGACACCGCCTTGAATATTGCCACACGCTCAGCGCAGCAGGTGGGCGTGAATGAGGAATTCTCTATATTACAGCCCTCGTATATCTTTCCGTCCGAGCAAAGTATCGCCGCGCCTACCGAAAAAGAGGAATAGGGCGCATAAGCTGCAAGCCTTGCTCTGCAAGCTGCTTCTACAAGCTCTTTTGCATTTATTTTCATAAGCACCTCAAAATATTTTTTAAAGCTCTATTGCCTTGCCTGCTCCACTAAATTCCACACCGAGAAGCTCGGCTACGGTTGCCGAAATATCCGCAAAGCACTCTCTCGTTCCGAAGTTTACGGGAGCGACAGCTTTGCCGTATATCAGAAGCGGAGTATATTCTCTTGTGTGGTCGGTGGTAGCAAGATAAGCAGGGTCGCAGCCGTGGTCAGCCGTTATCATAAGAACGTCGTTATCACGAAGCTCAGCTATTGCGCCGCCGAGCCATCTGTCAAACGAGGAAAGTCCCTCGGCATAGCCCTCAGCATCACGTCTGTGTCCCCAGGTCATATCGAAATCAACTAAGTTTACAAAGCAAAGTCCTTCAAAATCCTTGCGGATATATTCGCTCGTAACTGCCATGCCCTCATCGTTGCCGTGTGTCCTTACCGCTTCAGTAAAGCCTACGCCCGCAAAGATATCGGATATCTTTCCAACAGAAATAGAATCCTTGCCTGCCGCCTTGATAGCCTCGGGAAGAAGAACTGCGGGGGGAGCGAGAGAGTAATCGCGACGGTCGGCGGTACGCTTAAAGCCACCGTCCTCTCCGTCAACGAAGGGGCGCGCGATAATTCTGCCGACACCCTCCTTATCGCCCACAAGATCTGCTCTGAGAGTCTCGCAGATGCGGTAAAGCTCCTCGAGCGGAACTACGCCGACGTGAGCAGCTATCTGAAGCACGCTGTCAGCCGAGGTATATATTATGAGCGCACCCTTTTCCTTTGCCTCTTTTCCGTAATCTGCTATTACGGCAGTACCCGAATAGGTGCTATTGCAAAGCAGCTCTCTGCCCGATACTTTACGTATCTTCTCAAGTATCTCCTCAGGAAAACCGTTCGGAAAGGTGGGAAGCGGAGACGCCGAAATATGTCCTGCGATCTCCCAATGACCGACAGTCGTATCCTTGCCCATAGACCTCTCGCTCATTCTCGCGACTGCCGCGGTAGGCTCTTCGGTCTTGCCGAGAAAAGAAAGTCCGTCAATATTTCCAAGTCCCATAGCCGTGAGGTTAGGAATACAGAGCTTGCCCGAATTATAAACGCTCCTGAGCGTATTTACGCCTACATCTCCAAAGGATGCGGAGTCGGGCATCTCACCTGCTCCAACACTGTCAAGGACTATAAGAAAAACTCTTTTTGCCTTCATTGTTCACCTCAGTTAAAAGAGATAGCAACGTCAAGCGCAAGCTCTATCATCTCGCCGAAGGTGGTCTCTCGCTCGTCTGCCGAAAGCTCCTCTCCCGTAACCAAGGAATTGGAAACGGTGCAGATAGCAAGCGCGCGCTTGCCTGCTCTTGCGGCGTTCATATAGAGAGCCGCCGCCTCCATCTCAACAGCGAGAACGCCCATCTTTCTCCAAAGGAGATTTCTGTCGGGGTTATCGTCATAGAAAACGTCGGACGAAAGGATATTGCCTACGTGAGTGCGAAATCCCTTTTCCTTGCCTATCTCAACAGACTTTGCAAGCAATTCGTAATCGCAGATGGGTGCAAAGCTTCCGTCAAGACCGAACTGATTGCCGTAAGCAGAGTCGGTGCAAGCGCCCATTCCGAGAACTATGTCGCGAACCTTTACGTCCTCTCTCATAGAGCCTGCAGAGCCTATTCTGATAATGTTTTCAACGCCAAAGCCGTGATAAAGCTCGTAGCTGTAGATACCTATAGAGGGCATTCCCATACCGCTCGCCATTACCGAGACGGGAACTCCCTTCCAAGTGCCCGTGTATCCTTTAACGCCGCGCACGTCGTTGAACATAACGGCGTCCTTGAGGAATTTCTTTGCTACAAGCTCGGATCTCTTGGGATCTCCCGGCATAAGCACGGTCTTTGCGATCTGCGTAGGTGTAGCCTTTATATGCGCAGTAGGATAAGAAAGCATAATTTTTTCTCCTTTAAATTTCAAAAATTCGTTTATTATTTTACAGGGCTGCCCTCAATATAGTAGGAAGCCTCCATGTCCGCCATACAGAGCGCAAACGCAAGCGGAAACATCTCAAGTGCGCGACCGACCTGATTTGCGTCCTCAGTTCCCGAAAATCCCATGTGGTAGCGGATGGCAAACGCCTCGTCTCTCGTAAGGCGCATAAAGCCCGAGATTATGTAAACAGATTTTTCTCCGTGTCCGTAAGGAAGATTGTCCTCGATGGTATAATAAGGAACGCTCTCCCACACGCCGTTCTTCTTTACGTTTCGCATCTCGGTCTTATAGAAATTTGTCTTGCATACGTCGTGAAGAAGTGCCGCGATGGCAAGTGATTCCTCGTCAAACGAAAAGCCGTATTTTGAGCAGAAGCGTGAATGCTTGACGAAGTCGCAAAGGCACTCGTAAACGTTCAGGCTATGCTCAAGCAAGCCGCCCTCGTAAGCGCCGTGAAAGCGTGTGCTTGCGGGCGCTTCAAAGAAGTCGGTCTTTTCGCAGAGGTACTGAAGAAATTTATCAGCTCCCTCTCTCTTTATACACGACTTGTATATCTCAATGAATTTATCTCTGTTGTTCATAAAATTCTCCCATAAAGTTTTTGTTTATGCCGCTACCTTGCGACCGCGCTTCTTGCGAAGATATATTCTGAGAAGTCCCGCGCCGAGCATCAGAAGCGGAAGTACGCCGATAACAAGCACGCCTATAACGGTGATATCCTTGCTTTCGATAGTAAGCAGCTCGGGGACGTATGCCACGGGGGCTATATCCTCAAGAGAGGACTCAAAGGTCTTGCCCATCCAAAGAATGAGTGAGCTTACTCCGTACATCGCTACCGAGTAGTCCTTCATCTCGTCTTGACTAAGCTCGGACTGTGTGCGGTTGAAGGTATCAGAGCCGGTTATCCAAACGAGCATAGGCTCAGAATTTTTAGTAACCGCAACTCCGAGATTCTTGGTAACTACCTTGGTAGTTGTCTGCATCTCTCCGTTTTGATCGAAGATCTCCATCTCAACCTCGGTGTCAAGCGTATAGAGAGGAGCGTACTTAAGTGCGGTCTTGCTTGTGTCGGTAAGTATCGAATCGCCGTTCATAATACCAAGCGTTACCTTTTCTGTGCTTGCGAGAAGCGAGAGTGCATCCGACGAGGTGTTGACGGTTGCCGTTACGGTTTCCCCATCTATAGCATCGGGCTCAAGCGAGAGTCCTGCGCTTGCGAGCAAGCGCGCGAGATTGGGCATTGAATTATTCTGCTTACCCGTAAATACTATAAGTCTTCCGCCCTTATCCATAAAGTCGATAAGCATATCTGTCTCAGCGTCAGAATAGTCCTCGTCGGGCGTGTTGATAACTAACATTGCCGCTTCCTCGGGTATCTTTGAAAGTCCCGTTATATCAAGCGGTCCGCCCTGAGTATTCTTCTCGCCGTGTCCCGTAAGGAAATAGAAGGTAGGTATAACGTCTGCCGTAACGTATTCTATAGCCGTGCTCAGCACGTTCTCAACGTCAAGGCACTGAGTAACGTCATAAACGAGCGATTCATAAAGACTTATATACTCCTGAAGCTGAGTCTGCTGAGAAGAGCTCATGCTTGAATAGTAGGGATAATACTGATCTATCATTGCCTTAAGACTTGAGATAGTGCTTGAATAGTCCGAGGTGGACATGTATCCCGTCTCTGCGTTATACCACACGAACAGCGCATCAGAGCTTACAACTCTCCATCTCTTTGCGCTCTCTACCACAAGGCAGAATGAAAGATTTGCGTCTGCGCTAAATCCGTATTTTTCTCTGAACTCGGTGTCCTTAGAGGTATCTACAGTCTCAAGCGTGATACGCTTAGAGCTATCGCAATAACGCTTGATAGCATTGACGAGCTTCGGCTCACTGCCGTCGTTGTCGATCAGATATACCGTAATGTCCTCGTCAAGCTCCTTTATAAGCGTTTTTGTGGTAGCCGACGAAGAATATATCTTATTTGCGCTTACGTCTATCCAGCGCACCGTGGTGGGAAGCACCGAAAGTGCCGCTATAGCTACTGCCGATACCGCCGCAACAGCCACGGTCTTGAGCGTCCACGCATTCGCTCTCTTGCTCTTTTTCTTGCAGTAAAGTTTTACGGTTACGAGCAGAAGCACGAGCGTAAGCAAAATGAAGTAAGCAAGAGCCGAGATATCAAGCACTCCGAAAACTATAGCGTCAAACTGTCTGAAGGGCGAGATAGCTCTGCATATATCGCCTATTACCTGCGGGAAGATCGCCGAAAGCGATCCGATCAGAAATAGCACAAGAAGTACTCCGTATGTAACTGCTATCGACATCCAGCCTTTTTTGAATGCCGCAGAAAACACAAGCGAGAGTGCGACGATAAAGGCTTCAAAGATGACAAACAGCAGAAGCGTTACGTAAGAGTAAAGATAAACGGGATCTCCAAAAAATCCTGCTATTATGGGGTAGATGAACATCACGCCCGTGGGTATCATCAAAAAGCTGAGTATGCCAAAGAATTTGCCGAGAACTATCTGCGCGCTTGTCAGCGGAAGAACGGCGAGAAGCTCGTCTGTTCCTCTTTTGCGCTCGCCGTTTATGCTAAAGCAGGCGATCACGGGAATGAGGATAGCCGCAATTATCGACATTGTCGCTACTACCGCGTCTATCGAGGGATATGCAAGCATGAGGTTGTTGCATACAAAAAGTATGCCCGACGCCACAGATAGCACCGCCGCAGTAACTACGGCGTAGATATTGCCGATGAGCGCCTTGAATTCTCTTATAAGTACCGTTACCATATCAAGCCTCCTCCGTATTCTTAGAGCAGAGCAATGTAATAACGTCCCCTATGCCGAGAGACACAAATCTCAAGGAGATGACTTCTCCGCCCATCTGCTCTACAAGCTCGCTTATCTTAGCGGTCATACCGTCTCTCGTGGAGCATTCAAGTCTTATGTCGGTTATACCTCCCGAAGCCTTTCCCGCTTTTGCATAGATAACTCCGTCGAGCGCGCCAAGACCTTCCATAAGCTCGGCATGAGATGTACTCTTTTCCTTTACACGAAGAATGGCGTTGACGGTCTTGTTTATTCTTGAGAGAAGCTCGTCTATCGGCTCAAAGGCAAGAAGCTCGCCACCGTCTATAATTGCCGCGTAGGAGCAAAGCTCGTCCGAATCCGAGGGATTTTTTGTGAGCAGAAGCACTACCTTCATTTTTCCAAGCATAGATATAAGCTTTTTCGTTTCGTCCTTTGACGCCGCGTCGATTGCCGCAAAAGGCTCGTCAATAATGATAACGTCGGGATTTCCGAGCAGCGAGCTTGCGTAGCAAGCGCGCTTCTTCTCGGACGGAGTCAGCGCCTCAAAGAGCTGATCGCTCTTTTCGGTAAGGCCCGTAAGCTCGAGCGCCTCCTTTATCTGCCTTGCGCACTTATCGGCAGAAACTCCCTTTGCCCTGCCAACGAGGTCAAGCGCCTCTACTACCGTCATATCCTTTGCGAAATACGAGCTTTTAGGCACGTAGCCTATCTTCTTTTTTATCTGCGAGGTCTTTTTCTCGCTTGCGAAAAGGTCGTTATCGCGATAGAATATCTCGCCGCCGTCTATCTCACGAGCGCCGCATAGCACTCTGGAGAGAAGCGTAAGAGTATCGCTGTTCTTCCCGAAAAATCCGTATATTCCCTTTTCCTCTATGCAAAAGGAAATATCCTTCAGCGAAGCACCGCCTGCCTCGGCTGCCGAGATACCCTTTACCTCAAGTATGCTCATTTTATCCTCCAAAATTTCAAATCAATTTTTTTGAGCTTTCAAGAAACTCTCTCTGCTCCCTGTCCTCTCGCATCAGCTTCTTAGCGGCAATTATGACGAATATCAGATGGCACGCCGCCGTCAGCATCCAGCTGACAGGATAAGAGATGTACACGCTCTGCGGCGTTGTGAATACCTTGAAAACCGTCGCAATCCAGAGTATCCTCAAGCCACACGCTCCGCAAAGAGAGATCACCATTGCCGTAACCGATCGGTCAAGCGCGCGAAGCGCACCGCAGAACACGTCCATAAGTCCGCAGAGGAAGTAGGTGGGAATTATGATGTAAAGTCTCATCATCGCCGCCTCGACTGCCTCGGGAGAATCGACGTAGAGATTTATCAGCAGCTCACGGAAGGTAAGCACGAATGCCGCGCACATAAATCCTACCATCGTTACGATGATAGCGCTGTAAAGTGTGATGCGCTTTATATTCTTGAACTTTCTCGCGCCCACGTTCTGTCCTATAAATGTCAGCGCAACGTGGTAGATCGCGTTCATCGCGATATAAACGAAGCCCTCTATATTTGCGGTTGCCGCAGAGCCCGCGACTACCTGATCGCCGAAGGTGTTGATCGACGACTGTATGAGCACGTTGGAAAGCGAGAAGAGAGAGCCCTGAATACCCGAGGGAATTCCTATGTAGAGTATCTTCTTTACCTTTGCTCCGCTTATTTTCAGATCCTTTAGTGAAAGCTTCAAGGGTCCGCTCGTCTTTGTCAGATACACTATCGCCATTGCCGCAGAGAGATACTGCGAGGTTATGGTCGCTATCGCAACGCCCTCAACTCCCATGCCAAACACTACGACGAGAACTACGTTGAATACTACGTTTACGATTCCCGATATAGCAAGGAAGATAAGCGGACGCTTTGAATCTCCTGCCGAGCGAATCATAGACGCCGCGTAGTTGTAGATCATCGATCCCGGAACGCCAAGAAAGATTATTCTCAGATAAAGGGTTGCCGGAGTAAGAACGTCAACCGGCTCGGACTGGGTTCCCATAAGGCGAAGAAGATCCTCTGCCATAATAAATCCGAACGCCCCCATAACGACGCCTAAGATGGCTGAGAGCAGCATAGAGGTATGAACTACCTTTTTGACTTCCTCGGGTTCTTTAGCGCCTATGTGGTGAGCCACACAAACACCTGCTCCTACCGAAAGTCCCATGAAAAGACCGAGCACGAGATTGGTCAGCGCGCCCGTGCTTCCGACCGCCGCCACGGCGACCTCGCCGCGAAACTGTCCTACTACGACAAGGTCTGCCGCGTTGTATAAGCATTGAAGCAATCCCGTGGCAATAAGCGGGATCGCGAAAACCACCATTTTCTTAAAGAAAGGTCCTTCGGTCATATCGACCGTCTTTTTTAATCTGTGCATTGTTTTTAAGTCCTCGAAAAATAAAACGCCAAAAGTGAAAAATAAAGCTTTGAGTATAGATATATTATTATAAATAAACATTACTATACAGAGTAATTATACCACCTAAAAAAAGCAAAGTCAAGAGCTTGGCGAAAGCCTTCAAAAAAATTTAAAAATTTACACACAAAGTCGCTTCAAGAATTGCCTTTTTGATTGACAAAGCCTGCCTCTTGTGGTATAATATAAATTAACAAAGTATTTTTATTTTCATCCCGAAAGGACAAACAGTATGTGCGCACAGCTTATTTCTACACAGCCCTACAAGGGCACACGCGATTTTTACCCCGACGATATGCGACTTCGCAACTGGTTCTTTGGCAAGATAAGATCGGCTCTTGAGCTTGCTTCCTACGAGGAATACAACGGACCTATGCTTGAATCGCTTGATATGTATATCGCAAAGAGCGGCGAGGAGATCGCCACCAAGCAGACCTATAACTTTGCCGACAGAGGCGGAAGAATGGTTGCCATTCGTCCCGAGATGACTCCCTCGGTCGCAAGAATAGTTGCCGCAAAGCTCGGTGAGCTGAACTACCCTCTTAAGTGGTTCTCTATCCCCAATATGTACCGCTACGAGCGTCCCCAGCACGGAAGACTTCGTGAGTTCTGGCAGCTCAACGTAGATATCTTCGGCTGCGACACCTATGAAGCAGACCTCGACGTTATTGAGAGCGCCATCTCGGTAATGAGATCCTTCGGCGCTGACGAAACTATGTTCAAGGTTCGTATAAACAACCGACGCTTCTTCAACGACGTTATCGCCGCTATCTGCAACACAGACGCGGAAGGCGCAAAGAAAGTCTCAAAGGTAGTTGACCGCAAGGGCAAGGTTGAGAGAGAGAGCTACGAAAAGGATCTTTTCGAGCTTGGTCTTAACGCAGAGCAGATCGCAAAGATAGACGCGCTCTACACCATGAACGTACACGAGGCAACCGCTCTCTGCCCCGAATCTGTCGGCTCTCAGGAGCTCGTATCTCTCTTTGAGATGCTTGAGAGGACAGGCCTTGACAAGTATTGCGTTTTCGACTTCGGTATAATCCGCGGTCTTGATTATTACACCGGAACTGTATTTGAGGTGTTTGACGAAGCACCCGAGAACAACCGCGCTATGTTCGGCGGCGGAAGATACGACAACCTCGTCGGAATGTTCGCAAAGAACGCTAAGATCTCGGGCGTCGGCTACGGTATGGGCGACGTTACTCTTGAGGACTTCCTCCGCACCCACGACCTTATCCCCGACATCTACAAGAGCGGCGTTAAGGTGCTCGTAACGAGATTTGACGACGTTCCTTACGAGAAGTATCTCGAGCTTGCACAGTCTCTGCGCGAGCTTGGCGTTACCGCTTCGGTCTACGTTGGCTCAAAGAAGTTCGGCAAGCAGATAGACTACGCCGTTAAGGGACACTACAGCCACGTGCTTATTATGGGTGCGAGCGAGGCTGAGAGCGGCACGGTAAAGATAAAGGACCTTGAGACAAGAGAAGAAAACACTCTTGCCCTTGACGAGCTTTCCGCCTTTTTTAAGTAAGCTTACTGCTTCCCTTTCACGCTTTTAAAATAATCTTTTGAACGGAGTTTTTATGATATATATTTTTCTTGCCGAGGGATTTGAAGAAATAGAGGCGCTCTGTCCGCTTGACCTTATGCGCCGGGCAGGACTTGAGGTCGCAACGGTCGGTGTTGGCGGCGAATATATCACGGGCGCTCACGCTATTACCGTGCGTGCTGATATGACAGACGCGGAGTTCAGCGCTGTATCGAGCCGCGAGGCTGATATGATATTCCTTCCCGGCGGAATGCCCGGAACTCTCAACCTCGGTGCGAGCGAGACTGTCAGAGACGCTATTCGCTCGGCGGCTGAGGACAAAAAATATATCGCGGCTATCTGCGCCGCCCCTTCAATACTCGGAGATATGGGATTGCTTTTCGGCAAGGAGGCTATATGCTACCCCGGATTTGAAAAGCAGCTCGTCGGAGCGACTATCTCGGACAAGCGTGTAGTTCTCGACGGAAACATTCTTACCGCCGCCGGCATGGGCGCGGCACTCGATATGGGACTTGCCATAGTAGAGATATTCTGCGGCAAGGAAAAAGCAGACGCTCTGCGCTCTGCCGTGATCGCAGACTGATGCAGACGAATTGGCTTACCTACTCCGACGCCGACAAGCGCAAAGCTCGCCTTGAGCTTTCAAAAATACGCGCGGATATATACGACAAAGCAAAATATTCAGAATGTCTTTGTAATGGGATAACCACGCTACAAGAATACAAAGACGCTGATATCATACTTTTATATTTCCCCACCAAAAGCGAGCCTGACCTTTCTTCTCTCGCAAGACAAGCGTGGAATGACGGCAAGCAGGTAGCCTTCCCTATCTCGAAAACAGATGAATTCAAGCTTGATTTCCGTACCGTCGGCTCTCTTGACGAGCTTATTGAGGGCGCGTACGGAATACGCGAGCCAAGAGAGGATGCAAAGCGCGCCACACTCGGCAAGTCTGCTCTCTGTATAGTGCCTGCGCTTGCAATAGACACCGAGGGCTATCGCCTCGGTTACGGCAAGGGATACTATGACAGATTTCTCTCGTCCTTTGAGGGAGTTGCGGTCGTAGCCATTCACTCCTCGCTTATCTGCGAAAGATTACCGAGAAACGACACCGATATACCAATTGACACCATTATTACCGAAACAGGAGCTATACGCCTAAAATGAGATCTCATTTCAAAAAAAGCGAAGCCGAAAGCAACACCGAGGCAGAGCCTAAGAAGAAAAAGCGAATAATCCTGTCGCCGAGCAGTCTCGTTCTTGCGACGTATATTCTCCTTCTTCTTTCCAAGCTTCTCGACGTCGCCTTTATCAACCGTGAAAATGAATATTACAGCGTAGTCATCCTACAGCTTATGATATTTCTCCTACCTGGCGCCGTATGGTGCAAATGGAGTGGAGACGGATACGTCAAGGGGCTAAGGCTCAGGCTTCCGCGCCCTCAGACCTTCCTGCTTATTCTCAGCGGCGCTCTGCTGATGATATCGGGCGGACTTCTGCTTGGCACGGTCTTTGGCGGTCTTGAGTCGCTCTCGGACAACTTTTCGCTCTACGACACTTTCATTTCAAAGACCGACGGAAGCCTTTCGTCAAGTCTTTATCTTTTCGTCGCTTACGCTATCCTCCCCGCAATATGTGAGGAGTTCGTATTCCGCGGGATCCTCTGCTACGAATACGAAAACGGCGGCGTTCTGCGCGCTGTGATATTCTCATCCGTATTCTTCGCGCTTCTGCATTTCAACCCCGTCAATATCCTGACATATCTTTTCTCGGGTGCGGTGCTCGCGCTGATACTTTACGCAAGCCGCTCGCTTATAGGAGCTATGCTCGCGCATTTTCTTTACAACGTATTCGGGCTGTTCGGACAGAGATATATGAACACCCTCTATATGATAACAGGAAGCTCATCCTTCTTTCTCTTCCTCGTTGCATTTTGCTTTATGCTCTCGGGTGCGGTCTTCTGCCATCAGGCATCAAAGCTTTACAAGCGATATCTTTACAGTGGTGAATCCTCGAGCTACCGCCTGCCCGAGATAAAGACCCCCGAGCAAAAGCGCGCGTCATATCTCTCCGTGCTCAAAGAGCCTTCCACGATACTGTGCGGAATATTCTATGTGATAGCGTCAATAATTTATATGTTTTAATTCATTTCTGAATAAAAAGCTCCTTTTTGCCAAATGATTGATTTAGGATCATATCATTTAATTGCAATAAGGAGTTTTTTATGTACAAGCGAATACTTATAGCTACGTTTACTGTCATTGTCCTCTACGTTCTTCTCGGATTTTTGCCTATTCACAGCGAGGCTGCCATCTACGATAACGTCCTTCGCCTACACGTGCTTGCAAACTCGGATACTACCGAGGATCAGGCGCTGAAGCTCTCGGTACGCGACCGCATTCTCGAGGAAACGGCAGTTCTTTTCAAGGACTGTCAAAGCAAGGCTGAAGCAAGGGCGGCGGTAGAAGCAAACATTGACAAAATACGCGAGATAGCAGAAAACACCGTACGCGAGGCAGGCTACGACTACAGCGTGAGCGTCTCTATCGGAGAGGAAGAATACCCGACGAAAAACTATGAGAAATGCTGCTTTCCTGCAGGAGAGTATCTCTCTCTGCGAGTGATGATAGGAGAGGCTGAGGGCGAGAATTGGTGGTGTGTTCTCTTTCCACCGCTCTGTCTTGACGCCGCAAGTGATAGCCGTGAAGTCTTCGCCGAGGTCGGACTTACCGACGAGCAATATAGCTTTATCACAGAGACAGATAACCCTAAATACAAAGTGCGCTTCAAGGTGCTTGAGGTGATCGAGGGGGCGCTATCTTAATAAAATACAAGAATGTAGGATTCTATTATTGCGTTAACAGCGCGTTCTTCTTGACAAATTTGGATGCGTGTGATATAATTTAGAAAAAATCACAAACGTGGAGACAAAAAATGAAGAAAATACTTTCGATTTTACTTGCTTTTTTAATAGTTCTCGGCGCTTTTTCGTTTGTCGGCTGCGACGAGGTGGTGGATATTTCCAAGGAGGCACCTGACTCTGACGAGAGCGAAAGGCCTACTGAGAAGCCTACCGAAAAACCTACCGAAAAGCCTACTGAAAAGCCTACTGAAAAGCCGACCGAGAAGCCCACGGAAAAACCGACCGACGCTCCCGTTTCAGACGGGAAGATAGTTATAGGAATGACCGCGCCTCTCAGCGGCGACGCTTTACTTTACGGAAGGGCAGTTGAGCACGGTGCTAAGAGCGCTATCGCGGAGATAAACGAGGCGGGAGGCATCAACGGAATTACCTTCTCGCTCAACGTCAAGGACGATAAGAACGATCCGTCGCTTGTTGGCGAGCTTTACGAGGAGCTGATGAACGAGGGAATGAAGATCTCTCTCGGCTCTGTAACCTCAGGCTGTTGTCTCCCCTTTGCCGAGAATGCCCAGAATGACGGAGTGTTTACGCTCACACCCACGGCGACTGACCGAGATCTTTTTGAGCTTGACAGAACCTACGGTATGGATTTTGCCTATATGGACGAGATGGACGTGCTGATAGAATATCTCAACAGCATTTACAGCCCCTCTGATTCCAACAGTCTTGGACTGATATACAGTAATAGTGATCCATACAGCAAGGTCTGTAAGGAATATCTCCTCGCAAATTGCGGTGGAATGTTCTCGTCTGCCAATATAATAGACGCTGAGGTTGCATGGGATGCCTACGACGGCAAGGCGGCAAAGCAACTTGCAAAATGCAAGAACGTCGTCGTGCTCTATCAGATAGATTACGTTACCGTAAGCTCGCTTGCCTCTGACATTGATTATATCAAAACCTACGAGAGCGCGAGAACCGAAAACTTCATTTCTCTCTATACCTTTTATGATTTCTCCTGGGGAATCGTATGGGATCCTCAGACATTCGACGCAAAGATACTGATGCCCTTTGACATTATGGCAGAGAACGGCGATTTTGCTGATTTTAGAGAAAAATACAGCGACTTCCACTACAGCAACGCTATGGTCGCACTTGGATATGATGTCGTTTACGCTATATACGAGGCTCTGCTCGTCGCAGTAGAGAACGGTGAGGAGATAAGCGCGGATCTGAGTGCAGGAGAGCTTGGCGAGATACTTGACGGAGTTTTTGCGAGCGGTTTTGAATTTGATGCGCTTACGGGTGGCGATGACGGTCGCGGCACCGTTACGTGGAACCCCGACGGCAGAGTAAAGAAGGAACTTTTCCCGGTTACTATTTCCAGCCACAGAAAATAAAATACAATATCCGCACCTTCTTGCAGGTGCGGATATTTTCGTCATACAAAAAAGCCTTTGGGAATTCCAAAGGCTTTAATTTTATTCTCCTGAGTTCTCTCTTGCTTTTATCTTTTCTCTCTTTTTCTCTATCTTACGCTCGGTCTTTTTCTCGACCTTTTCGACCTTGCGCTCTGCCTTGCGCTCGCCGCGGCGCTCGATCTTCTCTATCTTGCGCTCGATCTTCTCTATCTTCTCGCTGCTTATCGCCTTAGGCTCTTCGGAAGAGTCGAGCGTCTCGCTTTCATCGGGGAATCTATCGTCTATCATCGCCTGAGCTATATTTTTAAGCTGTGCGCTGAAGGCAACGAGGGCGCAGATCGCGCTGATGTAGTCAACGTCGCTCTCCATATCCAAGCCGTTGCGCTCGATAATTCCGTCAAGCGCCATTTTAGCATACTCGCGGTTATCGTTCTTGATGTCAAGATAGCGATCGTAAAGCGCCGTGAGCTCCTCTCCGCCAAAGTCTCCGCTCGCATACGCGCCCTTGAGTGTACGCTTTATCTCATTTATTGAGAGAGTACCCTTAAGAGTATATACGGTAAGCATCTGCAATATCTGCTCTTTGTTATATTTCTTACCCTTGACGGGAGTAATAATTCCGTCCTTGGAGTAATTATTTATCATCGTTTTGGTCAGCACTCTGTCGCGGTAACGCTCCGAGCCCTCGCCGAGCTTATCGTTGATAAGATTGATTATCTGATCAACATAGAGATCTATCGCGGGTATCTCATCGCTTCTCAGCTCAGCTTCGTTGAGCGCGTCGTTGACGGTATCCAAAAGAGCCTTATCGTTCATAAGGGTTCCTCATTTCTCTTAATTTTGTTTACATTACTATGATACACCATATTTTAAAATATGTCAAGTGCAAAAATGTAACCAAAACAGAAAAAGCACTTGAAAGTATCTCAAATAAATGTTATAATGTGTTTATAAACAAAAGCGAGGTGTATTATGAATTCTAATCAGACCTATGAAAAGGTAGTCAAAAAAGCAAGTGAGAGTAAGCAGAGGACAAACAAAGTACTCGCCATTATGGGTTATTCCCTCTTCTTTGCCATCTGGCTGGTAATAGGTATCCTAAATCTTGATATCCTCGTACCTCTCGTCGCAACGGGACTGCTTTGCACGGTTGCGCTGATGCTGCTTACGTGGAAGTATCTCGACGTCGAATACGAATACGCGCTTTGGTACGGAAGCTTTGAGGTCGCTAAGATATACAGCAAGAAAAGCAGAAAAAATCTTCTTAGCGCAGAAATCAAGGAGCTTTTGCTCGTTGCTCCCGCAACCGAAGAATACATAAATAAAGCAGAGCATTTCGGCATAGACAGAAAGATAATAGCCACGCCGTCAACCGAAGGCGAAAACGTGTGGATATTGGTAACAGGCGGCAAGGACGAGCCGAGAGCACTCGTATATTTTGAGGGCGACGAGCGCCTGCTCGGAATGCTCAGAGCTGCAAGTCCAAGCGTTTTTGTAAGAAAAATATAAGCGCTTATCGGGCGTGAAAAGATATTAGTAATAGCAGAGCATAAAAAGTAAATAAGCATAAAGAGAGAGAGAACACCGCCAAACGAGCGTTTGGCGGTGTTCTCTTTTTGGGTACCGCTATCCTTTTACATTCCGTTTTAGTATTATATGATGTTTATTGTGTAATTCACTAATTACACAAACTTTATAAGAACCTCGCCGAGCGCGTTGTTGCCGTTGATGGTAAGCGTAGGGCCGTCCTTATCTCCGTGGCCCACCTGCTCGGTTGCGCCAAGACGGCTGACCACGTTTACTCTGACGTTCCAACGTGATGAAACGTATATCACCGTCTCGCCAAGCTTGTTATCTACGTTGAGCACGCCGCCGCCCGTGTATTCGTCCTCGTTTTCAAAATGCACGACAGTCTCGCCAAGGCGGTTGCAGATGTTCTCCTGTACGAAATCCTTGCAATCAAAATAGGTGGTTGCCGAGCCGCCCTCTCTCTCGTAATGCTTTGAACCGCTTGAAGATTTAAAGCTGAATATCTTTTCCCTCTTGCGCTTGGGGGTAAGAATACCTACTCCAATAGCAAGCAGAATAGCGCATCCTATGAGAAGTCCGTTGTTGATTATGTTATCGCTCTCAAGACCGAAGTAGAAGGCTATATTTTTCTCAAATATCATAAATATCAGTGCGAGAGGAACGAATATCTCCGCAAATTTGAGCTTTATGATCCTCGATATGATAAACGAAATCAGCAGAAGCGCGCCCACTATCTGAATTGCCGAAATTCCGCCCACTACGTCAAGAAACGGCGTAATTATGCCGAATGCGTCAAGCAGAAGCACCGCCGCGGCGAGTATAAATCCCGCTCCCCAAAAGATCTTCCAAGTTTTCATTTTCCTAACCTCATTTCTTGAATTTTATCGCGCAGGGATCTGTAATAACCCCGTGAAAAATACGCTACCTTTTCACTGCCCTTGAAGTATATCTCGCCGTTGCCAACTACCTCGCGGTGAAGCGAAATTATAAGATAGACGTTGACTATCGTTGATTTTGCGGCTCTTACGAAGCAAGTCGGAAGCTCCTCCTCAAGCTCAAAGAGCTTTTTGTCGGTGGAGTAGACCGAGTGCGCCGTGTGCGCGTATATCTTGCCGCCCGCGCTCTCAAAGTAGAGGATCTCGCCAAAGGGAATGTAGTATTCCGAGCCCGAGGAGTAAAGCACTATCTCGCGGCGATTGCCGTTTTCCAGAAGTCGCCTTATCGCGCTCTCAAGTCGCTCAATGCTCTCGTCCTTCTCTCTGCAACGTATCACTATCTCTTCTTCGTCCGAGATCTCGGTACGTATCCTCACGCTCTCGCCCCCTTCCCTTGCCGTCCTTTGTATATATTTTAGCACTTTTTGACGAATTTGTAAATACCCTCGCGCCAAGTGGTAGATTTTTAGGAGCAAGAGGTCATTTTTGGGCGGTCTCTCGCATAATATCAAAGACTTATGGAGGTGGAATATGCAAAAAAAGACAAGGCTGAGCATTTCTCTTTTCGGCGTACTGATGATAATATCGCTCTTTTTTACGCACTCATATTTGTCTCTCGCGGCAATCGCGGCTGCGTTTATTCACGAGCTTGCGCATATAGCTATGGCGCGCGCCGTGGGGGTGGAGCTGTCGCGTCTGCGGCTTGATATTTTCGGAGCTTCGCTTATGATGAGCGGAGAGATGAGCTCGTATAAAAAAGAAGCCGCCGTTGCGATAGCGGGGCCGCTTTCAAATATTATTCTGTTTTTTATCCTTCTCCCATTTTCTTCGGCGGAGAACGAATATCTCTCGCTTTTTATGGGCGCTTCGCTGTTTTTGGGGCTGCTTAATCTGCTTCCGATAAAGGATCTTGACGGCGGCAGAGTGCTTTTCTGCACTCTCGCCTCTCTTTTCTCGCTGAATGTCGCGCAAGCCGTCCTGAGAGTGCTTTCTTTTCTCACCATATTCTCTCTTTGGAGCCTCTCTGTTTACCTTATTTTGCGCCTCGGAGCTTCACTTTCGCTCTTTGTTTTTTCCTCTGCCCTATTCTGCAAGACATTCCTTTCGGAAAGCAACGGATTTTAGTGAGAATATCCAAGAATATGCGAGTATCTTAAAGAAAACCGACGATTTTTTAACTATTTTATGACAAGATCAGGGTTATTGCCGTTTTTTCAAAAATAATCACGATTTTTCAAAGTTTTTTGCAAAAATATAT
>CALCTA010000009.1 GCA_937893945.1 uncultured Clostridia bacterium | reverse complement strand
GTCGTCGGAAAGACCGCTTCCGCCGTGAAGCACGAGGGGAGTGTCGATCGTTGCGCGGATCTCTGCAAGTCTGTCAAGGTCAAGGCAGGGCTTCTTGATATATGCGCCGTGAGCAGTTCCGATAGCAACTGCGAGAGCGTCAACACCCGTAGCCTCAACGAAAGCCTTTGCCTGCTCGGGGGTGGTGTATGCGGACTTTGCATCGCCGTCGGACTCTGCCGCGCCCTCGTTGTTTCCAACGTGGCCGATCTCGCCCTCAACGGTTGCGCCCTTTGCGTGTGCCATCTCGACCATCTTGCGGGTCAGGGCAATATTCTCAGCCTCGTCACCTGCGCTACCGTCGAACATAATGGAGGTAAAGCCAAGGTCAAGTGCCTCGATACATCTCTCGACGGTAAGACCGTGGTCGTAGTGAAGAACTACGGGAACGGTTGCGCGCTCAGCTGCAGCTCTTACAGAGGGAGCGATGAGCTTGAGCTCTCCGAAGGGGAGAAGAACCTCTGCTGTACCGATGATAACGGGAGCGCGAAGCTCCTCGGCAGCAGCGAGAACGCCCTCGAGCATGTCAGTGTCTGTTGTGTTGAAAAGTCCAACTGCGTAGCCGCCCTTCTGTGCGGGAATGAGAACATCTTTAAGATTTACAAGCATTTTCTTTTTCTCCTATGTAATTATTTGTGTTGAATTTTTATATCAATTAAACGATATCATAGTCAAGACCGAGAAGCTCGGCGAAATATACCATCTGCTCTACCTTAGCACCGTAAACGAGTGCGCTGTGGTGAGTAGCACCTACGCGGCTGATAGCCTCGAGGAAGTCTGCGATAGGCATACGGGGCTTCATCCAGCCTCTTACTCTTACCTCAAGGGTATCGTCGTCGGGTCTTACCTCGACCATGTCAACGTCAGAGAGGATAAGTCTGAAGCCGTCCTTGGAGCGATAGAGGTTGAGGAACACAGCCTCGCCGCCCTTGTATCTGCCGTAGCAAACAACGGGGTTCTTAGCATCACCGTAGATGAAGGGGATCTCCTTCATACCCGACTTGCCGGAGGAAAGCGCGGGGTTGAACTCACCCATGTGGGAGAGGAGAAGTGTGTTGCCCTTCCAGTCAGGGCAGAATATCTCGATGAACGCGGTCTCGTCAAAGCCCTTCATAAGAGCGCCTACGAGAGAAGCAGTGAGAACGTCGCCCTCGCCCGCGTAACCGGTACCTCTTGCCATAGCCTTGCATGCTTCCATAAAGGGCATGATCTCAAGGCCCGTAGCCTCGGTGATCTCACGGAAGTTTATAGTCATAGCCGAAAGGTTCTTTTCTTCGATCCAACGTCTTACTGCAAGGCAGTTGCGGACGGTTCTCTCATGAGAAGTGGGATCAACAGGCTCTATCTGATAGCAGGTCTCGTTGTCCTTCTGCATCTCAGCCTTTACGTCAGCCTCATCTACCTCAGCGCGATACTTAGCAAGCTCGCCAGCCTCGGGATAAACTACCTTTACGCCAAAGCGCTCGAGCATCTCCTCATCGGAAACGAGGAAGTCGCCCATACCGTCGAAGCTTCCGCCGATGCTACCTGTAGAAGTGCCGTCAAGCGAGGTTGCCGCAACAGCCGCACGGGTATATCCCGCGATTCTGTCCATAACGTCGGAATGGTCGATATGACCTGCCGCAATAGCGAATGCCTTGCCGTAGCGGCGAAGCATGCTGCACATATCCATAACGCCGTGGATACCGTGGCAGAGGCTTATCTCAAACTGTTCGAGTGTGGGACCCATAGCGTAGGTCTCGGTGGTGTCGAGAACGATAAGAGGAAGCTTTGTTCCTGCGAGAGCCTCGATGCACTCAAGCGAGGGGGAGTATGCGGCGTGCCAGGTAACTACAGCCTTACAGCCCTCAGATTCAAACTTAGCGATAGCCGCCTTGAATTCCTCTTTGATGCGGCAGAAGGGAACTGCAACTACCTCGAAGTTGCGAGCCTCAAGCTCACCTACGAGGCGGTCTGCGAAGGGCTCGAGACGGGGACGTGCCTTAGCACCGCTTCCGCAATCGTCATAGAGCTTGATGTAAAGGGGCAAAAAGCCTATCTTTGTCTTTTTCATTTTCTTTTCTCCTGTAAATTACAACTGAATGTCAAAATATTTTGAAGCATTTTCGTACATAAGTTTATTGACGTCATCCTTTGTAAGTCCGAGACGCTCGCAGGCTCTCTTGAGTGCGCGAAGCTCCTCGTAAACGAAGGTGGTGATCTCACTTTCGTCGCTTTCCTTCATATGAACGTCTCCCTCGATACCGCCGTAAAGACCTCTCGGTACTACGTTTACGTAAGTACCGTTCTCTTCGATACGGTACATGCGCATCTTTGTAAAGGGCATATCGGTACCGAACATAATTCTGTCAACGCCGATAGCCTCTATCATCTTCTCCATAGCAAAGTCGGAGGTGTTAGCCGAGAAATCAAAGTAGATGTTCTTGGTGTGCTTGAGTATCTCAAAGGCGTCTCCGACGTCAGAGGGGATGTAAGCTCTGCCAACATGGGCGATTATTACCTTAGCGTTGGGGTATCTTTCGTCTATTTCCATTATCTGAGCGAGGTTAATAGGGTCGCGCAGACGGAGATTACGGGGGATGTGGAGCATTACTATACCGCCGATCTTGTCCATAAGCTCAAGCTGACGGTGTGTGAGGAAGTCAAAAATTCTTACCTCATTTGCGGGGATGTAGGACGGAGAGTTGTTCTGATAGGGCTTGATTCCGCAGAAGCCTGCCTTCATAGCCTTAAGTATCTCTGCCTCGTCCGAATCCCAATTGGTGCAGTAAAGCGCCTGATGTCCGTACTTCTTAGCACAGTCAAGCACGTAGGGGTTGACGACCGAGAGAGTGCAGCTCGGAGAGCCTGTAAGCACCTGCTTTACCGTCTTGCCGGGGAAGACCTTGGAGTAGGTCTCGACCATATTTTCGTAGGTCATATCGGGGGCGACGATAGAAGTCCATGTAACACAGCCCTTCTGTCCGACCTTTCTCGTGCCGGGCTCCCAGATGTGCATATGAACGTCGATTATCTTGTCGGGAAGAAAGTCGCAAAGCTCTTCCGCCCAGACCTTTTTATCGTAATCTGTTACGTCTATTCCAAACATAAAATTGAACTCCTTTCTTGTGAAGTGTTAATTATTTAAGCGCCCATTCGCGATAGCGGCGGTACTTATCCGCATAGAATTCTGCGGAATCCGCATCTACCTCTACGGGCATGTGGCGAACAAGTCTTGCCGCCTCTGAAAGACTCTCAAACGCTCCACTTCCGACAGCCGCAAGCATAGTTGCGCCGAGAGCGGGGGCGTCGGGCTCGGAGAGACGGTAGATAGGTCTGTCCGAGAATACCGCGGACATTATGTTCATCCAGATGCTGCTCTTGGATGCGCCGCCCGAGACTATAAGCTGCTTGCCCTTGGGGAAGCCTGCCGCCTCGAACGCTTCAATAAGCGCTCTTGCCTCGAATACCGCGCCCTCCATAGCCGCAAGCGCGATCTGATGAGGCGCGTGAACGCCGTCAGACTCTATCGCTCCGCAAACTCCGTCGCGATGAGGTATCGCGGGTCCGGGGGGAAGGGGACAAACGAAGAAATCGCTTATAGATCTGCGGCACTCTGCAACACCCTCGGTGCTTATCTCACGGTCAAGAGTAGCGGGTCTTGAGCCGACCGATGCCGCAAATGCTCCGAGCGCTCCACCACAGCCGGCAAGAGAGGTCATAACTCCAAAGCGGTCAGCGATAGGATGAGCGCAAGGCGCGGGATAGGGAGCGGTGGTGATAGGCTGCTCGGCAACTCCGAATACTACCCAAGCAGTACCCGTAGCGATAAGCAGCTGACCGGGTTCAGTAACTCCGCTTCCGAGAGAAGCGCAGTATTGGTCGTGCGCGCCTACGTAAACCGGGATACCTGCCTCAAGACCGCACGCTTCTGCTGTTTTGGGAAGAAGCGTACCCGCAAGACTTCCGCAGGGAGCGACGGTGGGGAGCATATCCTCGGATATACCGAGGAACTCAAGTGCCTCGGGAATGTATCTGCCCTGTCTGTAGTCATAGAGACGGGAGAGGGCGATATTTGTAGGATCGGTAACGAAGTTTCCGCAAAGGAAGCCTGTAACCGATTCAAGTGTCGTGTAAAAATGCTTAGCTTTTGCAAAGATCTCAGGCTGATTTCTCTTGAGCCAGAGAAGCTTTGCTACGCAATCGGTGGGGGCGGGACGCCAACCGCACTTGGAACGGATGTTATCAAAGCCGAGAGCGGCGATCATCTCCTCCGATTCCTTGGTGGCGCGTCTGTCCATCCATGTCAGCGCGTTGTAGAGCGGTCTGTTGTTCTCGTCGGCGGGATATATGCTTCCTGCCTGCGAGGAAAATGAAATACCGCAGATCCTTTTGCGCTCGTCCTCAGAGAGAGGGGCGATGGCGTTTCGTACAGCCGCAACGGTGGTGAAGTTCCACTCCGAAGGACTGTGCTCGACCGCGCCGTCAAAAGGATAATAGGTGGGATAATCAACGTTTGCGCGACCTACGACTGTCTCACCCTCGGCAGAAGCCTTGAGTACGGTCGCCTTTATTGAGGTCGAGCCTATGTCAATGCCGAGAAAATACATATCTGCTTCTCCTGAATACCCTATTACTTTGCGAGTATCTCGTCAAGAACAGAGAGTATCTTTCTGATAGTAGCCTCGGTGCTTACTACGGGCGGCTTGAAGAGAACGCCCGGCACGCAGTTAGGCTTGTAGAGCTGAGCAGAGGCGTCGATGCACTTAACGTGAAGCTCCTTTGTGAACTTTGCGGCATCCTCAACGCTGTGGAAGTGGAGCGCGATGTTGCAGCCAAGGCCCTGATATCCTGCGAGCTTCTCGGGATACTTCTCGCAGAGAGCGGCAAAGCCGTTCTCGAAGAGTGCGGAGTTCTTGTCGAGCTCGTCGCCGATCTCCTGTACGAAGCGAATGGTGATGAGGTATGCAAGCGCTGCAAGCTCCTCCTGACCGTTGGTAACGAGAGCGCCGAACTGATTGAGGTTATCATACTCAGCGGTCGTGATTATACGGCTTGCGGGGGATTCGCCACCGGGGAAGCCCTTACCAATTACCGCAAAGTCGGGGTTGAGACCGTAGCGGCGGAAGAGGAAGAGCGAGCCGTACCAGATACCCGTCTGGATCTCGTCGCAGAGGGTGGGGGTGTCATAAACGTGGCAGAGATCGTAAACAGCGCGGAGATACTCGGGCTCGAGCTTTGTTGCGCCGTAGTTCATCATAACTATCTCGTGAAGGAATCCTGCGGTCTTGTACTTGCCCGTGTTGTACTTTTCAAGCTTCTGCTTGAAGTCCTCAACGTCGTTGGGGCGTACAGAGACTACCTTCCACATATCAGCGGCGTCAGCCTTCTCTCTGAAGTCCTCCCAAAGACCGCGGAAGGTCTGTGTGAGTACCGTAGTACCGTGGTAGTTACCCGTAATACCGTCTGCCTTGTCAGCCATGATAAAGAATACGGGAGTTCTGCCCTTATACTTGGGTGCTTCAAGCTCGGGGGAGAGCTGATAGAAGCGAGCGAGCATCATCTTTACGCCCGCCTCAACTGCGAGAGAGCCTGTCTCAAGGTTGATAACGCGGTTGAGAACGCCCTTCTCGGTAGAAGCGATGATAGCGTCGGTAGCCTCGTCGTTTCCGGGGAGAATACCGTTTGCCGCCTCAACTATTCTTCTCTCGTGAAGTCTGGTTACGTATCCGCGGGTGTTGTTGTGAGTAGCGTTAAGTATGCCGAGCTTGCGAGCGTTGTCGATAAGCTTGTAGCCCGCAAAGGCGTGTCCGAGAGACGCATGGTAGTGCTCACTCTTACCTATAAGATAGAGCTTGCCGTCCTCGCCGAGTCTGAAGCAGCCAAATCCGCCAAGGGGTGCTGCGCTCTTATCCTCAGCCTTTCTGAATGCGTTTGTGGGCGCACCGTCGTTGTCGTCGGGGAGCATGGGCTCAACGACCTGAGTGCCAACGAGGTCGAGAAGCGCGTCGTTCTTTGCCTGCGCTTCAGCGGAATAGAAAACTACCTCCTCGTTTGCTATAGCCATAGCTTCCTCATAGCTCATCTTGCCAAAGAAAGCGTTTGCTTTAGCTACGTTTTCCATATAACGAGAGCCGATGAGAGTGGAAAGTGAATATTTTACTTCTTTAAACATTTTTTATACCTCCGCAAGTGTTACTGCTCTATGCTCCTTGTGAGAGATGAGAGCTGCTGTCTGAAGCTTGTGTGAAAGCTCTGTTTCCTCAGGGGTCAAGCAACCGAAGGGAACGGGTATTCCGCATACCTCGCACATAAAGGTCGCCCACATCTGAAGCATAGAGTCTGTAAATCCAAATTCAAATATGCTACCCGTAACGGTGGATATCATAGGCTTGTGTCCGATGTCAACTCTGCACCACGCCTGCTCGCGTCCGCGATGCTCGGTGTAGTAGAAGGCGTTGGGATCGTCGGTGGAGTAGCGCGCCGACTGGCTAAGGCCGTCAACCTCTATGTTCCAGGAGTTAGTTGCTCCGGGGCAGATACGCTTTGTCTCAAGGATGAGCGGGAACTCGTCCTCGCCCTGCTTTACGTTGCAGACGAGATGCGCGTTATCCCAGGTCAGACAAGGAACTGTGTTGCCCTTGCCGTCAGGACGTACTCTTACTATATTGGAAAGATATGCCGAGACGCTCTCGGGTATCCAACCCATACGGAAGGGGATATGCTCGGCGTGAAGACCGAGGTCGCCCATACAGCCGTACTCGCCGTTTATCTCTATCTTACGCTTCCAGTTGATAGGCTTGTTTACGTCCATATCGCTCGAATGGCGGAAGTTTGAACGCACCTCGATTATCTTGCCCGCAGCGCCCGACTGTATCCAGCGGATCATCTCCTGCGCGCCGGGGAAGAAGGGGAACTCGCCAGAGCAGCGTACCACTACCTCAGGGTGAGCCTTGATTGCCTCAAGGATAGCGGCGTTGTCCTCTTTGTCAATACCAAAGGGCTTTTCGCCGAGCAGGTGCTTTCCTGCGTTTATTATATCAACGTAAAATTGCTTGTGGAGATTGTGCGGAACAGCGCAATAAACTGCGTCTATGTCCTCGGCTGCAAGCAGCTCGTGATAGTCGGTGGTGCTGTACTTGACCGTGTCAAAATTGTCGGTAAAGTAGCGGCGCGCATCCTCTGAGAGATCGCATACACCAACGATAACGGGCTTGGGAATATCGGTGCTGAGCTGGCACCAGCGCGCTGCGGCGCAAGCGAACTCACGGCCCATAAGACCGCAACCGATAACGGCAAAGCGAACAGTCTTTTTCTCGTTATTCATTTTCGAAAACACCTTTCTTTTTGGCTTTTTGAATTTGGAAAACTCGCATGAACGAATATTTTTCCTTATAAACCACATTCAAAGCAATTATATCACGATTTACTACTTTTTGCAAGTATTTTTCTCCATTATTTTAGAGTAATTTTGCTTTTCTCCTGTTATTTTTTGAGGTTATTTTGCACAAACGGATATAGGCGAGGCATACTTTTCTAAATATTCAAGTGTGCGTGCGGAGAGTGATATGGCGCTTTTTGAGAGCGTTGGAGAGCTTTGCGCGATCGGATACACCGAAAAATGCATAAAAATTCAGAAAAAATTCAATTTTATTTAATATTATTGTGAAAAAAGTGTTGACAAGGTGAAAAAGAAAGAGTATAATAAACGTATTAAGCAATTTAGTTTGCTAAAACAATTCAAGGAGAAAAACAATGAAACTCTCAACCAAAATTTTGTCTTTGGCGCTCGCTCTCGTAATGCTTGTGTGCGCTATCAGCCTTACTTCCTGTAACGGTGCGGATCATCCCGCCGCTGACAACGAAAAGATCAAGATCGGCCTTACCGGACCTCTTACCGGCGGCGCATCTATCTATGGTATCGCAGTTAAGAACGCTGCTCAGCTCGCAGTTAACGAGATCAACGCGGCAGGCGGACTTGACGGCATTCAGTTTGAGCTCGTTATGTATGATGATAAGCACGATGCTACCACTGTAGAGACCCTTTACGCTAAGCTCTACGAGGAAGGTATGCAGGTATCTCTCGGTACTGTTACCACAAAGCCCGGTCTTGAGTACAAGACATTTGCTAAGGAAGACAACGTATTCTTCCTCACTCCCTCCGCAACCGGCGACGCTATTCCCGAGTTCGCAAACGGTTACCAGATGTGCTTCGCAGACTCCAACCAGGGTACTGCTGCTGCTAAGTTCTTCAACGAGAACTACCAGGGCAAGAAGGTCGGCGTATTCTACAAGTCCGACGACGAGTACTCTGTAGGTATCTACAACAACTTCAAGGCTAACCTTGACAAGTCCTTCGGCGATATCGCCGCTACTACCGCTTCCTTCACAGGTGAGGCTTCTACATTCGATTCTCAGATCCAGCTCCTTAAGGACTGTGAGGTCGTATTTATGCCCATCTACTACACCCCCGCTTCTCAGTTCATGACTCAGGCTATGAACGTTGATAACAGCATCGCTATCTACTACGGTTGCGACGGCTTCGACGGCATCGACGCTATCGAGGGCTTTGACATCAATACCGTAAAGCAGGAGGTTTCCTACCTGTCTCACTTCAACTCCACCGCAACCGAGGGTCCCGCTGCTGACTTCATCGCTAAGTACAACGATACTTACGATGAGGAGAAGGAGCCCCTTAACCAGTTCGGTGCAGCTGCTTACGACTGCGTATATGCTATCTACGAGGCAATGAAGACCGCTAAGGCAAACGGCAAGAAGATCGACGCTAACATCTCTGCTGACGAGCTTTGCGAGATCCTCAAGGAAGTATTCAACAGCGATTCCTTCACCTTCAGAGGTATCACAGGTAAGACCGAGGGCAACGAGAAGTCCACTATCTCCTGGAGCACTGACGGTACAGTTCAGAAGGAAGCTATCAAGTACATAGTTAAGGAAGCAAGCAACTAAGGCTTACATACTACGGTATTTGTAATTCCAAAAAACTAATAAACAAACGATTGCCGATGCGCCGCATTGGCAATCGTTTGTTAGAAGGCTAAAATTTTAAGGATAAACTATGGATTTTTTAATTACTTTCCTGAACGGTCTGAGCCTTGGCGGTATCTACGCGATGATAGCGCTTGGATATACCATGGTTTACGGCATCGCAAAGATGCTTAACTTCGCTCACGGCGATATTATAATGGTCGGCGGATACACCATTCTTGTGTTCCTCTGGATCAATCCTATCGTGGCTATAATAGCCTCGGTAATTTTCTGTATGATCATGGGCATAGTAATAGAAAAGGTAGCGTACAAGCCGCTTCGTGGGGCTTCGCCTCTTGCTGTCCTTATCACAGCTATCGGTGTCAGCTATCTTCTTCAGAGCATAGCGCAGATGGCGTTCGGCTCTGCACCTAAGTTCGTTGTTATCGCAGATCTCGGAACTCTCAGGATCGGCGAGATAGCTATCGGATATTCCACTATCATTACGCTCGCATGCTCTGCGGTCATAATGGTAGGACTTAACCTTTTTGTAAAGTTTTCCAAAACAGGTCGTGCAATGGTCGCCGTATCCGAGGATAAGGGCGCGGCACAGCTTATGGGAATCAACGTAAATAACATAATAATGATAACCTTCGCAATAGGATCGGCACTCGCGGCACTCGCCAGCCTCTTCTTCTTGCTTAAGGCTCCCACTATGACACCTACATTCGGTGCGCTCCCCGGAATCAAGGCGTTTACCGCCGCGGTCATCGGAGGTATCGGCTCTATCCCCGGCGCTATGGTCGGCGGTCTGCTTCTCGGCGTTATTGAATGCTTTGCGCAGGCAGTTCCCGCGATCGCTCCTTATACCGACGCTATCGAATTTTCTATACTGATAATCATTCTCCTTGTTAAGCCTACGGGCCTGCTCGGTAAGAAGAGAAGGGAGAAGGTCTGATGAGTAAGGATAACAAATTTGTAAACTTTATAAAGCACATAAAGTGGAAGCATTATATCAACTACATCGTTATCGGTGTAGCCACCATCGTTTTGGCTATTCTTGCCGCTACGGGAGCTATAAGCGATCGTTCTGACCGCGTTCTTTTTGAAAAGATCGCGATAAGCATGATCCTTGCCACCTCTCTCAGCCTTGTTGTCGGCTTCCTTGGAGAGCTTTCTCTCGGACACGCGGGATTTATGTGCGTGGGCGCTTACCTTGGCGGTAAGATCGCCTCGCTCCTTTCCGCTCCTCTTGGCGACGGACTGCTCAACCTTGTCATTTCGCTGATCGTCGGCGGTCTGGCGGCAGGTCTTTGCGGATTTATCATCGGACTTCCAGCACTTCGACTAAAGGGAGACTATCTCGCTATCACGACGCTTGCGTTCGGAGAGATAGTGAGAACTATATTCCAGAATACGAGCGCCGAGAGCTTTGGCGGCGCAATGGGACTTTCCACTCCTATATTCTCGGAAAGAAAGTATTTCTTCGTTATTTGTCTCGTTATGGTACTGATAACACTTTTCGTTATCCAGAATCTTATTCGCAGTAAGCACGGCCGTGCCATTACGGCGATCCGTGATAACGAGATAGCGGCAAAGGCTACGGGTATCAACGTAACTAAGTATAAGCTCGTTGGATTTATCGTTGCCGCAGTATTCGCAGGCTTTGCGGGCGTCCTGTTCAGCTTTACGCAGAGCAGCGTGCAGAGCAGCAGCTTTGACTACAACTATTCTATCGAGATGCTTGTTATCGTCGTGCTTGGCGGTATGGGTAATATCAACGGCTCGCTTATCGCCGCCGCTCTTATCACCTACCTCAACACCAAGCTCCAGACCTCGCTTGAGGGCGATATGGCAGTTCTTAAGGACCTCGTTTACGCGGTCATCCTTATCGTCATCGTCGTTTACAGTAACTCGCCTAAGCTTAAGTCCTTCAGAGATAAGTACAATCTCCACAATCTTTTCGCTAAGTTCAGTAAGAATAAGCACGATTCGGACGATACTAAGCGTTGGGACGTAGTTCCTACCAAGATAAAGATGGACGCGCTTCTCTCTACCGACGTGGTAGTGAACGATCCCAAGCCCGACAAGCCCGATAAGGCACCTAAGGACAGTAAGGAGGGTAAGTGATGAGTGATATAGTACTTGAAACAAAAAAGCTCGGCATATCCTTCGGTGGACTTAAAGCGGTCAGCGACGTAAATCTTCAGATAAAGAAGGGCGAGATATACGGACTTATCGGCCCTAACGGTGCGGGTAAGACTACAGTGTTCAATCTTCTGACGGGCGTTTATCAGCCTACAGAGGGTACCTTCTATCTCAACGGACGCGAGCTTCGCAAGCTCTCGCAGGAGAAGATAAACCACGCAGGTATAGCGAGAACCTTCCAGAACATCAGACTTTTTAACAATATGACCGTCCGCCGTAACGTTATGGTAGGACTTCACAACAACCCCGAATTCAAATGCTCTATGTTTGAGAGTATGTTCCGCCTTCCCAAGCACTTTAAGTGCGAGAAGAAGATGAAGGAGAGGGCTGTTGAGATACTTAAGATATTTGATCTTGAGGACGAGAGAGAATCTCTCGCATGTAACCTTCCTTACGGTAAGCAGAGAAAGCTTGAGATAGCGAGAGCGCTCGCTACAAACCCCAAGCTCTTGCTCCTTGACGAGCCTGCCGCGGGAATGAACCCCCACGAGACAGAGGATCTTCGCCGCACCGTTCAGGCGCTTCGCGAGCAGTTCGATATAACTATTTTGCTTATCGAGCACGACCTCAAGTTCGTTTCGGGTATATGCGACAGAATCACAGTTCTCAATTTCGGTACCGTGATCGCAGAGGGCAACACCAAGGAAGCTCTGAGTGATCCTGAGGTCATCAAGGCTTATATCGGAAAGTGAGGATAGCAGATGGCACTTCTTGAAGTAAAAAATATAGAGGTCTATTACGGCGTTATCAACGCTCTCAAGGGTATCTCATTTGAGGTAAACGAGGGCGAGATAGTAACGCTTATAGGTGCAAACGGCGCGGGCAAGACCACGACGATGAACAGCATTATGGGATTTATCCATCCTAAGAACGGTGAGATAGTCTTTGACGGCAAGAATATCGTTGGAATGCCTACCAATAAGATAATGCGTGCGGGACTGACACAGGTTCCCGAGGGGCGCAGAATATTTGCCGAGCTCAACGTGTATGAAAATCTTATGATGGGCGCATACACAAGCAAGGACAGAGCGCAGGTAAAGAAGGATCTTGAAAATATCTACTCGCTTTTCCCCAGACTTGAGGAAAGAAAGACGCAGATGGCAGGAATGCTCTCGGGCGGTGAACAGCAGATGCTCGCAATGGGCAGAGCGCTTATGAGCCATCCTAAGCTTCTTATGCTTGACGAGCCCTCTATGGGACTTGCGCCTATTCTCGTATCTCAGGTATTTGATATGATAAAGCACCTCAACGAGACGGGAACTACCATTCTTCTCGTGGAGCAGAACGCCGAAAAGGCACTCGCGATAGCAGACAGAGCCTACGTTATGGAAACGGGAGCGATAACTCTCTCGGGCACGGGCGCAGAGCTTGCCGCAAGCGAGAAGGTAAGAGAAGCCTACCTCGGTGGCTGATAAGAAAAGAACCGCGCAGTCGCGCGGTTCTTTTCTTATTTTATTATGTAATATATAATTATTTTCTGCCGAGCTTTATCTCGTTGATGATAGCAGAGCCGAGAATGAGCAGACCGCCGATGATCTCTAAGGGGGAGATAGGCTCGCGGAGGATAGCCACCGATGCTATCACCGCGACGAGAGGGTCGATGTAGCTCATTACAGCGACCTCTTGACCTTTCATATCCTTGAGGGACGAGAAATAGAGACAGTATGCAACGCCCGTGTGGATAAGTCCTACGCAGAGGAGCAGGGAAATGCCGCCAATTCGCAGCTCGTGCAGGTGAAATCCGCCGCTGAGAGCAACGTAGGGGAGCATAACTACCGCCGCCGCACAGAATTGCAGAAGCGTGCGGAGAATGCCGTCTATCTCGCCGATATATTTGTTGATAAGCACGACCGTCGCGTAAAGACACGCCGCGCCAAGACCGAGCAGGACGCCGATAGTGCTGCTGCCCTCACCGCCAATGCCTGTTATGAGCAGAACGCCGAGGGTGGATGCGGCAAAGCAGAGCCATTGCTTTACGCCAAGCTTTTCTTTGAAGAGAAAGTAGGAAAGCAGGGTAACGAGGACGGGCGCGAAGTAGTAGGCAAGCGTAGCGCTTGATATTGTGGTGTAGCGATAGGCTTCAAAGAGGAGTATCCAGTTAAATCCGAGCGCCGCACCTGAGAGAAATAGCAGGGGGAGTATGCGGCGAATGCTCTGCTTGGGTGCGCTTTTGTCTTTCTTGCGAAGGAGCATAAATACGCCGACGAGCAAAATCGCGAGAAGTGAGCGGTAGAGCGCTATCTCAGCGGCAGGCAGAGAAATACCGCGCACGAAAAGACCGATAGTTCCGAAAATGACCATCGACGATATTAAAAATATCCGCGAACGCTTCATATCTTGCCCCCTTTTGAAGTTATGGGATAATTATATCATATAAGAGAGTTGATTGCAATACAAAAGAGTATATTCTGTATATGCATTGCCTCATAAAAAATTTAGCGATCATTTTTGAAATATTTTTCGAAAAAGGGTTGACAAATCAAAAATGTTGTGGTAGAATATTTGGGCGTGATTGAGAGATTCTCGAGAAGCGCACACGCGGCGTTAGCTCAGCTGGATAGAGTGTTTGGCTACGAACCAAAAGGTCGGGGGTTCGAATCCCTTACGCCGTGCCAAAAACAAAAAGCACCCAATAGGGTGCTTTTTGTTTTTGACAGGCATATAAACAAGGGATTCGAAGTAGTTCACAAAACAACCCAGAGAGTTGTTTTGAGAACGTTGACCGAAGATTTTTGCGAGATGTTACCTTGAATCAAATCCAAAACATCGAGAAAAAATCAAGAAGAATCCCTTACGCCGTGCCATAAAAAAGCAGACAGCATCAGCTGTCTGCTTTTTTTGTGCCACGGCATTTTAACAAGGGATTCGAAGTAGTGAGCAAAACAACCCAGCGAGTTGTTTTGAGAACGTTGACCGAACGCCGCACCAAAAGCAAAAAAGCACCCAAAGAGGTGTCTTCCATAAAGCAGGTTTACCTACCGATAGAAAATCATCTTCGTAGGGGCGTTCTGTGAACGCCCGCGGACGAACGCAGTTCGCCCCTACGGAAAAGGACAGAGAATGTGAAATTTCTCTGTCCTTTTTTTACACATCTTGCTTGCAAGGTATAGTGTGTTACACCTTTCAGGTGAATGGTCGGGCGGTAATGAGCCTCCCTTTACACAAGGGAGCCTTTTTTATGTTCATCTATGCCTTGTCAATTTTCCTGACAAGCACTGCTTTTGTGGACACAAAAGCGATTTCTATTTTGATTTTTCTTTTATCTCAGCTATTCCTTCATTGAACCCTTCTCGGAAACCATACCAGCTTTCTTTCACTTTATAGATGTCAAGTACACGCAAAGCATTCTCGTAATATTCTAATGCTTCGTTATATTCGCCTCTGTCATCGCAACATTCTGCCATCCTGTAAGTGATAAACATGAAAGCATATAGAGCTTCATTAAACTCTTGACATGCAGCATCCCATTTCTCTTTTCCTTCCAATATGGACGCTTTCAATCTTTGATTTGAAAAGCGAATATCAGGAATTATATCGATTGCCTTTCGCGCACCTTCCAAATCTCCTTTTGCTTTGTACGCATACGCCAAGAATTGACAGGCATCATATTTTATTGCTTCGTCTTTAGAGAAATCAATAATTTTCAACGCGATAGCGATAACCTCGTCGGGAGTTTCCTTGCTACTCATAACGTAAAGTCTGTTAAGTAATAGAATAACATTATCAGGATATGTTTTTAATCCTTCATCAATAATGTTTCGTGCTTTCTCCCAATCGGAACTGCGATATTTCCAGCTTTCTTTTGCGATAGCAAATACTTTATCTTCAATTTCCTGCAAATTAAAATCGAAAAGAGTGTCCATAGATACACCGAAATAACTTGCCAAAGCAGGAGCTAATGTTATATCGGGCAAAGCTATATTATTTTCCCATTTGCTAACCGCTTGAAAGGAAACACCTATGCTATCCGCAAGTTGTTCTTGAGTAATGCCACGCTGTTTTCTCAATTCTTTAATTTTGTTTCCAATATTCATAAATTCACCTCCGAATTTCAAGGCGGCGCCTGCCTTGTGCTTTTATTATATCACGGCGATCTTTTTTTGACAATAACTGCTTAAACGAGATTTTTCAACTGTAGGTTGAAAAGCAAAAACGCACCACCAATGTAGATGATGCGTTTTCCTGCTTTATGGTAGGCACCCCAAAGGGTGCTTTTTATATTATGAATTACCTCAAAAGCCTTGGCGGGACAGCTCAAAATCCGTTAAGGCCCCACTTTTTCATTATCTCGGAATAGTCCTTATAGGCATAGTTCATATCAAAGTAGCAAGAAAATCCCTCGAACGTGCCGCTGTCGGAGTACTGCCACATTCCGAGCTGCTTGCCGTATTTCTCCTCGTTCCAGGTAGGCTTTTCGGTCAGAGGATAGCGCGCGTACCACACGTCGTAGAGAGAGAAGACCTTTGCGCTGTCAAGAATGTTGGTCAGCCAGTTGTGATTTGAGTAGAGCGCGGCATAATAACCCTTCTCCTGTAAGGTAACGGTAAAGGCTTCGCACATATCCGAAAGATAATTCTTGCCCAGGGCTTCAAGAGAGGGGTCCTCAAGGTCGAGGTATATCGGATATTCAAATTTCTTTCCCTCAATATAGCCGAGAAGTGCCTCAGCGTCAGCGCGGATGCCCTCGATAGTGGTGGCATAGGTGTAGAAATAAACGCCTATCTCAAGTCCCGCCGCGCGTGCGCCCTCGTAGTCCATAGCAAACGTCGGTTCAATGCCGCTCTTGGTGCTTCCTGCCTTAATTATCACGAAATCCACGCCCTGAGCCTTGATAGAGCTCCAATCAAGCGGCAGATAATTTCCGTTTGCATCCTGCTCGTGATTCCAACGCGACACGTCGATACCCTTTGCGAGTACCTCGGTATTCGAGCAGTATGCGTTCTCAAGTATATCGCTGTAGAAAATATATTCGTCGGTATAACTGAACGAGCATTCGCAGGTGTGCGTCGTGTATCCGGGGGTGAGAATGGTGGGAAGACTGCGCTCGTGGGTAAAGCTATGTCCCTTTGCGGCAACAAAGCTTCCGATATATGAATAGTCGCAGTCAGAGCAATCGTACTCGGTGTATCCTTGCTCGTCGCAGGTGGGAAGAGTTATATTTTCGCTGAGAGTATGTCCCTTTGGCGCGACTACGTCGGTGCGGTATGAATATCCGCACTCGCATACGCACTCTATGTATCCCTCGTTTGTGCAGTCGGGAGCGTAGAGAGTTTTCTTCAGCGTATGCTCGCGCATGGGAATGGATCTCTCGAGTATATCCTCGCACAAAAGACAGATCCTTTTCTCAAGTCCGTCTGACGTGCAGGTGGGCTCGGTCTCGGTCTGCCAGTCGCCGTATCTGTGCAGGCATACCGCCTCGGTCTGCTCGGGCGCTTCTGTCGGCTGCTCGGTCGGGCGCGCGCTCTCATCGCCCAAAGCGTCAGCCTGCTCGCAGGAGCAGAGAAGGGCAAGCAGCAGAAGTGCGGTTAAAAATATTGTAAAGTATCTCAATTTCAAGTTTGTTTTCCTCCAAAATGGGTATATGTGCTGTATGAGGATATTTTAGCATAATTTGCTCTGCTTGTCAATATTTCAAGGCGTGGTAATATTTACCTCCACCTTGACAGCAGGGAGCGGAAATGATATAATTAAAAAAATAATTCTAAAAATTTTTTCAATTTTTGAAATATTCCCCCATTTTTTTCGTCTGTTAGAGTGAAAGGGACCCTTGAATTACAATGAAAGGAGAGACGGTATGGACGACAAGCAAATAGTAGATCTGTTTTGGAAGCGTTCAGAGGACGCGATCGCCGAGACCGATAAGAAATACGGCAGATATATTCTCTATATTGCCAATAATCTCTTGTCCGACGGTGAGGATGCCCGTGAGGTGCAGAACGATACCTACCTGCGCGCCTGGAACAGTATGCCACCTGAATATCCTACGCGTCTGCGCTCGTATATAGGTACGATATGCCGCAATCTTTCGCTCGACAGGTACAGAAAGAGAAAAGCTGAAAAGCGGGGAGGCTGTGTTGAGGCCGCGATAGACGAGCTTGCGGAGTGTATTCCCGACGAAAGAGAGCGCGACGAGGCAGAGAGCGAGCGCATTGCTGATGCGCTGAACCGATTTGTCTCGGGGCTTGACGCGAGAGACCGCAGGATATTCGTGCAAAGATATTGGTATATGTGCAGTACCGAGCAGATAGCGCGCGACAACTCGATGAACAGAAACACCGTTACGACCGTTCTTTACCGCACGAGAGAAAAGCTGAAGGCTTTTCTTGAAAAAGAGGGGGTATTTATATGAAAAAGAATGATATTTTTGACGCTTTTGAAAAGCTTGATCCCAAATTCGTGGAAGAAGCGGCGCCAAATATAGATAAGAAGGCAAGAAAACCGCTTGCATTTCGCCTTGTTGCTATCGCGGCGTGCATCGCGCTGCTGACTACGGGCGTAGTTATCGGCACTCTGCTGCTGAGCAGAGAGGAAGATGAGCAGCAACCGGATATGACCGACGAGATACCCGAGAGGATCAAACAGTATCAGGATAGCGAGTATTTTGAGGTCATCAGAAGCCTTGATGAGTATTTTGAATACATGGAAACCCTTGATATCGTTCATGAATACAATGGAAGTAGCGCTTCAAACGTGCAGATCACGGATAATCAGACTCACGGTATCGAAGAAGAGGATTTTATAAAGCGAACAAATACGCATATATTCTATTCCGACGGAGATTATATAAGGGCTTTCTCTATAGATGGAGCAGAGTCTGTAGAGGTTGGATCTTATCATGTAAAACCGGTCTCAGCGGGCAACGTTTATGACATTGATATTTTGCTTTCCGAGGACGGTAAAACTATTACGGCCATCTGCAATTCGCGTTACGAGGGTATTGCAAACGCGGAGGTATATTCGCTTGATGTTTCAGACCCTACGCAGATAACACAAAGAGCTATGATAAGGCTCAAGGGGGTGCCCATATCAGCAAGGCTTAAGGACGGTAAGCTTATGCTGTTTGTAAGATATACTCCGGTTGATGATAGAATTGATTATGGCAACCCCGAAAGCTTCCTTCCCTTAATTGATTTAGGAAACGGATATGAACTTCTTCAAGATTGTGAGATAGTTTGCAACGAGAAAATGACAGATCACGCATATACTATTGCTTTGATGCTTGATCAGAAGGATCTTACTCTTGAGAAAAATATTGCGGCACTTTCTTACAGAGTCGAGCCTTACGTTTCAAAGGATAAGATCTTCTTTTGGGGAGATGAGAGGGTCAGCGAAAACGCAAACAGGCGAACGGCTATTCTTGCGGTTGACTATTCGGGAGAAAATTTTGAAGTTCTTGGTTCTGTATCGGTCGATGGATGGATGAATCTGCGGGGTATGGATGAGCACGAGGGCATTTTGCGCGTGGTAACTACTACTCAAACAAGCGCAGATCTCTACTGCATCTCTCTTGAGACTTTTGATGAGGTTGCATCGGTCAAGAGCTTTGCTCCCGAGGGAGAGATCGTGTATTCTGTCCGATTTGACGGAAACAATGCTTACGTATGCACAGCGTTAAAGAGGATGAATCAATTTTTAGACCCCGTGTTCTTCTTTGATCTTTCCGACCTTGACAACATATCCTACAAGGAGACGGGAACTATTGAAGGACTATCCACCTCACTTGTGGATTTTGGTAACGGATATCTTGTTGGAATAGGATGCTACGAAGGCGATTGGATGAGCACCTTGAAGATAGAGGGGTACAAGGAATCAGAAGATCGAGTTGTCAGCACTTGCAAGTATGAGATCTTTGAGGGTGTATTCCCGATTACCCATGAGGCATACTATATTGATCGCGAAAATCAGCTTATTGGATTTGCTCGATGGGAAAATTATGATATAAAAACAGGAAATGCTGACTATCTGTACACGCTTGTCAAGTTTGACTCCGAGAACGAGCGCTTCGTTGAGCTTTTCAGCGTTGAACTTGGCGGTAGAAACGAAGAAATAAAGCGCGGAGTTTATATAGACGGATATATGTATATGTTCGGTGAAAATGATTTTAGGGTAGTGGCGGTGGATATTGATAACATTGATGCAGAGCAGCCCGACACAGACGAACAAAACTAAAAAATCAAACGGCTCGGAGCAACCGCTCCGAGCCGTTTTTGCGGCTTTCAAAATCCGTTAAGTCCCCATTTTTTCATTATCTCGCCGTAATCTTTATAGGAATAGTTAAGGTCAAAATACCCGTCAGCACCCTCAAGCACGCCACTTTCGGTGTACTGCCACATTCCGAGCTGCTTGCCGTATTTCTCCTCGTTCCAGGTAGGCTTTTCGGTCAGCGGATAGCGCGCGTACCACAGGTCAAACAGCGTTACCATTCGCGGAGTGTCGAGAATAGTGGTAAGCCAGGTGTGGTTAGTGTAAAGACCTGCATAGTAGCCGTTCTGTTGAAGCTTGCACAAAAATGCCTCACACATAGCGCTTAAGTGATTTTTGCCGAGCCCCGCAAGGCTTGAATCCTCGAGGTCGAGATATATCGGATATTCAAACTGCTTGCCCTCAAGCCAGAGCAGAAGCATCTCGGCATCGTGCGTGATGCCTGCCACAGTTGTTGAATAGGTGTAAAAATACGCGCCTACCTCAAGCCCCGCCGCCCTCGCGCCCTCGTAGTCCATAAGAAAGGTCGGCTCAATTCCGCTCTTGGTGCTTCCCGCTTTGAGTATCACAAAATCCACGCCCTGCGCCTTGATAGCCGCCCAGTCGAGAGGAAGATATTTGCCACTTGCGGCATCTATCTGGTGATTCCAACGCGAAACGTCTATACCTTTAGCAAGAACGTCTGTGCCCGAGCAGTAGGCACTCTCAAGTATATCGCTGTAATAAACGTAGTCGCCACGGTATGAGTAAGAGCAATCACAGGTGTACTCGGTATATCCCGCAGAGGTGGCGGTCGGAAGATGAAGTGTTTTGCTGAATTTATGCCCGAGCGGCTCTGAGAAGTTGCTCTCGTATGAGAATGAGCAGTTAGCGCAGGAATAGCGCGTGCAGCCTGTTTCATTACAGCTTGGAGCGACCACCTCACTTATAAGCTTATGCTCAAGTGGAGACTGAAAATCGGCGCGATAGGTATAGCCGCACTCGCAATAGTAGATCGTGTAGCCCTGAGAAGTGCAAGTGGGCGGCAGACTCATCGACAAAAGCGTGTGCTCAGCCCTCGGAAGTATCTCTGAGACGTATTCGTAGTCGCAGAACTCACAGCGGCGTGTTATTTTTCCTTCTTCACTACAAGTAGACGCTATTTCTATTTCTTTGAAGGAAGGATGCGGACAGATAGATGAGCGCCCTTGAAGAAGCAGGACTGCCAAAAGGGAAGAGCAGATAACGAGCGCGAATACAAGCGCCAATATGATGGGAATAAGAATTCTTTTTGCTGCCATTTGGTTTTTCCTTCCTTTTATATACTATTATAGAAAGTGTATGCATAGGAGAGCGAAAGTATTCGGACAGGCAGGCTTGTTTTTGGTACATTCGGGTCGGAATTTATGAAAAATGTCAGCAACTTTGGCTTTTGAAAGATCCTTTTTGGTCAAAAGAACAGTTTCTAAAAAAATCAAAAAAAGGTCTTGACAAAAGGGGACGAAGGTGGTAAAATAGGAAAGCTGTCCGGAAGCGGACAA
>CALCTA010000008.1 GCA_937893945.1 uncultured Clostridia bacterium | reverse complement strand
CGCTGGGGAAGGCTTTTGGTATCATTGCGTTAGGCAAGGCGTGAGGAGAAAGACCTCTCTCCTACCGATGATAAATTTAGGACAACAATCAAACCCGTAGGGGCGTGCATTGCACGTCCGCGGGCGACCACTTGGCAAGCCGCAAGTTTTCTTCGAAAACATTGCGAATCGCCCGTTTTGCGAAATGCTGAGGTATAAGAGGGAAGGTAAAACGAAAAATGCAATTTTTTCGAAAATATGCTTTTTCCCTTTGACAACGGGGGCAATAAGTGATATAATATAACTTGGAAAATTATTTAGGGAGGACATCATTATGTCAACTAACATCTCATTGAAGATAAAGAAGCTTGTCGAATACGCGCTTGACAACAAGCTCATTGCCGAGGAGGACAGAATTTATATGACCAACTCGCTTATGTCGGCTCTCGGCGTTGCTGAGTATATCGAGCCTGATGAGGAGATCACCCCCGAACCTCTTGAGGATATTCTTGCCGCACTTTGCGACTACGCGGCAGAGAAGGGACTGCTTGAGAACAACAGCGTTGTATATCGCGATCTCTTTGATACAAAGCTTATGGGAATCCTCACTCCCCGTCCGAGCGAGGTCATTCGCACCTTCTCGTCTTACTATGCTATTTCCCCTAAAGTCGCGACAGACTACTTCTACGCTCTCTGCCGCGCAAGTGATTACATACGTACCTACCGTGTTGCCAAAGACCTTAAGTGGAAATACGAGGGCAAATACGGTGAGCTTGACATCACCGTAAATCTCTCGAAGCCCGAGAAGGACCCCAAGGCTATCGCGGCCGCAAAGCTCCTGCCTCAGAGCGGATACCCCAAGTGTCTGCTTTGTCCTGATAACGAGGGCTACGAGGGTAATGCGGGCAAGCCTGCACGTCAGACTTTGCGCCTTATCCCCACCACTCTCGCGGGCAAGCAGTGGTATATGCAGTACTCGCCTTACGTTTACTACAACGAGCATTGTATCGTGCTCTCCAAGGATCATACGCCTATGAAGATAGACAGAGGTACCTTTGAGCGCGCTCTTGACTTCGTGGCTCAGTATCCTCACTACTTCCTTGGCTCTAATGCCGATCTGCCCATCGTTGGTGGCTCGATACTCTCTCACGATCACATGCAGGGCGGTAACTACACCTTTGCTATGGCGAAAGCTCCTATTGACACAGATATACGCTTCTCTTGCTTTGATAATGTTGAGGCAGGTATCGTAAATTGGCCGATGTCTGTCATCCGTTTGCGCTCTGCCGACAGAAAGAGCCTTGCTGATCTTGCAGAGAAAATACATCTCGCTTGGAGAAATTACACCGACGAGGACGCTTTCGTGTATGCTTACACCGACGGCGAGCCTCACAATACCGTAACTCCCATCGCTCGATTCAGAGACGGCAAGTTCGAGCTTGATCTCGTGCTTCGTAACAATATCACAACAGAGGAGCATCCTCTCGGAGTTTACCATCCTCACGCCGATCTTCACAACATCAAAAAGGAAAACATCGGTCTTATCGAGGTAATGGGACTTGCAGTTCTTCCCGCAAGACTTCGCGATGAGATTGCGACAATGTGCGAGTTTATCGCGGCAGGCAGAGATTTCTCTGAGGACGAGAGCATCGTTAAGCACAAGGAGTGGTACGAGGCATTCAAGGGCAACTACGAATTCACTCCTGAGAACACCGAGCAGATAATCAAGAAGGAGATCGGTCGTACCTTTGAGAGAGTTCTCGAGGATGCGGGAGTTTACAAGCGCACACCCGAGGGACAGTGCGCATTCCTGAGATTTATTGCTACTATCAGATAACAAGACAAATAAAGCAAAGGCGGAAAAGATATGAAGAAGGTCGAGCTATATACCGACGGCGCGTGCAGGGGAAATCCCGGTCGCGGCGGTTGGGGAGCGATACTCGTTTACGGCGACAAGGAAAAAGAGCTTTCGGGCGGCGAGCCGATGACTACTAATAACAGAATGGAGCTTATGGCGGCTATCGCAGGTCTTGAGGCACTCAGAGTTCCTTGCGAGGTAACGCTCACGTCCGACTCAAAGTATCTCGTTGACGCCATAAACAAGGGTTGGCTTGAGTCCTGGAAGAAAAACGGTTGGAGAAAGGCGGACAAGTCTGCGGTGCTCAACGTTGAGCTTTGGAAGAAGATAGATATGCTTCTCGCTGTCCACGACGTCAGCTTTGTTTGGGTACACGGACATACGGGACATCCGTATAACGAGAGGTGTGATCTGCTCGCTACTACTTACGCCGACAGCTTTGCGGAGTGAATTGACATTCAAAACCAAAAAAATATCGCCGAGGCTTAACGCCTCGGCGATGCTTTTATTTAATAATTCCTTCGAGAAGACCTTCAATAAGCAGCTTCAGACCGATGAGCACCAGCACGATACCGCCGAGAAGCTCTGCTTTTGATTTGAATTTCGCTCCGAACTTGTGTCCGATGACTACGCCACCCGCACAGATAATAAACGTTACTATACCGATTATGGATATAGAGGGAAGAATGTTGATGTCGGGGTAGAGCGCAAAGGTTATGCCTACGGCAAGCGCGTCTATGCTTGTTGCTATCGCGAGGACTAACAGCTCCTTGAGATCAAGCTTTTCCTCATCCTTGCAGCAGCATTCGTCGTCGTGCTTGAATGATTCTACAGCCATTTTGATGCCGATAAAGGCAAGTAGAGCAAAGGCTATCCAATGGTCGAACTTAGATATGTACTGAACGAACTGACTTCCGAGCAGCCAGCCTATAAGTGGCATGAGCATCTGAAAGCCGCCGAAGAAAAGGGCTATTATTACTATATGCAGCTTGCGAAGCTTTGGCATTTTGATACCCTTGCAGATAGATACCGCGAAAGCATCCATCGCAAGCGCAACGCCCGTAAGCAATATTTCAACGTATCCCATAAGTACCTCTCAGAACAAAATACATCCCAACTATTATACCACCAAAAAAATATTTTGTCAATTAAATTTGCTCTTTATCTATTGCAATACATAAAAAATATGTTATAATATTAATGTTATTGTAAGCTATAATGAAATATATTGAGGAATTCAAATGAAAGTGATCGAAAATCAGCGCTTTGATGAGGAGCGCGCATTATATGAAAGCAACGGCGTTACCGTCAGGGAGTGTAAGTTTGACGGAGAAGCCGACGGCGAGAGCGCATTTAAGGAGAGCAAGGATATAGTGGCAGAGCGCTGCTTTTTCAATCTTCGCTATCCTTTCTGGCACACCGACAAAGTGCATCTCTCGGACTGTGAGATGACCTCGCTTTGCAGAGCGGCATTCTGGTATACGAGCGACGTACATATAAAAGATAGTATTCTTCACGGTGTCAAGGCGATGCGCGAGTGCTCCGACGTGGAGATAATGAACTGTGATATCATATCAACGGAATTTGGTTGGTCAACTAATGATATAAGAATAAAGGACAGCTCCGCCGAGGGCGAGTATTTTATGCTCAGAGCAGAGAATATTGCCCTTAGCAACGTGCGTTTTAAGGGAAAGTATTCCTTCCAATATATCAACAACGCAGTTATTGAGAACTGTGTGCTTGATACTAAGGACGCCTTCTGGCACGCGAGCAACGTAACCGTTAGAAACTCTGTGGTAAAGGGCGAGTATCTCGGTTGGTACTCGGAAAATATTACGTTTGAGAACTGTACTATTATAGGTACACAGCCGCTTTGTTACTGTAAGGGCTTGAAGCTGATAAATTGCGAGATGCAGGAGGCAGACCTTGCATTTGAACGCTCTGAGGTAGAGGCGACTATAACCTCTGACGTGCTCAGTATCAAGAACGCCTATGCGGGAAGCATCAGCGTAAAGTCGGTGGGAGAGATAATCAGGGATGACGAAAGAGCAAGGTGCGAGATAGTCGTGCTCTCTTAAAAACTTTGATTATTTTTCATATATCATTGACTTTTGTCGAAATATCTGTTATAATAGTTGCATACGAAACTGTTGCGTATGCAACTATTATTTTTTTGAGGTGCAAAATGTCAAAGTTTATGAAAATGCTGAATAATATCAGCCGTTCTCAAGCAGTTTACAGGCACAACAAGATATCCGCCGAGGATATGCAGGCAGGGCAGTACGCCTTTGCGCTTGCTATTTGTCGCGAGCCCGGGCGCTCACAGGAGGAGATAGCCCGTGAGCTGTGTCTTAATAAGAGTACTGTCGCGCGAAATCTCAACTGTCTTGAGGAGAACGGGTATATCACCCGCACGCCGCTGCCAAACGACAAAAGGCAGTTTTCTGTCTATCCGACAGATAAGATGCTATCGGTCCTGCCCGAGATAAAGCAGGCATCGCTTGAGTGGATGTCGCTTCTCTCTGAGGGAATACCGCAAGAGGAGCTTGATATATTTGATTCGGTGCTTGAGCGCATGCAAGCCCGCGCAAGAGAGATAATTCAGAAGCAAGAGGAAAACAAATGAAGTGGGTATTTGCATATTTAAAGCCTTTGCGAGCGCGAATAACGGTCGGAACGCTCGTTAAGATAATCGGCACGGTAGCCGAGCTGATGATACCGTTTTTACTTACACATATACTTGAAAACGTTATAGTTACCAATGACGTAGCTAAAATACTGTTCTACGGCGCACTTATGGCAATATGCGCCGTCATTGCCTGCCTTGGCAATATAATTGCGAATAGAATGGCGGCGAAGACGACGATGAAGTTCTCAACCGAGATGAGAAGAGATCTTTTTTCAAAGACGCTCAATCTCTCGGCGCGAAGCACCGACGCCTTCACTATCCCCTCGCTTGAGTCGAGAATAACCTCGGATACCTACAACGTGCAGAACTTCATCGGAATGATGCAGAGAATGGGTATCCGCGCGCCTATACTTCTCCTTGGCGGAACTGTGATAACCTTTGCGATGGACAGAAAGCTTGCGCTCGTTATGTTGGCAACGCTTCCGCTTATATTCATTGTTGTATATAGCATTTCCCGTAAGGGTGTTCCGCTTTATTCAAAGGTTCAGCAGTCGGTTGACGGAATGGTCAGAGTAGTTCGTGAGGACGCGCAGGGAATACGCGTTATCAAGGCGCTCTCAAAGGTGGATTACGAAAACGCGCGCTACGACAGGGCAAACAAGGCTCTCAAGAAAAACGAGACAAAGGCGGGAGTTATTATGGGCGTGGTAAACCCCATAATGACCTTGCTTATGAATATGGGCATAGTCGCGGTAGTTGCGGTAAGCGCGTATCTCGTTTCAAACAACGAGTCATCGGCGGCTACGGTCATTGCCTTTATGCAGTATTTTACGCTCATATCAATGGCAATGATGTCGCTCTCAAGAATGTTCGTTATGTACACCAAATGCGCGGCGTCGGCTAAGCGTATCTCGTCGGTAATGGAGTGCGTAAGCGAGTTGAAGCAGTGTGAGGATGACGGCAAGGGAGACGAGTCGC
>CALCTA010000007.1 GCA_937893945.1 uncultured Clostridia bacterium | reverse complement strand
CAAACGGCTCAATGCCGACCTCCAGCGTAAGATATTCAACGGTAAACAGGAAGCGTCTGCTGTTGTAAAGCCTGTCAAGGGCGTCCTCGCAGTTTTTGAGCATTCCGATTTCATCGCCCGTAAGCCACGGCGTTGAGGTTACCTCATAGGGAGGCTCTTCGTTGAAAGTGCAGGGATATTCCGCCCTGTTTTCACGCATATCGGCGCCGTAGAGAAGCTTTAAAAATCCCATCTGAAGCATATGCGCCTTAAGCGAATAAGCAATATTGAAGCTGTTTCTGAAGCTTTCAAAATCTTCGCCCGTAAGACCTGCGATAAGCGCGTGGCTTTCGCTTGTAGGAATACCGAAATACCATGAAAGCAGAGCCCACGTTACAATAGAAAATAAAGCTGCAGACAGAGCAATGGTGGATTTGTTTGTGTTATCACCGAAGGACACCATATTCATTACCGTTTCTGTTACAGATGCGTTGAGCTTACTTGAAAGAATAACACCTGCAAGGTTAAAAATTGCAGAAAGTAAAAGGGCGTTTTTCAAAGAAAGGCTACGCGTTGAAATACATGTTGCAATGGAATTTGGTGCATCTGTAAGTCCGTTTACAAAAATTACACAAAATGTAAGGAAAATAGTGGTAAGTGTTAATGGAGAAAAGGAAGAAATAAGAGAAAAAATAAAACCACCACCAAGAATATATTTCTTAAAAATATATTCTCAGTGGTAGTAGTTTAGTATTGTTTATTTGTTTTCAAGAAACTTTTTCATTGCCTCAAAGGATTCGGGGCTTATAACGTGTTCAATACGGCAGGCGTCCTCTGCTGCAATAGCCTCATCAACACCTAAGAAGGTGAGCATTTTTGTTATAATGGTATGTCTTTCGAAAATGTTTTTTGCAAGGTCTTTGCCTTGAGCGGTAAGATTTATATAGCCGTCTTTGTCTACGGTAATAAGCTCCTTTTCTTTAAGCATACCTACGGCTCTGCTTACGCTTGGCTTTGAATAGTTCATATGCTCCGCAACGTCTATTGAACGAACAGAGTTTCTTTTATTACATAAGACATATATTGTTTCGAGATACATCTCGCCAGATTCCTTGAGTGGCATAAAATGCTCCTTGTATGTTGTAATTTTAAATAGTTTTATTTGGTTTAATAATAGCATAGATTGTACAAAAAATCAATATTACCAAAATTTGAAAAAAGTTGTTGACAAGGCGTTGGAAAGTGAATATAATTGTTTTTAGTTAGCAAATGCTAACTGTTTATTATGTTTTCGAGTTAGCCATTGCTAACTGAGTAAGTGAGGTGGATGTAGTGCGATTATCTGGAGCAGCAGAGGGTGTGGAATACATTATAAAAGATATTTCAACAGATGATGAAGAGCTTGAAGCATTTTTGTTTACTCTTGGTTGTTATGTAGGTGAGCCAATTACAGTTGTGTTTCACATTAGTGGTGGCAGCATTGTATCCATTAAAGACAGCAGATATAATATAGATAAAAATTTAGCAAAGGCTATTATTGTTTGATGTTTATTTTGTTACGGAAAAGGAGGTCAGTCAGTTGATAAGAATTGCTCTTGCAGGTAATCCTAATTCAGGTAAAACCACAATGTACAATGCTCTTACAGGCAGTAACGAAAAAGTCGGAAACTGGGCAGGTGTTACTGTTGACAAAAAAGAGCATCCCATCAAAAAGAGCTACTATAGCGGCTCGGAGGAGCTTATTGCAGTTGACCTCCCCGGAGCTTACTCGATGTCTCCCTTCACCAGCGAAGAAAGCATCACAAGCTCTTACGTCAAAAATGAAAATCCCGATGCAATAATCAACATCGTAGATGCCACTAATCTCAGCCGTAGCCTTTTCTTTACCACTCAGCTTCTTGAGCTTGATATTCCCGTGGTTGTCGCGCTCAATAAAGCGGACGTCAACAAGAAAAAGGATACCAAGATAGACGTTAAGGCTCTTTCCGAAAAGCTCGGTTGTCCCGTAATTGACACAACCTCTACTACCGGTGACGGTCTTAAGGAGGTCGTTGAGGCGGCTATCGCCTCGCTTGGAAACGGTCAAAAAGCTCCTTACGTTCAGAGCGACGTTGATCTTTCCAATAAAAAAGCAGTTGAAGCTGCTGACAGAAAGCGATTTGAATTCGTCAACAAGGTTGTTAAGGACGTTGAAAGCAGAAAGGTCCTTACCAAAAACAAGAACACGCAGGACAAGATAGACGCTGTTCTTACTAATAAATGGGTAGGTATTCCGATCTTCGCGGTAGTAATGTTCGCGGTGTTCTGGATCTCCCAGGCCGGTCCCGGAGCCTGGCTCGCTGAGGGACTTGACGTAGGCGAAACTCACCTTTGGGGTCTTGTTGATTGTATAGGTTGGTTCAAGGACATCGTAACCGGCTGGATGGAAGGCGCGCACGAAATACTTCAGGCTATAGTTCTTGAAGGTATAATTGAAGGCGTTGCCGCGGTCGTCGGTTTCCTTCCTCTCGTTATGATCATGTACTTCCTTATCGCACTCCTTGAGGATTGCGGCTATATGGCTCGCGCTACTGTTGTACTTGATCCCATCTTTAAGAAGGTCGGTCTTTCGGGTAAATCGGTCATTCCCTTCGTTATCGGTACGGGTTGCGCTATACCCGGAGTTATGGCTTGCCGTACTATCCGAAATGAGCGTGAGCGCAGAGCCACCGCCATGCTGGCTCCCTTTATGCCCTGCGGCGCAAAGCTTCCCGTTATCGCACTCTTTGCAGGAGCGTTCTTCAACGAGTCCGAGTGGGTAGGTACTATCATGTACTTCGTTGGTATAGTCATTATTCTCCTTTGTGCCCTGCTTATCAACAAGCTTACCGGTCACAAGGCAAGAAAGTCCTACTTTATTATAGAGATCCCCGAA
>CALCTA010000006.1 GCA_937893945.1 uncultured Clostridia bacterium | reverse complement strand
AGAAAGGGTGGCGCCAAAGAACTTTAATGAAGGGGAAAGTATTGCTTGTAGGGACAGGCGTCCTCGACTGTCCTTGGAGTCAATTTTCAAAAATAGCGATTTTTCTAAGGAAGAGTTTTCGGACACCTCATCGGTACCGAAAACTCTTTTTATTATATTAGGGCAGTCTTTTTGCGGAGCAAATATGGTCGCACGGTCCTTACAAGTTTTGCGAGAAATTTGGTTTGTTTTGCGTTTTTCTTACTAAAATTCCGCTTCCCGTATTATCCCGCAAAATCTGCGCAAACTACTAAAAATGCTTTAAAAATGCGAAAGCGGGGTAGTTATATATAATATGAAGAAAACCGATAGCGAGAAGATGGGCAGGGGAACGGCTCTTAGCGAGAATTACGCGGAGAACGTAAGACTTTTATCAGGATTGCTCAGAAGCGAGCAGAGCTTTGATATGCTCACTAAAACTCTTACTCTTCCTGACGGAGAGCTGACGCTCTTTTTTATTGACGGATTTGCTAAGGATACGGTGCTTCAGAAGCTGATGATGCATTTTCTCTCGCTGAAGAAGCTTCCGCGAGGCGCTGTTGATTTTATGCAAGAGTGCCTACCTTATATTGAGACCGACGTGTGTCGGGACGTTGGGAATATGATACAGATGGTGATGTCTGGCGGCACGCTCGTGCTTGGAAGCAGCTTTGGGGCAGAGGCGATACTTCTTGACACGCGCACCTATCCCGCGAGGGAGACGTCAGAGCCCGAGGGAGACAGAGTTATGCGAGGATCTCGCGACGGATTTGTCGAGACGCTTATATTCAACACCGCGCTCATCCGTCGCAGAATACGAAATCCCTCGCTTACGATGCAGTATTTTAAAATAGGAAGTGATTCGGGTAGCGACGTGGTGCTTTGTTATATGAGCGACCGCGCCGATGCCTCGTACGTTAAGACCCTTAGGAAAAAGCTCTCGTCAATAAAGACCGATTCACTTGTAATGGGGCACGAGTCGCTCAAGGAGTGCCTGATACACTCGCGCTGGTATAATCCGTTCCCGAAGATAAGGACCACCGAGCGCCCCGATGCCGCGGCGGCTCAGCTGCTTGAGGGGAGCGTGCTGATAATCATTGACAACAGCCCCGAGGTAATGGTGCTGCCCTCGACTATCTTTGACTTTATGCAGGAGTCAAACGATTTCTATTTTCCACCCCTGACCGGAACTTATATAAGAATAGTGCGCTACGCGGTGTTTTTCGTTACGCTGATATTGACACCGACGTGGTATCTTATGCAGATGTACCCCGAGCTCGTCCCCGAATGGCTATCCTTTGCCATGCCCGAGCATACGGGCTCACTTCCGCTCCTTGCCCAGCTACTGCTCGTTGAGTTCATCATAGACGCTCTCCGCCTCGCCTCGCTCAATACCCCGAATATGCTGAACAACTCACTCTCGGTGGTGGGTGGGCTTATCCTTGGAGATTTTGCTGTGGATATAGGTTGGCTGATACCCGAGGTAATACTCTATATGGCGTTCGTTGCGATAGCCAATTTCACTCAGCGGAGCTACGAGCTTGGTTATGCTATTAAGTTTTTGCGAATCTTGCTGCTCATCACGACTGCTATCTTCGGCTTCTGGGGATACGTCGGCGGCTTCCTTGTGATAATTATTCTCATCGCCACGAATTCCACCGCCAATGGCAAGAGAAATTATCTCTATCCTCTCATTCCGTTTAATGCAAAGGCACTTAAAAGTCTGGTGCTGAGAGTTAAAAAGAGTTGAATTTTTATTCCCATCTGAGCCTTTTGGGCTCGGATGGGCTCTTTTTTGCGAAAAAAACGGCAAAATTTTATGATTTTTTAAAATTTTTTTAAAACCTTCTGAAAAAATTTGTTTTTTTCGGAAAAATGACCACAATCGGTAGATAAATTTGGCGCAAATGACCACAAAATATAGTTTATTTGTGAATAATGCACAAATAACGCTCTTTATTTTCTCTAAATTTCTATGAAAAAAACACTTGCAAAATGGACTATGATATGGTAAAATTATAAGGCTTGATATGCGTTGAAGCGAGAGGTTGCTGACGGAGTTTGACGGCCGTCAGGTAATTTTCGCGGAGTATGTCCGATTAAACGGGCGAAGCAGATCCCACTCTGAGTGTGTGCCGACGGTCTGCTCATTTACCCGAATCCCCCTGCCGTGAGGTGCTTGGCGGGGCTTTCGGATTTTTAAATGGGTAGAAAAGAAACACACGGCTCGGTGTTGAGGAAATGCGCCCCTGATGCGGTTCGCAGCGGCATACAATTTAATTATATATGCGCGTATGTGAACAGAGCAAATACTTACAGGAGGTAAAAACAGGTGGCAGTCAAGGAAAAGATCAGAGTAAGACTGAAGAGCTACGACCACACTCTCATCGATGCAGCAGCAGAGAAGATCGTTGAGGTAGCGAAGAGAAACGGCGCAGCAGTTTCCGGTCCTATCCCGCTTCCTACCGAGAAGGAGATCGTAACCATTCTCCGTGCGGTACACAAGTACAAGGATAGCCGTGAGCAGTTCGAAATGCGTACACACAAGCGTCTTATCGACATCATCAAGCCTTCCCAGAAGGTTGTTGACGCTTTGATGAGCGTAGAGCTTCCCGCAGGCGTTGAGATCGAAGTAAAAATCTAAATCAAGCACTTCGAAGCGCCAAAACAAAGATAACAGCCGATGCAAAGAAGCAGTTCGGTAACTTTGTAAATCATGTTGGCCGTTAATACATGCGAGCGGTCAACCAATAATTTACAGGAGGAAAAACAAAATGAAAAAGGGTATTATCGGTAAGAAGATCGGTATGACACAGATCTTTGACGAAATCGGAAACGTAATTCCGGTTACGGTAATCCAGGCTGGTCCCTGCGTAGTAGCGCAGAAGAAGACCACCGAGACAGATGGCTACAATGCCATTCAGCTTGGCTTCGCTGAAGTAAAAGAGAAGCACATGACCAAGGCCGAGATTGGACACGTTGCAAAAGCAGGTGTCGCAAAGAACGAGCAGGGCAATTACGAGACAAAGCACCTCAAGGAATTCCGTCTTGATGATATTTCGGGCATCAACGTAGGCGACGTCATTACAGCCGATACCTTCGCCGTAGGTGAAAAGGTCGACGTTACAGGTATGACAAAGGGACGTGGATACTCCGGCGTTATCAAGAGATGGAACCACCACCACCTCAGAATGACTCACGGTACAGGTCCTATCCACCGTCAGCCCGGTTCCATGGGCGTTATCGACCCCGCGAGAATCTTCAAGAACAAGAAGATGGCAGGTCAGTACGGTAACGAGCAGGTAACAGTTCTCAATCTTAAAGTTGTAAAGATCGACTCCGAGAAGAATCTTATCGCTATCAAGGGCGCTATTCCCGGCGCTAAGGACGGCATAGTTTTCGTTCGCGATTCGGTTAAAGCATAATCGGAAGGAGGAAATAAACTATGCCTAATATTAAAGTTTTTGATATGACCGGTAAAGAAGTTGGCGAGATGACTTTGTCCGAAAAGGTATTCGGCGCAGAAGTTAACGCAGCTGTCCTCCATGCCGCAGTCAGAACCTATCTGATGAATCAGAGACAGGGCACACAGTCCACCCTTACTCGCACCGAGGTTTCGGGCGGCGGTAAGAAGCCCTGGAGACAGAAGGGCACAGGCAGAGCACGTCAGGGCTCTACTCGCGCTCCTCAGTGGACACACGGTGGCGTAGCTCTCGGTCCGAAGCCCAGAGACTACAGACTCTCCATGAACAAGAAGGCTAAGAAGGTTGCTATCCGCAGCGCACTTTCCGCTAAGGTTGCAGCAGGCGAGCTTATCGTTGTTGACAACATCACTCTCGACGCATTCAAGACCGCTGAGATGGTCAAGATGCTCAAGGCTCTTGGCTGCCAGAAGGAAGTTACCAAGAACTACAAGGTAACCACCGTTACTGACGGTCAGGTAGTAAGAGAGAAGAAGACAAGAACCGCTGTCGTTGCACAGAAGGCTCTCGTTGTTCTCCCTGAGGTCAACAAGTTCGTAGTTAAGAGCTGTGCCAACATCCCCGGAGTTGTTACGACTCTTTCCAGCACCATCAACGTTTACGAGGTGCTTAACGCTGAGAAGGTCGTTATGACCCGCGCAGCAGTAGAAAAGCTTGAGGAGGTTTACGCATAATGAAAATGGTACAGGATATCATCATTAAGCCTATCATCACCGAGGCAAGCATGGACAAACTCGCTGACAAGAAGTACACCTTCAAGGTTGCAGCAAACGCAACCAAGCCCGAGATCGCTAACGCGGTTGAGGTTATGTTCGGCGTAAAGGTCGCGTGTGTAAACACAATCAATATGAAGAAAAAGCCCAAGAGACTCGGCGTACACGCAGGTTACACATCTGAGTGGAAGAAGGCAGTTGTAACTCTTACAGCTGACTCCAAGACCATCGAGTTCTTCGACGGCCTTAACTGATGGTAGGAGGTAAGAAGTAATGCCTACAAAGAAGTATAAGCCTACTACACCGGCGAGAAGACACATGAGCGTGCCCACCTTCGAGGAGATAACAAAGTTTACTCCCGAAAAGAGCCTCGTTGTTACTAAGAAGAAGTTCGCCGGAAGAAACAGCTACGGCAGAATCACCGTTCGTCATAAGGGCGGCGGAAACAAGCTTAAGTACAGAATCATCGATTTCAAGAGAAGCAGCAATCTTCCCGCAACCGTAATCGGTGTTGAGTACGACCCCAACAGAAGCGCGTACATCGCACTTCTTCAGAACACCGAGGGCGAGAAGAGCTACATCATCGCTCCCGTTGGTCTTACTGACGGCGACGTTGTTTACACAGGCGCAGATGCAGATATCAAGCCCGGTAACACTCTCCCCATCGAGAACATCCCCGTTGGTACTTTCATTCACAACATCGAGCTTTATCCCGGCAAGGGCGCTCAGCTCGTTCGTTCCGCAGGCGTTGCTGCACAGCTTATCTCCAAGGAGAACGGCATCGCGCAGATCAGACTTCCCTCGGGCGAAGTAAGAATCATCCGTCTTGACTGTAAGGCAACTATCGGTCAGGTTGGTAATATCGAGCATGACACCGTTAAGCTTGGTAAGGCCGGTAAGAAGAGACACATGGGCATCCGTCCCACAGTCCGCGGTTCCGTAATGAACCCCTGCGATCACCCTCACGGTGGTGGTGAAGGTAAGT
>CALCTA010000005.1 GCA_937893945.1 uncultured Clostridia bacterium | reverse complement strand
GCGATAAAGAAAATTGTAAATAGAAATTATCATAATGCGAGAGGTGTTTATGGCTTTTCCAACACACATTGTTGCGGTAGCAGGCTATGTTTTTGATAAAGATGGTAATATTCTGATTATCAAAACCCGCAACCGTGGTTACGATACTACAGGTGGTCAGATTGAGATAGGAGAGGATTTAGAAACCGGTGTTTTGCGAGAGATCAAGGAGGAAAGCGGTATTCAGGCTAAGGTGAAATGCCTTTGCGGTGTGTACTCCAATGTAGGTAAAGGCGTATTCTATGACGGTGTAACTCCTGTTCCCACAAAGGTTATGTTTGATTTTATATGTGAATATGAAAGCGGAGAATGTCGCATCTCTGAAGAATCCAGTGAGGTATTATGGGTTCCAAGAGAAAAAGTATTAGACTATATAAGCAACCCGGTTTTGCGTTATCGTTTTGAAAAGATATTACGCTTTGAGGGAAAAGTTAATTACTCTTCATATGTCACCAAACCGGAATTTCAAGTATTAACGGAACGATATATTTAATGTTTAATCAAACTCTAATTCTATAAGATAACGCTAATGTTATAATGCAATAAACCCCGACAGGCTTTGAAAATCTGTCGGGGTAATTTTTGTTTTCTGCATATCAAATTTTGCTTATCCGTAGGGGAGACCTGAGGTCTCTCGCGGGCGAACACAGTTCGCCCCTACCGAGCATTATTTAATTTCTCCGCTAAGGACAACACCCATTCGTGAGCGTTTGTTTTTTATAATAAAGATTTTAAGTAGATAGACACCTGATTTCCTTTCGCATTCGTATAGACCGCGCCGCTCGTCTCAAAGCCGAGAGAGACGTGCAAGGCAATGCTTGCCGCGTTGTCGGTACGTATCTGCTGGGATACTATCTTGTATCCCCTATCCGCCGCAATTCTGCAAGCCTTCAGCATAGCTTCCTTGCCATACCCATTTTTGCGATATGGCTCAAAGACCTCGGGGCCTATCGAGATGACCTCGGGCGAATGCTCATAGAGCGAGATAGTTCCCACGATGCAACCGTAGGAAAGTATTGCAAGCATTTCAAAATACTTGCCGTCAAACTGACCACTGTTCCACTCGTGTATCATTCCTTCTATCTGCTCGCGCGTGAGGCTTGAATATCGCTCTTGCAGAGACAGTGCATCTTCTACCGTGAAGCTTCTAAGAGTTATCATTTTTTATCCTCATTTTATCTCTAAACTCTATTTTGAACTCTATTCTTCTGCATATAATTCGTCATAATACCACATAAGAGGATTCTCGTAAATGTATTTAACTATTTTCTCATAGTCCGCTCTGTCTCTAATAATATGATCATAAAATCCACGTTGCCATATTCTTTCTTCACCATACAAATTGTGAATACTTTTTGAGACATTCATTTTTATATATCCCACGGTTTTTGACAAGACAGAACGAACTCGTAGGGGCGATTCACGAATCGCCCTCAATTCCTCGCTATCGGCAATCAAAACAATCATGTGCACATGATTGGGCATAATGATATATTGATCAATCATTACCCCAAGATGTGTCGGCATATTATTTATCACATTATCCAAAAGCACACCGTATTCCGTTAATTTCGCTTCGGGCGATTCATGAATCGCCCCTACGATATGAGATAACGTATTTTTTCTGTTATGCGTGCAAAATGTGATAAAATACGCACTCGGAGAACTATAATCATATTGTTGCAAGCGAGTATTTTTACGTTTAGGAAGGTCTTGATCTTCGCTCATTTTTACCACCATATAATTCCGAAAATCAAAAATAATATCAAAAAAGGAAGCAGGATGATAAATGCAGCAAAGTAAATATTATCTGAGAGATTTTTTGTCTTTATATAAGCTCTTTTGGGTTTATTGACTTGATAGACAATGTCAACTATTTTAGGGAGATCTCTTTCTTTTCCCAACATATCGCCCTTTATAAAATATTCAACACCGTCAACTCTGTATGCATATACAAAATCCATCAAATCTTTTATGTAGTCGGTTGAGCGGTAATAACGAATTCTTACGTTTTTCCTATGCTTCTGATTCCGCAAAAAACCTTTACATACCTTAGAATACTTGGGGCGGAAATGCCATGAAACGTATGCCAACCATATTTCTACAGCCAGAACAATTATACTTAACGTTATAAATGTCGCTCCTGCCGGGTTCATATTATTTCTCCTTTCACAACATTCATAAGGAAAACAAAGATAGTAGCTTATATTACTTCTCCATCTGCGCGTATATCTCGCAGATGCGTACGAGGATGTCGGTCTGCTTGTCCATTCCCTCGACTGTGATATGCTCAAACGGGCCGTGGAAGGCGTAGCCTGCCGTTCCGAGATTAGGACAAGGCAAGCCCATATAGCTAAGTCTCGCGCCGTCCGTGCCGCCGCGAATAGGCTCTACGTTTGCCACCACGCCGCAATCTGCCGCCGCCTTTACAGCATTGTCGATAAGGTGCATACAAGGAACGATCTGCTCCTTCATATTGCGGTACTGCTCCTTGATAGTAAGCTCGACTGTTCCCTCGCCGTACTTCTCGTTGAGCGTCTTTGCGATGTGCGAGAGAATCTGCTTGCGCGCTTCAAACATATCAAAGCTGTGGTCGCGGACGATGTAATCAAGCATAGCTCTCTCAACGCTTCCGCTCATACCGATAGCGTGATAAAATCCCTCGTAGCCGCTCGTCTTAGCGGGAATATCCGCGCCCGGAAGAAGCGAATTTATCTCCATAGCAACGAGAAGCGCGTTTACCATTACGTTTTTTGCGGAGCCGGGGTGAACGTTCACACCGTTTACCACGAAACGCACGCCGCACGCGTTGAAGTTCTCGTATTCAAGCGAGCCCTCCTCGCCACCGTCAACAGTGTAAGCAAAATCCGCGCCAAATCCCTCAACGTCAAAGTGGTCAGCGCCGCTGCCGACCTCTTCGTCGGGAGTAAAGCCGATAAGGATCTTGCCGTGAGCGATCTCGCCCGACTGAAGTCTCTCAACGAGCGTCATTATCTCGGAAACACCTGCCTTATCGTCAGCGCCGAGCAGAGTAGTTCCGTCGGTGGTGATGAGCGTTCTGCCCTTGAGCTTGGGCAAATGGGGGAACATCTCGGGAGAGAGGACTCTGCCGCTCTCTCCGAGCTTTACCTCACCGCCGTCATAGTTTTCAATTATCTGCGGCTTGACACCCTCACCGCAGAAGTCGGGAGAGGTATCCATGTGCGCGATAAAGCCCAAATTGATCCTGTCCTCGTATCCCTTCGTAGCGGGGATCTCAGCATAGACGTAGCACTTGTCGTCGCATCTTACGTTCTCACAACCAAGCGCGCGAAGCTCGTCGGCAAGGATATTTGCAAGATCAAACTGTATTTTGGTAGTAGGCACGGTGCTCGAGGAGTCATCGCTTCTCGTGTTGACCGCAACGTATTTAAGTAATCTTTCGTAAGCTCTCATATTTTTATTTCCTTTCGGGTTTCTTTGATGATATTATACCATTTGTAAAGAGATTTTTCAATAAGAAAGGGGAAATTTAAAAATAAATGTTTAAACCGCGCACGATCAAATCAGCAGGACAATGCGGACGTGAAATGCTACCTTTAGCCTTCCCCGCTGGGGAAGGCTCGGACCGTCAATTTGCAAAGCAAATATGGACGCACGGTCCCTACAGATTTGGTGGTTTCTTTAAGGATAGCATCACGCATAAACGCCACCGATTGCTCGGTGGCGTTGTTGCTTATCTTCCGCTTGGAAGCGGTCTCTTTTTGGCGGTGAAGTCGCCGACACGAATTACGATCGCGGTTACCACCGATACGAGCTTGTCATCAAACTCAAAATCCTTGCCCGTCTGAGTCTTCATAAGGATAGAAAGCGCCTGCTTCTTCCCTTCCGCATCCTCAACTATCTCGGCAATTCCCTCTCCCATTATCGAGGAATAGCTCATACCGTACTTGCAGGCTACCTCGCCCTCAAAGGAGACGAGATCAGTGTCTATCTCAATAAACACCTTAGGATTTGCGCGAAGCACGTCAAGCTTTCTGCCGCTTCTCGCACCGTGAAGATAGAGCGTAAGCTCTCCGTCAATTAAGGTGTAGCCGTAATTCATCGGCACTACGTAAGGGCGATCGCCGTCCACCATTCCGACGTGTACGATCTTCGCCTTGTCAAGTATCTCTTTTATCTCGGCAAGGTCAAATACCTGCCTCTCTCGTCTTGTCATTCCTGCTTGTTTCATAGCTTCCTCTTTCTGTTTTTCATTAGTTTAATGCTGAGTCCTTCGTTGCCACGAAAAATAATATATACCGAACCATTCAAGAACTGTTATTCTTCCTATCCTTCCGCTTGTAAGAGCATCCTTGAGATTCTCGCTTGTACCGTCCTTATAATAAACCGTAATGTTTTCACTGATTATCTGGGAAAATTCATAAATATAATCTTCATCCACATAAAATGTTTCGATAGCATCGTCTGCTCCATGTGTGGTATCAATTATATTTTCAACCTGACTTTCAGATCTATAATATTTAATTCCAAACTTATCAAGATCACTCATTCTGATATGCAATGTTAGCAACGCTTCTATGAGGTTTTCCGAACTTCCATCCTTATAAATCACGGTGATATGCTTGCTTATTTCCTCTGTAAAATAGTACGTATAATCCGCATCCTGATAAAAGATATCTATCTTTTCTTCATATTCTCCGTCCGGATCAAAAACGATTTCATCTATTTCTTTCAACCAGCAATTATAATAAGGAGTTACTGCATTGGGATTCTGTAGTGAAGTCTGCTCTCCAAATAGCAACCTTTTTGCTTTCTCAGCATATTTTGCTATACTTTGTACAAAGCTGCTTTCACCGTCCATTATATGATTCACACTTTTTGTTGCGCAAGCAATTATAGACACGTTTACGTTGCTAAGATCGTAATATGAGAGTATCTCGCGCATAGTATCGGCAGAAGCCCCCCTAAGTCCATCCGGCACTCCCGGATAATATATTATATTTTCTTCTCCGTGCGGAAGCAACCCGAATTCATAAGGAGCTTCTTTATCATGCTGCCAAACGTATATATCAAGCCCGTTTGAAGTGTTGATCCCGAAATATTCGGGGTAGGCAGCAAGAAGCTCGGGGTTTATCTCAAGCCACGGAGTATCAAAAAGCATTACTTTTATGTCTTCAATATACTGCGCCTTAGCTTCTTCTCCATAGAGGATATAATCGGGCATATAGCTCGAAATAGGATTCTGCCAAGGGATTATATGCACATCAATGCCCTCAAGGTCGTAGTACGAGAGTATCTCGCGCATAGTCTTGGCAGATACTCCCTTAAGATCTAACAGCTCTTTATCAAGCCAATTTTTACCCTCTTCAGCGTGCGGAAGCAAGCCGAAGCCATAGTGCCCCTTTGCAAGCTGCCAAACGTAAATATCGAGTCCGTTTGAGGTGTCGATCCCAAAATATTCGGGGTAGGTATTTGCGAGCTCGGTGTCGGGAATAGGTCTCGCTCCGTCTATGCTTTCACTTCCCTCTTCATTGCCCCCGTCGTCTCTATCCTCAACGAAGCTGACGGGTATTTTTACCTTGCCGAAGAAGGTATTGAGCTTTTCGCTATCTTTCTCCTCTATGCTGATGGGGCTGTCAAAGCCGACGTAGAGATCAAATCCTTGATCACTCAGATGCACGCGTTTGACGCATACTCTTGGAGAGGAATTGATCTCAACCGCCTCACCCGTGGGAAATTCCTCGCGGAAGGCGTCAGTCGGCTCGGTGTCTCCAAACGAAATGAGTATTCTGTGCTCTCCAAGTGAGCCGTCATATTCTCTCATTCCGTTTCCGAGATTCTCTCCCTCGTCATCGGGAACAGCTCGCACGCCGTAACCTCCCGAGGGGAAATAATACTTCATTACAAGCTCTAAGCTGTCGTCCTTGATATTCTTTACCGAAATATCCTTGACGCCCGCGCTGACGGGGTTAGTCAAGAAGCAGACCGCAATTACCACACAAAGAACGAGCGCTACTATGATTATCCAGAAGGCAGGCTTCTTGTAGTTCAGCACGGATTTGATCCTCGCCTTGACGCCAACCTCTCCAAACGCAAGCGGACACGCCGCGATGCTCTTTCGCTTCACTCCGCACCGGAGCAGCGCCTCGGAATAGTCGGCTCTCGCGCCGCAATCAAGCGCCTTGATGACCTTCTCGTCGCAGGCAAGCTCGATGTCTCGGCAAAGCAGGATATATCCGAGCCACATAAGCGGATTGAACCAATAGACCGCGAGAAGCAAGAAGCCAAGCGGCTTCCAAAGGTGATCCTTGCGGCGAAGATGCGCCTTTTCGTGCGCTATGACGTGCTCGGCGCTCTGCTTGCCGATGTCAAACGGCAGATATATGCGCGGCTTGATGATGCCGAGAATGAAGGGTGAAGCAACGTTCTCGCTCTGATAGATATTCTCGCTGTAAAGCACCGCCGTACCTATGCTCTTCTTGAGCTTAAAGTAGCTTACGAGCGTGTATATAAGCATTGCAAGGATACCGACGAGCCAAAGGATCGCACATATCGGTATCAAAAACTTGAGAAGATTTACTTCCTTCTCGGGCGCAACCGTTACCGACGAGCCGCTGATTATCGGGGCGATAGTGTTGTTGACACCGCTAAAGCCGGTGTCTATATAGCTGTCAACGTAAAACGGCTCGCTGAGATCGCCCGTCATTATGTCGGGGCTGACCGTCTCGGCGCTCGGAATGAGGCTGAGAATGCTCTCGATCGAGAACGGGCAGATAAGTCGAAATCCAACCACGCCCCAAAGAGCTACGCTGATCCATTTGGGCGCCTTTTTCATAAACAGGCGCAAAAGCAATATCGCAAGAACGATGTAGCTCGCCGAGATGCTCATGTTGAACACATGCAAGAATATCTCGCTCACTTGTTCTCCCCCCTTCTGTAGCGGTCTATCATGTCCTGGACCGCGTCTATCTCCGCCTCGGAGAGATCCTGCCTCTTGACGAATGCGGCAATGAATGCGGGTAGCGAGCCCTCAAAGGTCCTCTCGACCATCTCGTCTATCTCGGCTGCCTGCGCCTCGTCCTTGCTTACAAGCGAGGTTACGACCGTGTTCTCGTTCTTGATAACACCCCTCTCGGAGAGGCGCTTGATAACGGTGTAGGTAGTGGTAGGCTTCCATCCAAGCTGCTCGCTGCAAAGACTCACAAGCTCGCTGCTCTTGATCGGCTCCCTCTCCCAAAGGATCAGACAAAATCTGTATTCGCTTTCAAATATTTTAGGTACACTCATGTCTCTATACCTCTCTTTCAAAAAGGCTCTCGCCTTCAAAATTTTCGATGTACTCATTCTGAATTTCTTCTCTAACGCGTTAGAGTACACCTATACTCTAACACATTAGAGTGAGAATGTCAATAGGTTTTTGAAAAAAAGTTTTAAGAAAAGAGATATTTTTTCTTCCCCACCCTCCAAAGAAATTTTTCTTAAAAAATTTCGCAAAAAGCACTTGACATTTAGAAAAAACCGTGGTATAATAACAAAGTCGTAAAGATCTGGGTGTGGCGCAGCTGGTAGCGCGCTACCTTGGGGTGGTAGAGGCCGCAAG
>CALCTA010000004.1 GCA_937893945.1 uncultured Clostridia bacterium | reverse complement strand
CATTCGCAAGTGCGAATTGTATTACCGTTCGCTTTTGCGTATTATATTATACACCTATTTTTGAGATTTGTCAATCGGTCAGAACGAATCTTCATCAAAAAAGCATCGGTTTTTTCTCCGAGCTTGAATGCATACTCGAAGATGGCTGCTTCGGCAAGACTCACATATTCGTTCCAGCACTCTTGGTATTTTTCGAATAGCTCCTGCTGTTCTTCGTTTAACAGCTTTCCCAAATCCTCGCTATGCCTTGCTATATAGCCCATGAGTTCCTTCATCACTTTCGAGTTTGTTCTGCTGTCCTCTTGCGGTACGATGTTTCCGTGCCATAGCTCGTTAACCAAAGCAAAATTAGCGTATGACACATAAGAACTTCTCGTCTCTATTGACAAAGCGGCGAGAATGTGGTATCATAATCCTGCAAAGAACAGTATTTTCAGGGAGAAATTAATAATATGAAAAGAATTATTTCGGTTATATTGATGCTATCGCTTCTTGCCTCTCTCTTTGCGCTTGCTTCTTGTAATGCAACGGAGCCCGACGCGACCGAGCAGAACGGGGCAGGGGAGACCGACAAGGCGACCGACGGTACTGAGAAGCCTACCGAGAAGCCCACTGAGAAGCCTACCGAAAAGCCCACCGAAAAGCCGACAGATGACGGCAATGAGCCCGAGAAGACAAGCTTCAAGGTTTTGTTTATAGGCAACAGCTTTACCTATTACAACAATATGCCCACGGCATATTTCCAGAAGATATGCAAGGCGGCGGGACTTGACGTTGAGGTGGATACCATAACCAACGGCGGCCACAGACTTGACGAGTTTGCCGACGCGAATGACGAGTACGGCGCGAGAGTTCGCCGCGCGCTTGAGGACGAGCAGTATGACTACGTTATTCTTCAGGAGCAGAGCGGCAGGCCTATCGCGAAGCCTGAGGGCTTCTTTGACGGTGCGCGTGATCTTGCGGCGCTTGTCGAGGATAACGGCGCGCAGCTTTGGTTCTATCAGACCTGGGGATATAAGGAGGGATACTCCAAGCTGCCCACCCACGGCGGCACGACTGAGGAGATGGAGCTTATGCTGAGAGCGGCTTATGACGCGATCGCAGAGGAGCTTAACGCGAATGTGGCGCACGTTGGAATAGCGATGTACGATCTTCACGCTAACGAAAGCTTTGAGCCTGATCTCTACAACAGTGATCTATTCCATCCGTCAAAGTACGGAAGCATCGTCGCGGCGTGGACGATATTCGCGTCGATATTCGAGATAGATCCCGACAAGGTCGATCTTGATTGCGGCATTGAGGAGGAGCATCTTGAGGATATCAAGGAGGCGGCGCATTACGCGGCGTTCTACCCTGATCCCGTTCCCGACGGATACAAGATAAGCTCTGAGGGAGTTACGAATAAGAAATAAAGCAAAAGTAAAAAGCCGATATGGATCAATTTCCATATCGGCTTTTGTTATCCTTTAGCTCCCGACGTCAAGCTGTCGGAATTTCCGAGAAGCTTTTGAACGATCGCCTCGTAGGATACGGCGTTCTCGTCAAGTCTTACTGATTTTGAAATATCAAAGGCAGAGCTGATCGCTTTATTGTATTCGGCTTCACTTACGGGGATATTGTCTAAAAAATAATCGCGGTGGGTAGTATATCCTTCGTCTCCGATATGCGCGTAGTGGTGAAAAAAACCTAATTTTCTATGCTTTGGCACTAGGGTAACTCCGCTTCGCTCCGTGATTCGCACGCTATGTGTCTGACCGTAGGGGCGAACTGCGTTCGCCCGCGGGCGTTCACAGAACGCCCCTACAAAAAGAGCGGCGAATGCGAACCTAACTCCGCTGCGGCTTTGCCTTGCGGAGCAAGGCGCGAAGCGCCGATGCTCCGACCAAAAGCTACGAAAAAGATATTTTCGAGGATTACATTAAGGATTCGAACTCAAACGGGTTTATGTTCTATCTAGATGGACTTCTGCTTTGATGATTTTTTGTTTTATTGCTTGTTGGTAGGGGAGAGAATTTCTGACAACCTCAAAGAAATCTTGTCCTTCGATTGCATCACTCCAAATTGGATTGGGGAAAGAAATTTCTGTTTCTTGCGTTTCAAGTGTTATCTCCAAACGTAGCTGATAGTATTCGCCTTTTGAATCCGGCACTTGTCTTACTAAAGAAAAAATGTGAACAATCTTTCCGCTGAACGTAGGATCATAATAACAGGTATCCAACAAAAGCGTATCGTCATCGGTTTTGATTGGCAATTTACTCATTTCTTCAAAGACGTTTATCATTTCTTCTAAAGTCATAGATGATTGAATATTCTTTTTCAAAAAATTTAAAGCTTTTTTCATATTCCGACCTCCTTTCTTGAACTAATTATATCATACCTTTGTGAGAAAGTAAAGCAACTTTTGTTGGGACAGGCGTCCTCGATTGTCCGTCGTGGGCACTAGGGTACTCGCCGTTGGCGAGGATTCTTCGCCGAGCCGCTGGTGAGCGAGCTCCCCGACGGCTTTCGGCTCGAATGCGAACCTAACTCCACAACGCTTCGCGTTGCGTAGCAACGTTTCGAAGCGTTAGTGCCCCAGCCAAACAACAAAAAAGCCACCCGATTGGGTGGCTTGTTGTTTGGCTGGGGCACTAGGATTCGAACCTAGGTAATGACGGAGTCAGAGTCCGTTGCCTTACCGCTTGGCGATGCCCCATTGACATCGGCTATTATATCATAATCGTCGGACTTTGTCAAGCCTTTTTTAAAAAATATTTATCTTAATTTCCTGATTTTTCACTCTTACTCTCTGTATATATTATCTCCACTCGCTTATCTTTTATCCATTTTTTTAATTATCGTCAAAATATGATTGAAAATTGCGCTTTTTTGTGATATAATGTTTAGGCAAACATCTGCCCGTGGCACAGCTGGATAGCGCGTCAGACTCCGACTCTGAAGGTCAACGGTTCGAATCCGTTCGGGCAGGCCAAAAATACCGAGAACTCTGTTCTCGGTATTTTTTATTCGTTGCTCGCAGGAGAGCATTCCATATCCTCGCGAGAAGGAACGGGCGGATATGGAATCCGCCCCGATACAAAGATACTTTACATTTCTCCAAGAATATGTTATAATTAATCTACTAAATAATTTTCAAAAACTTTTCTTGTATTCCCGCTCTCTTTCGGTATAATGTGTTTGCCACACGAGAGGAGCGAGGAAAGTCAGACCTCGACTTCTATATTACATAATTACTATTAGGAGATTCTTAAATGGAATTAACTATTCGATTGCCACAAACACAAAGCTTTGATATAGAAATTGATAAAAAGCATTTTCACTCTGCATACGCCAATGCGGCAAAAATGGTTTTTCTAAATCAAGGAGAACATACCGTATCGGTATCCGAGCCTGAGCCAAGTGAATTGCTTTGGGGGAAAATTACCCGTTTAATAAAACTGTTCTCTGATAATTCTAATAAGCATAGTGATGATTTCAAATTTAGTATTATCGCAGACACAAATATTGTAATTTCTGTGGAATACGGAAACTACGATTGCGTGAGATTTGTTTGCGACGAAGAATTATCGGCGATTTTGTCGTAGCTCGATGTCATCTAAAACGGTTACCAAACACAACGCAAAAAGGACGCCAACCGGCGTCCCCGACGGTCCAAGGGCGATTCGTGAATCGCCCCTACGAACAAAAGATTAAATCTCGCAAAAACATGTAGGGGTCGACGTCCTCGGCGACCCGTTTATAAATTTATAAATAATGAAAAGAGGTTTCGGTACCGATGAGGTGTTCGAAAACTCTTCCTTAGAAATTTGATATTATTAAACTCTTATTGTTTTTATTTTAGGACCGTCGGGGACGCCGGTCCCTACAATCAATAAAAGTAACACCAAAGGCACAAGTTTTACCCAAGCCTTCCCCTTCATTAAAGTTCTTTTGGTTCTTTTCTTCCAAGAAAAGAACAGAAAAATCCTAACCCTAACTAACTTCCCCAACAGGAGAAAATATGAACATATTTGCATTAACCGTACCCGGAGAGGAAAACGGAATTTTTCAGTTTTTTAGGAAGCTCTGGGAATTCTTTTACTATGACGTTTATTTAGCTCTTGACTCAAACTATCAGAACTTAGGATTTGACACGGGAGTAATAACCTCGGTCCGAATTATAGTCCTCGGAATATTCATCGGCACGGTCATCGGCTGTCTATACATGGCTTACAACAAGCAGGTGCTTGGCGACGCGGTCCGAAAGATGCTCTCAGAGGAAGGCGGCTGCCGTTCTGCCGAGAACGCGAAGACACTCGCAGAGCTCGGGCTTATAAAAAATCCCTTTATCAAGAGTGCGGTGCAGAGAAGCGCAAGCCTCAGACGAGTAGTAAGATGCGTCGAGGAAGAGGAATTTTACCGCGCTCAAGCCGAACGAAAGGCTGAATACGAAAAAAAGCGTGCCGAGAGCGAAGAACGCCTACCTAAATTCCGCGAATTAGAATACTTCGTTGACGCAAGCAACGACCATTTTTATATACCCGAGGAGCTTTGCGATATGGCAGAGCACAAGTTTGAGAGCAAGGGCTTCAGCTGGACTGCAACTATCATCGGAATAGTACTGCTTTGCATTGCTTTCTTTATAGTACTCCTGGTACTACCCAAGGTACTGACATTTGTTGACGAGTTTTTAGGCACGTTCAAGAAGAGCGGCTATTGATAAAATTCGGCATATACACCACGGCGAAAGGAGACGACATGAACAATATCAGAACCGCCGACGCTATCCGCCCAAAGAGCTTTGACGACATCGTCGGACAAGACCATCTTTTCGGAGAGCGCGGAGTCGTACGCCGAATGATATCGGCAGGCAGGCTGACGAATATGATATTCTACGGCCCTCCCGGCACCGGAAAAACAACCGCCGCCGAGATAATCGCAAGGAATGCCGACATGGCGTTCCACCGCATTAACGCTACCACCGCATCTCTCTCTGACGTCAAGGAGATACTCTCCTCGACCGACAGCATTTTTACACGCGCAGGTATTCTTCTCTACATAGACGAGATACAGTATTTTAACCGCAAGCAGCAGCAGGCTCTCCTTGAATACATCGAGGACGGAAGAGTTACGCTGATCGCATCCACCACCGAAAATCCTCATTTTTACGTGTATAACGCGATAATCTCGCGCTCCTCGCTCTTTGAGTTCAAGCCTGTCAAGGCAGAGGCGTGCATCGGCGCGCTCAAGAGAGCGCTTCGCTTTCTTGAGGAGCAGTCGGGTCTTAAGCGCACCGTGAGCGACGAGGTACTGCTCTATATCGCAAGAAGCACTTCGGGCGACGTTCGCCACGCTATCGGCGTGCTTGAGAACGCATTTTTCTCGGCTGAGAGCGAGATAACTATCGAGGTAGTTGACGAATTCAACGTCAAGATCGGCAATTTTGACACAGATACTCACTTTGATCTGCTGTCCTGCCTACAGAAATCAATTCGCGGCTCAGATCCCGACGCCGCGGTGTTCTATCTTGCGAAGCTGCTCTCGCTCGGCGAGCTGATCTCGGTCTGCCGCAGGCTTCAGGTCATAGCCTCAGAGGATATCGGACTTGCCTATCCGCTCGCCGTAAGCGTAACGCGCGCGGCTTGCGAGACAGCCAAGGAGCTTGGCATGCCCGAGGCGAGAATTCCGCTCGCCAACGCGGCGATATTGCTTGCCACCGCGCCCAAATCCAACTCAGCAGAGGCGGCTATCGACGCGGCTATGGCTGACGTTGAGGCAGGTGCAGGCAGAGAGATACCGCGACATTTGCAAAGCCCCTTGTTCAAGGGCTACAAATACCCACATTCTTACCCCGGACATTACGTAGAGCAGCAGTATCTGCCAAATGATCTCAAGGACAGGCAGTACTACAAGGCGGGAGAAAACAAGACAGAGCTTGCCGCAAAGGAATACGGCGAGAAGGTCAGAGCGCTGAGTGCGCAGAAGGACAAAAAATGAAAATAAAAGAGCTATACGCTAAATACGCAGAGGTAATAAAATACCTCGTTTTCGGAGTGCTTACAACTCTCGTCGGCTGGGCGGTATATTTCTCGGTACTCCTTGTAGGCAAAGGGGTACTCGGACTTTCCACAGAGGATACCTCAAGCGCAAAATACCTGCTTGCCTACACCGTAGCACAGGTCGTGCAATGGGTTGCGGCGGTGCTTTTCGCCTTCTTCACCAATAGAAGATGGGTATTCACCGATGCCGATCGCAATAAGCCGATATATAAGCAGCTACCCGTCTTTGCAGGCGGCAGATTACTTACCTTTTTCCTTGACTATCTGATAACCTATTTCGGAGCGCTCCTTCTCTCAAAGATTCTCCCCGTCCTCAACAGTCAGATTCTGCTCGGCAGGGAATGGAACATAAACGAGATAGCCGCAAAGCTTGCCGCCGCCGTGGTGGTCATAATAGTCAACTATTTTATAAGCAAGCTGCTTGTATTTACAAAAAAGCAGCCGCGAGGTGAATGATGAAATCTGGAATGATAAAAAGAATTATCCTGCTTATTTTGGCAGTCGCGCTGCTGATAAGCTCGATATTCATTATAAGAAGCTGCTCCACTCCCCCCGATTACGAGGATATTGAGGCGCGCTTCCGTCAGCTTATCGAGGACTCGTACGAGGTAAACGTTGTGCTGTTCGGCGAGGGACTTCCGACCTATCCTCACGTCAGCGACCCTAAGTCAAGCACTGAGGTAATACACACGGGCGAGTACGTTACGAGTGCCGACGGCGAGGAAAAGGAGCGCCTGATATACTACTATTACACGCTTGACGAGGAAAATACAGTCGTTGCGTACCGAGATTCTTATCTTGAGGACTTTGCCTACGCGCTCGTAGTCAAAGCGCCGATGAGCGCCGACGAGCTTAAGGCAGAATTTCCCGTAAAGGACGGCGACAATGCGACGTATTATGAGGAGATATACTCAAGCGAGAGTGAGAAGCGTTACTGCTACACCATTCCTTACGAGGAAGCGCATTACGATTTCTACTACACCTCAGCCGACGACGAGGGCTACGACTACGTGCGCCTTGACGCCGATTGCAGAACGGTTGATGACATAAAGAAGTTTGCCGAGTCGGTCTATTCGCTCAGCTACACGACCTCTATCTATACCACGCTTTTTGACGGAGTTTCGTCAGGCGGAGTGGTCATGCCGCCCAAGTTTTTTGAAACTACCGCTTCAAACGGATCCTTCCTGCTCGCGCAGTCGAACACCTATGAGCCTATGGACGTCGAAAAAAGGGTTTTCCTCTTTGAGACCGCAAAGATCAATAAGCTCAGCTCAAATAAAAAGCTCGTGCGTATCTCAATAGACTCCTATCTCCCCTCAAATCCCGATAAGATCGTCGAAAGCGAGATCACTATCGTCTATGAAAACGGCGATTGGTACCTCAATAATCCTACGTTTTGAGGAGAAGGAAGTTAGTTTTATACAGGGGTTTTTGCCACCTTTCTTGAAAGAAAGGGTGGCGCCAAAGAACTTTAATGAAGGAAAAGCTTGAGTAGGAACGATGCCACGTGCAAAGTTTTTGCTCAAGCTTTTTTAATAGCACCCCTTGTTAAGTTTTTGCTCAAGCTTTTTTCAAAAAGCTTGCGGTTTCCA
>CALCTA010000003.1 GCA_937893945.1 uncultured Clostridia bacterium | reverse complement strand
GCGTGAATTTTAAGTATAACAATTTTCTAAGGAAGAGTTTTCGGACACCTCGTCGGTACCGAAAACTCTTTTTATTATATTTAGGGTCGTCGAGGGCGCCGACCCCTACCGATTTGTGCGATGGTTGTTGTTTTGCTCGTAGGGGAGCATTCCATATGCTCCCGAAAAGGAAAGGGCGGATATAGAATCCGCCCTTGCGTGTTAATTTTATTCATCAAAAAGAGGGGTGGAGAGGTATCTCGCTCCCGTGTCGGGAAGAAGCGCGACTATCGTCTTGCCCTTGTTCTCGGGAATGAGAGACAGCTCGGTAGCTACGTGGAGAGCAGATCCCGAGGTGATTCCGCAGAGTATGCCCTCAAGTCTTGCAAGCTCCTTTGCGGTAGCGTAGGAGTCAGCCTCGCTGACAGTTATGACACGGTCGACGAATTCACTCTTAAAATTATCGGGAATGAAATTCGCGCCTATGCCCTGAAGTCCGTGCGCGCCGCTCTTGCCCTTGGTTATCAAAGGAGAGGACGACGGCTCAACGCCGATTATCTGCACGCCGGGATTTTTGGATTTGAGATATTCGCCAACTCCGCTGATAGTTCCGCCCGTGCCGATGCCCGCGACGAAGATATCGACCTTTCCGTCGGTGTCGCGCCAGATCTCAGGTCCTGTGGTGTCTCTGTGCGCGGCTCTGTTGGAGGGGTTTGCAAACTGCTCGGGGATAAATGCCGAGGGAAGAGAAGCGGCAAGCTCCTCCGCCTTTCTTATTGCCCCTGCCATTCCGTATTTTCCGTCGGTGAGTATTATCTCGGCTCCGTACGCGCGAAGCAGCTTTATGCGCTCTACACTCATTGTATCGGGCATAGTGAGGATAACTCTGTAGCCAAGCCTTGCCGCGATAGCCGCAAAGCCAATGCCTGTGTTTCCGCTGGTAGGCTCGATTATCACGGTGTCCTCGCGGATAAGCCCTGCCGCCTCTGCGTCGGCGATCATTCTTGCCGCCGCGCGATCCTTTGCGCTTCCCGCGGGATTGAGATATTCAAGCTTGCATAGAATATTTGCTCCGTCGGCGTATTTGTCGGAGTATTTTTTTACCTTGAGAAGAGGAGTGTCGCCGATAAGCTCTAAAATACTGTTGTATATCATATTTTTTCTCCGAATTTCAAGTAAAAAGTAAATAACCGTACATAGCGGTGAGAACTATGTACGGCTATTATTACATATTGTTGAGAGCTTTTGTAAACTGGCTCTTCTTGTGAGCGGCAGCGTTCTTGTGGATGATTCCACGTGCAGCAGCCTGGTCGATCTTCTTAACAGCAATCTTGTAAGTAGCCTGAGCAAGCTCGGTGTCGCCTGCAGCCAATGCAGCCTGATACTTCTTTATATCAGTCTTAAGCTCTGTCTTGAACATCTTGTTCTGAAGAGTCTTGGTCTTTGTAACGAGAACACGCTTCTTTGCACTTTTAATATTCGGCATTGATTTTTACCTCCATTAACATTAAATAAAGAATCTAAAAGCAGTCCGTATGAGAGGGTACGCACCGCATTCGTCCATACATTAACATATCATACCACAAAATTATCTACTTTGCAATACCTTTTTTGAAAAAAGTTAAAAAATTTTTTGGACTGCCTCAAAATCGTCTTTCGGGCAGAAGAATACAAAATTTTCACCCAAAAGAGTAAAATATACCTAAAAAATCAAAAAAACTTAAAAAATTTTCAAAAAACTCTTGACACTTCTTGACAAACGTGCTATAATTGTAAACTGCATTATAATTGCTTATTATGCCTTTTTTGCGCTTGAAGCGAGAAATTTTTGTTTGCGAGACGAAAAATTTTTCAAAATGTATATTATATATACGCGCTTCTTCCGTAAAGACCGCATATGAGCATCGCTTCCGTGTTCCGCAACGGTAAGGTAGCGGATAAAACTTTGAATGGAGTGGTAGAATTAATGGTCAATGTAAAAGAAACAAAGCTTGGTCAGAACACGAGAATGAGCTTCTCGAAATCCAGCTTCCCGTGTGAGCTTCCGAATCTGGTTGAGGTCCAGACAAAATCCTTCAAGTGGTTCCTTGAGGAAGGTCTGATGGAGGTCCTTCGCGACATCTCCCCCATAACCGACCATTCTGACAATCTCGTTATAGAATTCGTTTCGTATTCTATCGATCAGAAGCCCAAATACACAGTAGAGGAGTGCAAGGAGCGCGACGCTAACTACGCAGCACCTCTGAAGGTCAACGTCAGACTTACCAACAAGCTTACAGGTGAGGTAAAGCAAACAGACATATTTATGGGCGATTTCCCGATAATGACCGAGACGGGTACATTCGTTATCAACGGCGCAGAGCGTGTAATCGTATCTCAGATAATCCGTTCTCCCGGTATGTACTACGACAACACCATCGACAAGTCGGGTAAGGAGATATACAGCACACAGGTAATTCCTTACAGAGGCGCATGGCTCGAGTATGAGGTTGACGCTTCAGGCGTTATGTACGTACGTATAGACAAGACCCGTAAGCTTCCCCTTACTATGTTCGTAAGAGCGCTCGGTAAGGAGACCAGAGAGGATATATACGAGCTTCTCGGAGACGAGGAAGCACTCACCCTCACCTTTGATAAGGACGAGTCCGAGGCGCTTGCTCTTCATTCGGGTACTACCCCCGGTATCGAGGCTCTCAAGGAAATATACAAGAAGCTTCGTCCCGGTGAGCCTGCTCTCGTAGAGCCTGCTCAGACGCTTATCAATAACTACTTCTTCGACTGCAAGCGTTACGATATCGCTGCGGTTGGTAGATATAAGTTCGACAAGAAGATGGCTATCCACAGCCGTATCAGAGGCCACAAGCTCGCTGCTGCTGTAGTAAGCCCCATCACAGGTGAGATCCTTTTCGAAGCAGGAAAGGTGCTTACCAATGAAGAGGCGCATCTCATTGAGAACGCGGGTGTCAACGACGTTCGTCTTGAGCTTGACAACGGTCAGGTAATCAAGGTGCTCTCTAACAACACCATTTATCCCGAGCACGTCCTTGGCTACGACCTTAAGGACTGCGGTGTAAACGAAAAGGTAAGGATCCCCGTTATTCTTGAACTCGCACAGGAATTCGGAGACGATGCTGACGCTCTTAAGGCAGCGGTTAAGGAAAGAATGGCAGATCTCTGTCCCAAGTGCTTGACTAAGGACGATATCTACGCGTCTATCAACTACCTGCTCAACCTTATGCACGGCGTGGGCGTTAAGGACGATATCGACCACCTCGGCAACCGCCGTATCCGTTCTGTCGGTGAGCAGCTCCAGAACCAGCTCCGCATCGGCTTTACAAGAATGGATAAGATAATAAAGGAAAGAATGACCATTCAGGACGGCGAAAAGCTCACTCCCGGTGCGCTTATCAACACCAAGCCCGTTACTACGGTCATCCGCGAGTTCTTCGGTTCATCTCAGCTTTCTCAGTTCATGGACCAGAACAACCCCCTCGCAGAGCTTACGCATAAGCGCCGTCTCTCTGCGCTCGGCCCCGGCGGTCTTTCCAGAGAAAGAGCTTCCTTTGACGTCAGAGACGTACACTACACCCACTACGGCCGTATGTGTCCTATCGAGACGCCTGAAGGTCCTAACATCGGTCTTATCTCTTATCTCACTACCTACGCAAAGATCAACGATTACGGCTTCATCGAGGCTCCTTTCCGTAAGATAGACAAGGCTACGGGAAGAGTTACCGACGAGGTTGAATATATGACTGCCGACAGAGAGGATAACTTCGTTATCGTTCCCGCTAACGAGCCTATCGACGAGAACGGCTACTTTATCCACGATAGAGTAACCGCGCGCGACAAGGGCGAGTTCGTTGAGAGAACACCCTCTGAGGTAGATTATATGGACGTTTCTCCCAAGATGGTGGTTTCTGTCGCTACAGCGATGATCCCCTTCCTTGAGAACGACGATAACTCCCGTGCGCTCATGGGATCAAACATGCAGAAGCAGGCAGTTCCGCTTATGGTTACCGACAGTCCTATCGTTGGTACGGGTATGGAATATAAGGCGGCTGTTGACTCGGGCGTAGTTATCCTTGCTAAGAACGAGGGTACAGTCGAGAAGGTTGACGCTACCAAGATAGTAGTTGTCTGCGACGACGGACATAAGGATGTTTACGAGCTTATCAAGTTCAAGAAGACCAACCAGGGCACCTGCTTCAATCAGAGACCTGTAGTTGCTTGCGGCGACAGAGTTACTGAGGGTCAGGTAATTGCCGACGGTCCTGCTACCGCGAACGGCGAGATCTCGCTCGGTAAGAACGCTCTTATCGGCTTTATGACTTGGGAAGGCTATAACTACGAGGACGCAGTTCTTCTTAACGAGCGCCTCGTAAGAGACGACGTTTACACGTCGCTTCACATTGAGGAATACACACACGAGGCAAGAGACACCAAGCTCGGACCGGAGGAGATCACAAGAGAGATCCCCAACGTAGGTGAGGATGCTCTTAAGGACCTCAATACCGAAGGTATCGTAAAAAAGGGTACTGAGGTAAGAGCGGGTGATATTCTCGTTGGTAAGATCACTCCTAAGGGAGAGACAGAGCTTACCGCAGAGGAGAGACTGCTCCGCGCGATCTTCGGCGAAAAGGCAAGAGAGGTAAGAGACACCTCGCTTCGTCTGCCTCACGGCGAGTCGGGTATCGTAGTTGACGTAAAGGTATTCTCTCACGAGCATAACGACGACCTGCCCGCAGGCGTAAACAAGGTCGTAAGAGTATATATCGCACAGAAGAGAAAGATCTCTGTGGGAGATAAGATGGCGGGACGCCACGGTAACAAGGGTGTCGTTTCCCGTATTCTTCCCCCTGAGGATATGCCTTTCCTTGCTGACGGTACTCCTCTTGACATAGTTCTTAACCCCCTTGGCGTTCCTTCACGTATGAATATCGGTCAGGTGCTTGAGGTGCATCTTGGTATCGCCGCAAGAAAGCTTGGCTGGAAGATCATGACTCCCGTATTCGACGGAGCAAACGAGCGCGACATCGTTGAGTGTCTGCGTATGGCGGGCAACTCCCGTAAGATCCTCCCCGGCGAGAACGTTGACGGTAAGCCTCTCTTCATCGAGACTGTTGACGAGGAAGGCAAGACCGATCTCGTTCGCATCACCGACGAGCAGAGACAGGATAAGGAAGAGATGCAGCGTCTCTTTGAGACAGGCAAGGTAAGAGTTATAGACGGTAAGACCATACTTTACGACGGCAGAACGGGTGATCCCTTCGATAACCCCGTAACCGTAGGTATCATGTACTACCTCAAGCTCCATCACCTTGTTGACGATAAGATCCACGCGCGTTCCAACGGTCCTTACTCTATCGTAACGCAGCAGCCTCTGGGCGGTAAGGCTCAGTTCGGCGGTCAGCGTTTCGGAGAGATGGAGGTTTGGGCGCTCGAGGCTTACGGCGCAGCTTACACTCTTCAGGAGATACTCACTGTCAAGTCTGACGATATCAACGGACGCCGCAGAGCTTACGAGGCTATCATCAAGGGACAGAATATCCCCACTCCCGGAGTTCCCGAGTCCTTCAAGGTGCTCGTTAAGGAGCTTCAGTCTCTCGCACTTGATATCCGTACTCTTGATAAGGACGGCAACGACATTCAGCTCTCTACTCTTTGCAATGACGAAGAGGACAGCTTCCCCTACTCCGGTAGAGCAGACCTTGCTCTCATCGACGAGGTAGTGGATAATTCCGTAGAGACCGACGATTTGGACGAATCCTTCCTTATCAACGACGCAGATGACGACGATTTCTCTTATGAAGAGGAAGAGGCGTTTGATGACTTCGACGGTATCGACGACGATGATAATATATAATTAGGAAGGAGAACAGCTATGCAGCGTAATGAATTTGATTCAATTAGAATAGGTCTGGCATCTCCGGATATGATCAGAGAATGGTCTTACGGCGAGGTTGAAAAGCCCGAGACTATCAACTATAGAACTCTTAAGGCAGAGATCGGCGGTCTTTTCTGCGAGCGTATCTTTGGCCCGACTAAGGACGGCGCTTGTATGTGCGGAAAGTATAAGAATTCGCACAGCAGAGAGGTCCATAAGTGCGAGAAGTGCGGCGTTGATGTAACCACAAAGAAGGTTCGCCGTGAGCGTATGGGACACATCGAGCTCGTAGCTCCCGTGTCGCACATCTGGTACTTCAAGGCTATTCCCTCAAGAATGGCTCTCGTGCTTGATATTTCTCCCAAGCTTCTTGAGCAGGTGCTCTATTTTGCAGACAATATCGTTCTTGATCCCGGTTCTACTCCTCTTGAAAAGGGAACTGTTCTCAACGAGAAGCAGTATATGGAGAACCGTGAGCTTTACGGCGACGACTTCCGCGTAGGAATGGGTGCAGAGGCTATTAAGGAGCTCCTTCAGGGCATTGATATCGACGAGCTTGCAGTTCAGCTCAAGAGCGATCTCGAGAACGCATCGGGTCAGAAGAAGATGCGTATCATCAAGCGTCTTGAGGTCATCGAGGCATTCAGAAAGTCGGGAAACAAGCTCGAGTGGATGATACTTGACGTAGTTCCCGTGCTTCCCGCTGACCTTCGTCCTATGGTACAGCTTGACGGCGGACGCTTTGCTACCTCTGATATCAACGAGCTTTACCGCAGAGTTATCAGCCGTAACAACCGTCTCAAGAAGATCATCGAGATACACGCACCCGAAATAGTTATCCGCAACGAGAAGCGTATGCTTCAGGAAGCGGTTGACGCTCTTATAGATAACGGTAGGCGCGGAAAGCCTGTAACAGGCCCCTCCAACCGTCCTCTCAAGTCTCTCTCCGAGCTTCTCCGCGGTAAGCAGGGACGCTTCCGTCAGAACCTGCTCGGTAAGAGAGTTGACTACTCCGGACGTTCGGTTATCGTTGTCGGTCCTTCTCTTAAGATCTATCAGTGCGGTCTTCCTAAGGAAATGGCACTTGAGCTCTTCAAGCCCTTCGTTGTAAAGAGACTTGAGGAGATACAGAGAATAGGCGTAAAGGACGCTCTCAAGAAGATCGAAAAGGCACACGAGAATCCTTGTGTCTGGGACGCTCTCGAGAACGTTATCAAGGAGCATCCCGTGCTTCTTAACCGTGCGCCTACGCTTCACAGACTTTCTATTCAGGCATTCGAGCCCGTACTCGTTGAGGGTAGAGCTATCAAGCTTCATCCTCTGGTATGTACCGCGTTTAACGCCGACTTCGACGGCGACCAGATGCCTGTTCACGTACCGCTTTCCGTAGAGGCTCAGGCTGAGGCGAGATTCCTCATGCTCTCGGCTAACAACCTCCTCAAGCCCATGGACGGTCGTGCAGTTGCAGTTCCTTCTCAGGATATGATCCTCGGTTCGTACTATCTTACAATGGATAAGGCAGGCGAGCCCGGAGAGGGAAGAGCATTCCGTGATTTCAACGAGGCTATGATGGCTTATGCCAACGGCGCTCTCGGACTTCACGCTCCCATTAAGATCCGCGTTACCAAGGAAATAAACGGTGAAAAGAAGACAAAGCTCATCGACGCAACGCTCGGAAGACTTATCTTCAACGCTCCTATTCCTCAGGACCTTGGATTTATCAAGCGCGACACCGAGGATTCGCTCTTTGAGCTTGAGATCCAGACTGTCGTAAAGAAGAAGGAGCTTGGTAAGCTTATTGACTACTGTATCAAGAAGCACGGCTCCGCAACCTGTGCCGAGATGCTTGACAGCATCAAGGAGATGGGTTACAAGTACTCGACGAGAGCTTCCTTCTCTATCTCGGTTTACGATATGACTATTCCCGAGGAAAAGAAGGGATATATCGCAGCCGCTCAGAAGAAGGTCGACGCTATCAACGCGACCTACGATGAGGGACTTCTTACCGACGAGGAACGCTACAACAATGTTATCAAGGTATGGGAAAAGACCACCAACGAGGTTACCGACGCTCTCCAGAAGGGCTTTGATACCTACAACCCGATCAAGATCATGTCTGATTCGGGAGCCCGTGGTTCTATAGCTCAGATGAGACAGCTCGCAGGTATGCGTGGACTTATGTTCGCTACCAACGGTAAGACCATCGAGCTTCCTATTAAGTCTAACTTCCGTGAAGGTCTTAACATTCTTGAGTACTTCATGGGTGCAAAGGGTTCACGTAAGTCGCTTTCGGATACGGCTCTCCGTACCGCAGACTCGGGTTACCTTACCCGTCGTCTCGTTGACGTTTCCCAGGAGGTAATCGTTTACGAGGATAAGTGTGATACCACCAAGGGCGCTTGGGTAGAGCAGATAGTTGACGAAAACAATAATACCGTTCTTGAAAATCTTCAGGACAGAATTATGGGCCGTTACACCATCGGCGAGATAATCAATCCCAAGACCGGCGAGGTCATAGTCGGCGACGACGAGATGATCTCTGAGGAGCAGGCTAACGAGATCGTTGCCGCAGGTATCAATAAGGTTTATATCAGAACTGCTATCCAGTGCCACGCTAAGAGAGGTATCTGCGCACATTGCTACGGTGCTGACTTGGCTTCCGGCAATCCCGTTAAGGTCGGTGAGGCTGTTGGTATCATCGCGGCTCAGTCTATCGGTGAGCCCGGTACACAGCTTACAATGAGAACCTTCCATACCGGTGGTATCGCTTCCGCAGAAGATATCACACAGGGTCTTCCCCGTGTTGAGGAACTTTTTGAAAGCAGACGTCCTAAGGGTGCGGCTATCCTTTCAAGAATCACAGGTAAGGTTCATATCGAAGAAGTCAAGACTACACGTAATATTATTGTTACAAACGATGAGACAGGTGAGTCTGAGAACTATATGATTCCCTACAACTTCAAGATTCGTGTAGATGAAGGACAGGAGATTCCCAAGGGTACAAGACTTACCGAAGGTAATATTTATCCTGCTGACATTCTCAACATTCTCGGTACAATGGAAGTACAGAACTATATTATCAACGAAGTACAGAAGGTTTACCGTTTACAGGGTGTTGATATCAACGATAAGCATATCGAGGTTATCGTTCGTCAGATGCTCCGTAAGATAAAGGTTTC
>CALCTA010000002.1 GCA_937893945.1 uncultured Clostridia bacterium | reverse complement strand
CGGTCGTCCGCGGGCGAACGCAGTTCGCCCCTACGGGTTTAATTGTTACCATAAATCATCGTCTGTAGGGAATAGGTATCCCTACCGTTGTTTATCCACTATTTAACTTTATCCACAAAAAACTCCCACAAGCCGTTTTTTAGCTCGTGGGAGTTCTTTGTTTATTTATTTATCATTCTTCACTCTGAGGCGCGGTCTCTACTGCCTCGTTTGCATTATCTGTCTGCTCCTCGTCGCTTACTTCCTCTGCCTTTTTAGCCTTCGTGAAGTTAACGATCTTCTGCTCGTCGCCAAGGCGCATCATAATAACGCCGCCTGCGGTTCTGGAGTAGGTAGGAACGCCCGAAACGGGTGTACGTATCATCGTACCGGTATTGGTGATCATCATGATGTCATCGTCCTCGCAGACGCTTGCGATACCGCAGAGCTTACCTGTCTTTTCCGAGATATTGTGGCACTGAACGCCAACACCGCCGCGGTTCTTCATCTCTCTGAAGTCAGAGAAGGGTGTACGCTTACCGTAGCCGTTCTCGGTAATGGTAATAAGGCTCTCGCCCTCGGTAACTATAGCCAAGCCCGTAACGCGATCGTCGCCGCGGAGCGTAATACCCTTAACGCCGCGCGCTGTTCTTCCCATAGGACGAACGTTAGCCTCGGTAAATCTTACAGCGCATCCGTTTGCGGTCGCGATGATTATATCATACTCGCCGCGTGTATGGAGAACGAAGGAAAGCTCGTCGCCCTCGTCGAGATTGAGCGCTATCTTACCGCCCTTGCGGTGATACTCGTACTCTGAAAGCAGCGTACGCTTGATAACGCCGTTCTTTGTTACCATCGTCAGATATTCGCTGTCCGAGAATTCCTCAAGGCTGATAAGCGAGGTTATCTTCTCGCCCGGCTGCATATCTATAACGTTTACGATATTAGTTCCCTTAGCGGTCCTCGATGCCTCGGGTATCTGATAAGCCTTGCGCATATGCACCTTACCGAAGCTTGTAAAGAGCAAGAGGTAGGAATGGCTGTGGACTGCGGCTACGGTATCGATGTAGTCGTCCTCCTTGGTAGTCATACCGATAATGCCCTTGCCGCCGCGGTGCTGAGCGGTATAGGTATCAGCAGGCAAGCGCTTGATGTATCCTGCCTTAGTAAGCGTGATAACGCACTCGTGCTTCTCAATAAGATCCTCAAGCTCGATGTCGTCGGTAGCGGGGAGTATCTCAGTACGGCGCTCGTCAGAGAACTTGCGCTTGATCTCGCTCATCTCGTCCTTGATTATCTGAACGATCTTTGCGGGATCGGCAAGAATTCCCTCAAGCTCGATGATAGTAGCGTGAAGTCTTGCAAGCTCTTCCTCTATCTTGTTTCTTTCCATACCCGTGAGCTTACCGAGAGTCATATCGACTATCGCCTGAGCCTGAACGTCAGTCAGCTGTCTGATATTTCCAAGCTCGCTCTCAAATCCGTCGCTGAAGCTTACGGTAAAGAACTCAGCCATAAGGCGTTCCTTAGCCTCGGGTATCGACTTGGATGTCTTCATTATCTCGACTATTCTGTCGATATTGTCGATAGCTATGTGATAGCCCTCAACGATATGCGCTCTCGCCTTTGCCTTTTCAAGCTCGAACTGAGTGCGGCGGTAGATGACCGACTTCTGATGAGCGATATAGAGGTCGAGTATCTCGGGGAGCGAGAGTATCTTAGGCTCGTTGTTTACAAGCGCGAGCATATTTACAGCGCAGGTGTCCTCGAGCTGAGAGTACTTGTAGAGCTGATTGAGTATTACCTGACCGTTGGCGTCGCGCTTGTACTCGATAACGATACGCATACCGTCTCTGCCCGACTCGTCGCGAAGCTCGGTGATACCCTCAATTCTCTTATCCTTAACAAGCCCCGCAATAGCCTCGCAGAGCATACTCTTGTTAACTCCGTAGGGTATCTCGGTAACTATGATCCTGTGCTTGTCCTCTTCGATGTTTGCCTTGGCGCGCACCATTATGCGTCCCTTACCAGTGGTGTAAGCCTGAAGGATACCGCTCGTGCCGTAGATAGTCGCGTATGTCGGAAAATCGGGACCCTTGAGGTATTCCATAAGCTCGGGTACGGTAGATTCGGGGTTGTCCATACGGTAGATAGTGGCGTCGATCACCTCACCGAGATTGTGAGGGGGAATGTAGGTCGCCATACCTACGGCGATACCCATAGCGCCGTTTACGAGCAGGTTCGGGAAGCGCGAGGGAAGCACCTTAGGCTCACGGCGGCGGTTATCGAAGTTGGGAACGAAGTCAACGACCTCTTTCTCAAGATCCGCCATAAGCTCGTTAGCTATCTTCGCCATTCTCGCCTCTGTGTAACGGTAAGCAGCCGCGCCGTCGCCGTCAACAGAGCCGAAGTTTCCGTGTCCTTCTACGAGCGGATAACGGTAGGAGAAATCCTGCGCCATACGCACCATAGTTCCGTAAACAGCCGAGTCTCCGTGAGGATGGTAACGGCCGAGAACGTTACCGACCGTGGTCGCAGACTTACAGAAGGGTCTGTCGTAGGTCAGATTGTCCTCGTACATAGCGTACATTATTCTTCTCTGACCGGGCTTCATACCGTCGCAAACGTCGGGAAGCGCACGGGCAGCGATTACAGACATAGAGTATTCGATGAAGGATTTTTTGACCTCCTTCTCCATCTCAACGTCAACTATTTTTTGGTCTTTGAATTCTATGTTCTCGTTTTCCACTTTGTTTTCCTTTCGTGGTGAATTAGTGATTGGTTTGTATAATAATTATCCTAACGTTATAAGCGAGATCCCTCAGTCGTGGGCAAGCCACTCCTTCGCTATTTTTGACTAACCCGTCAAAAATAGTTCGACTCCGTACTGGTTTAAGAATGATCTTCCTACGGAAATAATATCTCAGTACTACGCTCAGGATGACTTTTTAAAATATGATTAAATAATCATTTTTACTAAATTAAGAGAAGTCATCCTGAGCGAGCATCGCGAGTCGAACTTTTGGATGAAGGAGCGTATCGAATTCATCCAAAAGCGAAAATTGTCAAGACAATTTTCGGGATCTACAAAAAATCTCTGCTATCCTTTGTTACGTAATGTTACTTTTATTTTTGTATTTTTCATCAATCGGGTGAAAAAATATTTCGCACACGGTTTTTACGCTTTATTCCACTAAACAGTCGACAAAAATCGCTAATATCCTACTTTTTTCTGAGTTCTGCTGTTAGTTATCAACACACTTTTCCACAAGTTGTGGAAAACTTAGCAGTGAGTTTGAATATATATGCAGATAAAATATCAATTTTCGGCACAAGCGTTTTTGTCTTTCGCTTTGCGTTATATATCGAGATTTTCCGCGAATTTAGCGTTCTTCTCGATGAATTCACGTCTGGGCTCGACCTTATCTCCCATAAGGAGAGAGAACATTGCGTCGCACGCCATAGCGTCCTCAACAGTAACCTTGAGCAGAGTTCTTCTCTCGGGGTCCATAGTGGTCTCCCAGAGCTGCTCAGCGTCCATCTCGCCAAGACCCTTATATCTGTCAGCCTCGACGTTGCCGCCCATCTCCTTGATTATAGCGTCTCTCTCGGCATCCGAGAAAGCGTATCTCTCAGGGCCCTTGCCGCTTCTCTTATGAACTCTGTAGAGCGGAGGCTGAGCGAGGAACACGTGTCCTTCGTCTATAAGCTGGCGCATATGTCTGAAGAAGAATGTCAGAAGAAGTATTCTGATATGCGAGCCGTCGACGTCGGCATCCGCCATAATGACTATCTTGCCGTATCTGAGCTTCTCAATATCAAAATCCTCACCAATGCCGCAGCCGAGCGCCTGGATTATCGGGATGAGCGAGGGGTTGGAATAAACTCGGTCAAGTCTGTTCTTCTCAACGTTGAGAACCTTACCGCGAAGCGGAAGGATAGCCTGGAACTTGGAGTTTCTTCCCATCTTAGCAGAGCCACCCGCGGAGTCTCCCTCTACGAGATAAAGCTCTGTAAGCTCAGCGCGTCTTTCCTGGCAGTCAGCAAGCTTTCCGGGGAGAGTAGAGCCCTCAAGCAATCCCTTGCGGCGAGTAAGCTCTCTTGCCTTTCTTGCCGCCTCTCTCGCTCTCGACGCGGCGAGCGCCTTATCGAGAATAGCTCTCGCGACGCCGGGGTTTTCCTCAAAATACTCACCGAGCTTTGCGACTATCGTGTTCTCAACGAGAGTTCTTATCTCGGAGTTACCGAGCTTAGCCTTAGTCTGCGACTCGAACTGCGCATTCTCAAGCTTTACGCTGACTATCGCGCATATACCCTCTCGAACGTCCTCGCCCGAGAGATTTTTGTCGCTGTCCTTGAGTATTCCTGCCTTGCGGGCGTAATCGTTAAGCACCTTTGTAAGACCCGACTTAAAGCCTGTCTCGTGCATACCGCCCTCAATGGTATTCATATTGTTTGCGAAGGTCATAACGGTCTCGTTGTAGCTGTCGTTATACTGAATAGCGACCTCAGCCACGCTCGAGCCCTTCTCGCCCTTCATATAGATGACCTCGGGGTGTACAAGCTCGCATACCTTCTGCTCGTTGAGATAGCTTACGAAGCTGCGGATACCGCCCTCAAAGTGAAATTCATTCTCGATGTATTCCTCAGGGTCCTCAGGTCTTTCGTCGCGAAGAACTATTCTGATACCACCGTTAAGGAACGCCTGCTCGCGCATACGGTTTGCGAGTATCTCGTACTCAAATACCGTCTCCTCAAAGATAGTAGCGTCGGGCTTGAAGGTAACGCGCACGCCGTGGGGACGCTCGGGATACTCTCCCTCGTCATTAAAGGGACGGACCACCTTACCCTGCTCAAATCTCTCTGTATATCTTCTTCCCTCGTAGCAGTTGTCAAGCTCTACCCATTCAGAGAGCGCGTTTACGACCGACGCGCCAACACCGTGCAGACCGCCCGCTATCTTATATCCGCCGCCGCCGAATTTTCCGCCCGCGTGGAGAATGGTATATACCACCTCAGGCGTAGGGATACCTTGCTTTGGGTGGATAGCCGCGGGGATACCTCTACCGTTATCCTCAACGGTGATGCTGTTGCCCTTGTTGATAGTTACGGTTATCTTATCGCAATATCCCGCGAGAGCCTCGTCGATAGAGTTATCAACTATCTCATAAACGAGATGGTGAAGTCCTCTTATCGAGGTAGTACCGATATACATACCGGGTCTTTTACGGACTGCTTCAAGTCCCTCAAGAACCTGTATCTGATTTTCATCATAGACCTGATGAGTGTTGTTTTCCATTACTTTTAACCTCTTCCTTGGAGTTGATAATAATTTTTAAAAGCCTTATAGATTTTCTCTCATTCGTCCTTTAAGAGCCGAAGTAGAGAGCTGTGAGAAGCATATCTTATACTCCTCGCCATCCTTGTAGAGTATGAAGGATTTAGGTATCTCCTCGACAGCAGACTCAACAAGGCCCTGCTTCTGCTTTCCGGAGAGAAATCTTCTGCTCACAGCCGAGAGAGTGGCGTTGTCCATATCAAATATACCGACCACGCTTCTCAGCCTTATATTTTTGTTATTTCCTACGTGTAAAAACATAATTATTCTTCACTTTTCTCCGCTCCGTCCGCATCCAGAGCGGTAACAGTATATTTTCCGTTCTCTACCCGTATCTGTCTCTGCGCTTTTATTTTTTTGAGCGCCTCCACCTCACACGTGCTTATTATAACCTGTTTATCAGTGCCATACAGTACCAGTGAGTCGCGTCTGGTGTCATCTAACTCAGAAAAAACGTCGTCAAATAGAAAAACAGGATAATCTCCGAACTCCTCGCGGCAAATTTCACCCTCCGCGAGCTTCAGAGCCAGAGCAAGCGAGCGCTGTTGACCTTGAGAGGCGAAAATTCGAGCGTTTTTGCCGTTTAGCTTTATTTCTATATCATCCTTGTGTATTCCCCACAAAGTCGCTCCTGCGCTGATTTCTCGGTCGTGAGAGGATGAAAATAGCTTTAGATACTTTTCTTTTACCAAGGTGGCGTCGAGATACTGCTCTCCGTCAAGTCCCGCTGAGCCGCGATAGATAAGCTCGGTGCTTTCCCGCTGCCCCGTCATTTTATTTAAAAACTCATTGACGAAAGGGGAGATACGGAGTATAAACTTATATCTCTCACCCGAAATATACGCCGCTTCCTCTGCGAGCTTCTCGCTCCACAGATCTACCGTGGCGTCAAAGCTGCCTCTGTCGTTATACGCGCTCTTGATAAGCGAATTTCTCTGCTTTAAAAAATAGGAATACCTCTGAAGCGAGCGGATATATTTCTGAGATATTCTGCTGATAGCGATATCGAGATAGCTTCTGCGCTCTGACGGGCCGTCCTTGATAAGCGAGAGATGCTCGGGGCAGAACAGCACCGCGCGGAACGAGCCGATTATATCCGACATCCTCTCAGCTCTCAGGTGGTTCTTCTCGGCTATCTTTTTGTTATCGCCGAGCAACTGTATCTTTATATTGTTATCTCTGTGAGAATCGCGGTAATCAATAGATATCTGCGCCTTTTTGCTGCCGAAGCGTATCATCTCGCCTACACCTGAGGCTCTGAAGCTTCTGCACACCGAGGCGTAGAATATCGCTTCTATAAGATTGGTCTTTCCTTGAGCGTTATCTCCGTAAAGAATATTCACGCCGGGTGAGAATTCGACCTCGCAGCTCTCTATATTGCGAAAGCTCTCAACCGATATTCTTTTACAGTACATAAATTAAAGGTCCTTGGTCCTTACGGGAAGGAGCATAAACAGCTCTTCAGCGCCGTTCTGCTCGTAATCGTTATCCTCGGGGGTGATGTTCATGCTTCCGAGAGGTGAGCTCATAGTCATTCTTACTCTCTCAGCGTCGCAAGCGCGAACTCCGTCGATAAGGAATCTGTTGTTAAAGGCGATAACGAGATCGTCGCCCGTATGGTCGATAGATACCTCGTCGTATGTGCTTCCCGCAGCCGATATAGCAGAGATGCGAAGCACATCCTCAGAGAAGTCGAGCTTTACGTGCGCTCTGACGCTGCCTGCTATCTTTTCCTCGGTAATGAGCGCGGCTCTCTCAAGAGAGGAGAGGAGCGCGTCCTTATATGCTACCGTATTTATGGGATGGTTTGTAACTATTATTCTGTTATAGTCGATATACTGACCGTCAATAAGGCGCGAGAAGAAGGTTATCTCGCCTATTACGAAAACTATATGCTTTCTCGTAACGTATATCTGTGTCAGCGCCTCGTCGTCATCCTCAAGAAGTCTCTGAAGATCAGCTACCGTCTTTGAGGGAACTATGAACGCGTAATCAAGATGAGCGTTACCGTTGGTGTTCTTGTTTGCAAGCTCGGTGCGTCTTCTGCACTTAGCGAGCTTGAAGCTGTCGCAGGCTACCATAGTGATAGAATCGTCGTCTATCTTTACGAACGTACCGTTGAGTACCTGTCTCTGATCGTTATTGCCCATAGCAAACGCTACCTGAGAAAGCATCTTCTTAACTACGCTCTGCGAGATTATAAAGCTTCTGTCGCTTACGAGATCGGGGATAGCGGGGAAGTCGGACGCGGGAAGAGCTATCATCTTGTGAGAGGACTTTCCGCTGACTATAGAAGCGACAAGCTTCTCGTCTACTGTGAGAGTGATCTCCTCTCCGTCCATAACGCGAAGCGTCTGATTGAACTTCTGCGCGTTTATAATAAAGGAGCCTTCCTCAATGACCTTTGCTTCAACGCATATCCTCACACCCTTTTCAAGATCAAAGGTCGTGAGTACGCAGGTGTCGGGTATCTTTGCCTCTATAAGAATTCCGTCTGCCGCTGAGAGAGTGGATTTTCCTGAAACTGCATACATAAGGGGAGCTACTGCTGCGCTCACTGTCGTGCGATTGAATATTATCTTCATGGCGTTCTCCTTTAAAAAACAAATAAATAAAATAATTAATAAATAATTTTAGTAGTAATAGTATTATTAGGGGCTTTGGAAACTGTGGAAAAGTCCCGAGAGCCTTTAAAATCAAGCAGGATCGAGGTTGAAAATTTCTTGATTTCTGTTGAATGGTTGCCCCGTTTCCTGTGGAATACTTAGGGGTTTTCAACAAGCGATCTGATTTTTGTCTATCTCAAAAGAGATCTTTTTGTGAGATTTATAAAAAAGTCGTTTTTTGGCGAGGCTGTGGAAAACTCGGGCGACTGAAAAAGTGTCATACCGTGTCAGTATGTCGTTCAGAACACGGGAAAAGTATCAAACAGTCTCATTTTTCAAAAGCCCTTTTCAACACCCTGTCAGCTTTATCTCAACAGCCTCGAGGGCTCTTGAATACTGACTTTTTGAGTAGTTTTTAAATAGCTCTTGTTGAAGATCCGAGCGTCGTTAAGACTTTCCACAGGAGCTGTTGAAATGTCGTGGGAAAACTTGTTTGAAAGTATGTTTAAAGCCCTATTTTCAGCCGTTTACCTCTTTTGTCATCTCCGCGACGTCAACAGAGAGAACAGGGTCGTTGTTTATCTTCTTTCCTACAAGCTCGCAGGACGCGAGGATGGTCGAGTGGTCGCGGTTGAACATCTTTCCTATGCTCGGATAGGACATTTCGGTTATCTCGCGGATAAGATAGATGCATACGTGTCTTGCGTGTGCTACGTCCTTTGTGCGCTTGGAGCTGAGCAGCTCCTTTTTCTCAATTCCGTAGCGGTTGTGTATCGCTGAGAATATTTTATCCACAACGACCTGAACGGGAACTACGCCGCCCGTGATCTCCTGCAAGCAGGATGCGGCGATCTCCATTGTTATCGTCCTTCCCGAGAGGAATACGATAGCGCTGAGCTTCTTGATAGTACCCTCTATCTGACGGATGTTGGAGCGAAGATTTTCGGCAAGGAAGGTAAGCACCTCGTCAGAGAGCGTGATAGACACCTGCTCTGCCTTTTTCTTGATGATAGCTATTCTCAGCTCAAGATCAGGCGGCTGGATATCCGCGATAAGTCCCCATTCAAATCTCGTCTTAAGTCTGTCCTCAAGCGTCTGAATGTCCTTTGGCGGACGGTCGGACGAGAGAACTATCTGCTTGTGCTCCTCGTAGAGAGTGTTGAAGGTGTGGAAAAATTCCTCTTGTGTCGAGGTCTTGCCCGCGATAAACTGTATGTCGTCGATCAGAAGGATATCACAGCTGCGGTACTTCTCGTGGAACTTGTACATCTCCTGCTTTGAGAGCGCCTCGATCATCTGATTGGTGAAATCGTCGCCCTTGATATATACTACCTTAGCGGCGGGATTTTTGCGCTTTATCTCGTTTACTATAGCGCTCATAAGGTGAGTTTTTCCAAGTCCCGACGGGCCGTAGATAAAGAGCGGATTGTAGTCTGTAGCGGGCTTTGACGCTACCGCCGTACAAGCCGCGTGTGCGAACTTGTTTGAGCTTCCTACGATGAAGTTGTCAAAGGTGTATTGGAAGCTGTAATCTATCGGCAGAACGCCTGCGTGAGCCGTGGGAGCATCAGTCTCGGGTGTTGCTTTAGGCTCATCTGTCTTTTCGGGAACTGCGGCGTCTTTGTTTCTGAGGTAGCTGTATTCACCGATACCGAGCTGCTTCTGTATCTTCTCAGGGCTTGTAGGCTCGCCTGTAAAAATTATTTCAACGTCCTGCTCAAAGCCGAAGAAGCTGCCAAAGGCGTCCTTTATCTCAGAGAGATATTTTTCTTTTATCTTTCCGTATTTGAATTCTGAGTTGGTGGCGAGAATGATCACGTTATTTTCGTATGAGTGGACCGTAAGGGGATTGAACCAAAGATCCATCATAGATGGGGAATATTTTTTTGAGAGCTCCTCTTTGACCTGCTCCCATATATCCGAGATCTCGTCAAGATAAGACATTAAATTCTCCTTTCGCGGCTTGCGCCGTAAGAATCATTGCAAATAAAAGCGTCAGGAGAGTGTTTTTCAGTGCAAAAAAGATGCCGAAAAGGCTGAAAAATCAAACACTCCACCACGTTAATAATACTGATATAATTATACCACATTTTGATCGGTTTTGCAACAGATTTCTTTCAAATATTTATATATATACGACAAATTTTTTTATATACGGGAAACAACGTAAAAAAGGTTAGAAAACAGAGAAAAAATGGCAGAAAAATATTCTTGACTATACGCTAATATAAAGGTAATAATTAAATTTGTAGGGACCGACGTCCTCGGCGGTCCGCGGGCGTTCAAAGAACGCTCCTACAACAAATAGATAACACCAAATTATAAAGCGAGAACCA
>CALCTA010000001.1 GCA_937893945.1 uncultured Clostridia bacterium | reverse complement strand
TTTTAAGGAGACAAGCTTATGGAAGTGTATAAATTATATAAGACGAAGCAAGAGCGGCGCGAGCGTGAGAAGCAAGAACTAATGGAGCTTTCAGAAAAAGAATTGCTCGCGGAGATGATCCTTGAAATGCGAGAGGTGAATCGCACCGCAAAGTACGTTCAGGCATGTCTGATGTTTGATGATAACAAAAATGAATAGAAATCTAAAAAGCCTTCCTTATAAAACCAAGGAAGGCTTTTTGCTTTGCTTTTATTTTATTTCAACGACCGTAACGCCGCCGTCGCCCTCGCCAAACTGTCCGATACGGAATGTGGCGACGCGCTTATCCTTGCGGAGCGCTTCCCAAAGCGACTTTTTGAGAGCGCCCGTGCCTTTTCCGTGAATAAGGCGCAGGGTGTGGAAGCCTGCGATCTGAGCCTCGTCAAAATACTTATCGACGGCGTTCCACGCCTCGTCTCCCGTCATACCGCGCAGGTCGATCTCGTCGCGGAAATCACGGCTGACTGTCATTTTATACGAGCTTGCCGCCTTCTTTTTGCCGCCTGAGATGAACTTCGTGTCGTTTTCAACGAGCTGCAGGTCATCGAGCGCCGCCTTGGTCTTGATTATTCCCGCCTGAACGCTCACTTTACCCGATCTGTCGGGCTCTTCAAGCACGACAGCTTTCTTAGAAAGGCTGACGATAATGACCTCGTCGCCCTTGCGCAGAGGTCGGGGAAGAACGTATTTCTCGTCCTTGCGGATCTCTACGGGATCGTAGTCGTCCGAGTGGACGCGCATATGCTCACGAAGCTCACGGCGTGCTTTGTCAAGCTCCTCGCCGAGCCTTTCGCTGTCTTTCGCGCGGCGCACCTTGTCCATTTCTTCCATAATAAAGTCGGCAGAACGCTTTGCGCTCTCGACCATATTCTGAGCCTTGGAGCGAGCCCTCTCAAGCTCCTTCTCGGATGCCGCGATCTTTTCCTTGAGGGTTTTCTCGGCGTCTCTTCTGAATTCCTCGTACTCACGGCGCATTCTTGCGGCTTCCTCGCGGTCGCGCTCTGCCGCCTGTCTTGCACTCTCAAGCTCGCCGAGAATTCTTTCCATCTGTCTGTTTTCGCTTGCGACGTATCCGTCGGCGCGCTCAACTATGTGATCGGGTAGGCCGAGCTTTTTGGAGATAGCAAAGGCGTTGGATTTTCCGGGAGCGCCGACTATCAGCTTATAGGTGGGGCGAAGGGTCTCAACGTCGAACTCGCAGGACGCGTTCTGCACGCCCTCGGTGTCCATCGCGTAGGTCTTAAGCTCTGCGTAGTGGGTAGTAACCGCGCAAAGCGCGCCCGCGCTTCGCATATCCTCGATGACAGACACCGCGAGAGCCGCGCCCTCAACGGGGTCAGTACCTGCTCCAAGCTCATCAAAGAGAACGAGCGAGCGAGAGTTTCTTTCGTTTACTATCGAGACGATGGTAACCATATGCGACGAGAAGGTAGAGAGCGACTGCTCAATACTCTGCTCGTCTCCGAGATCAACGAGTATTTTTTCAAAAAGGCATATCGAGCTTCCCTCGTCAAGAGGAAGATGCAAGCCCGACTGCGCCATAATAGCGAAAAGTCCGAGTGTTTTGAGCGTAACCGTCTTACCGCCCGTGTTTGGACCCGTGATTACCAGCGTGTCGTAATCGCCGCCAAGTGAGACGGTGATCGGCACGACGGTGCTTTTATCTATGAGGGGGTGCCTTGCGCGTATGAGATTACAGCGGCGCTCGTCAACGATGCGTGGCGGACGGGCGTCCATCTTCTCGGAGAGCATAGCGCATCCGAATGCGAAGGCAAGCTCGGTGATATTGCGGTAATTGAGATTGAGCGAGGGAGAAACGGTGGCTATATCCGATGAGAACTCGGCAAGTATGCGCTCGATCTCGTGCGCTTCCTTGGATTCAAGCATTCTCAGCTCGTTGTTGGCATCCACCACCGCCATAGGCTCTACGAAGACCGTTGCGCCCGAGGACGAGGTGTCGTGGATAAGTCCCTTGACGTCGTTTCTATGCTCAGCCTTTACGGGAACGACGTATCTGCCGTTACGCTGAGTTACGATATTTTCCTGAAGGTATTTTGAATAAGAGCCGCTGAGATATTTTGAGAGCGCCTCCTTTATTTTAGAATTCGACGCGCGTATCTTTCTGCGGATGTCGGCAAGAGTAGGGCTTGCCTCGTCGGCTATCATATCCTCGGAGATTATCGCGCGGAAAATTCTGTCCTCAAGCGTGTGGTTGGGCAGAAGCCGCTCGAATATCTCGTCAAGAGAGGTGTCAAAGAGGTGATTTGCGCGCTTGTAGTCGAGAAGATTTCTCGCGGAGCGCAATAGCGCCGCCGCGTCGAGAAGCTCACGGGGAGTAAGCACCGCGCCCTTGAGCGCTCGCTCGCAGATGTCGCCCATATCGCGAACCGTACCGAAGGGAGCAACGCCCTTGGCATCCACGAGGCGTCTTGCGTCTGTGGTGCGCCTTTGTCTGCGCGCTACTATCTCGCCTCGGTCGTCGGGATAAAGCGCGCGAGCCATCATTGCCGCTCCCTCGGTGGGACAGAGGGCGGCAAGCATCTCGCGTATTTTATCAAATTCAAGAGTAGTAAGAGTTTTTTGAGATATGTTCATTTTTTTCTCCGTAGAGTTATTTCGTTACCGTATGATAGAAGGTGAGAGTATCAAATCCGCGCTCAAGATGGTTTAGCAGATAGGTCTCGGCGGCGCGGCAGAGATAGTCCGCGCTCTCCTTGGAGCTGAGCCCGTAGGCGAAGATGCGCTTAGGTGGAGCGGCAGCGATATATCGCATAGCCGCAAGGGCTGATGCGTCAAGCGGGAGCAGGATGTTTCTCGTTTCAAATCTGTCGGTCTCGGGCACGGGCAGAGAGCCGTTTTTCTTTGATAGGCAGTCGGCGCATACTATAGCTCCGTTCATAACGTCAAGCCAAAGCTCTCCCTCGAAGGTCTCATTGCCGCAGTCGCGGCAGGCGCTAAGGTCGGGCATAAAGCCTGAGACATTAGCCGCGAAAAGCTCGTAGGTGGCCTTTATCTGCCAGAGCGGCTTGAGACCTGTCTCAATCGCGTAGAGCGTGTTGAGAGTCATCTGAAGCACCTCGTGGGCAGGGAAGCTCTCGCCGCTTATCTCGTCTGCTATCTCCGCGATATAGGACGCGAGAGCGAATGCTTCAAGGTCTTGGTTTATGCCGAAGAATGCGTTGTTGAGCGAGCCGCCCATCAGCCAATAGAGGTCGTTCTTTTTATGAAGCTCAAGGTTTGAGTAGGAAAGGATACGGCAAAGAGGGGCGTTGCGGCTTCTTACGCTCCGCGCGCCCTTTGCGATTATATGCAGCTTTCCTTCCTCTGCAGTGAGAAAGGTGAGTGTTCTGTCGTTCTCGCCGCTGTCGGTAACGCGCAGCACGAGTCCGTCGCACGCCTTCTTCATAAATACCTCTTGCTTAGTTTATCAGTTATCCTCTCTGTAGCCGAAGTTGCTTACAGTTCTTGCGCTCTCGCGCCAATTTTCCTTTACCTTTACCCAAAGGTTGAGATATACCTTCGTGCCAAAGAGCTTTTCAAGGTCCTCTCGGGCGTAAGTGCCGATGAGCTTGAGGGACGCGCCGTTCTTGCCAACGATTATACCCTTGTGAGAAGCCTTTTCGCAGAATATCTCGGCGCGGATGCGGATGAGCGTGTCCTCGTCCTTGAATTCCTCTATGACTACCGCAGTTCCGTGGGGGATCTCCTTGTTGAGCGTGCGGAGTATCTTCTCGCGGATTATCTCGGCGGCTATCTGTCGCTCGGGCTGGTCGGTTATCATATCCTCAGGGAAGAACCAATCGGACTGGCTAAGAAACTTGGAGCATTCGTCCATCAGCTCAGGAACGTTCTTGCCCTTCTTTGCGGCTATCGGAACGAAAGCGACAAAGTCGTGCTTCTCGGCGTATTTGCTTATTGTTGCCGCAAGCACCTCGCGGTCGTACATATCTATCTTGTTGAGGGCGAGGATAGCGGGGATGCCGCTCTTCTTGAGGTAGGAGATGACGTTCTCCTCAACAGAGGTGATATCCTTGCCTGTATCCACTACAAGCACCACCGCGTCGGCGTCTCTCATCGAGGTGTCTGCCGTCTTTACCATAAACTCGCCGAGGCTGTTCTTGGGGGAGTGTATGCCGGGGGTGTCAAGGAATACGAATTGATCCTCGTCTTTAGTGTATATACCCGTGATACGATTTCTCGTAGTCTGGGGCTTGCTTGAAACGATAGCGACCTTCTCGCCGAGAATAGCGTTAAGAAGCGTGGATTTTCCCACGTTAGGTCTGCCTACTATAGCTATAAATGCAGTTCTTTTCATGTTTTTATGTCCTTTATTTTTTATGTATATATTTGACCTCTCAGTCCGCATACGCGTCCAGCTCTCCTGAAAGGAGAGCCTTTGTTGGAATGATTTGCGCTGAATGATAACTGAAACAAAATTTTTAGATTGATTTTTATCTGCAAGTTACATAAAGCCTCGCCCTCAGGGAGAGGTGGCGGCGAATGCCGACGGAGAGGGAGAGAAATAAAACAACCTAAGACCTCTCAGTCCGCATACGCGTCCAGCTCTCCTGAAAGGAGAGCCTTTTGTAAGAACTGTTCTTGTTTCACAATAATATTATCTTCGAAAAATTATGCTTCTTCGAGTTCACAAGAGTTATTTATCCTCGTTTTTATGGTTTCATCAATAATATAGCACACTTGCTCAAATCTATCGTCTATATCTTTGTTTGAAAATCGAATAACGGTCAATCCGTGCGCATTAAGTTCATCGGTACGCGCTTGATCGTATTCCTTTCCTTTGTTCGTATAATGCTGAGAACCATCAAGTTCGATTACAAGCTTGGCACGATGACAGTAAAAGTCAACAATGTAGTTTCCTATGATCCTCTGCTTATATATTTTTATTGGATAGGTTTGCAAAAAATCATACCATAAATGCTTTTCTTGCCGCGTTAGGCACTTTCTGAGCATTCGCGCGGTATTTGTAAGCTGCTTTCTCTCCATAGCTTAAGCTTATGAATTACTTTACTCCAAGTCCCATGGATTCGAGGATCTCACGCTGGCGGCGGCGCATTTCGGCGTCCTCTTCCTCGCTGTTTACGTGGTCGTAGCCGAGAAGATGGAGCATCGAGTGAACTGTGAGAAAGGCTATCTCTCGCTCAAAGCTGTGTCCGAATTCAGCTGCCTGCTCGTCGGCTCTCTCAAGCGAGATAACGATGTCGCCAAGGCTGCTCTCGGGCTCGTCCGCCACGGGAAAGCTTGCGCTTTCGTACTCGGTCAGCGGAAAGGAGAGCACGTCGGTGGGCGCGTCTATTCCACGAAACTGAGAGTTTACCGCTCTGATGCCCTCGTTGTCGGTAAATGTTACCGACACCTCGGTGTCCGCACCGTAGCCCTCGTAATCAAGCGAGGCTACGACCGCGCGTCTGACGAGCATCTTCATTGAATAGGTGATGGGGAAGGACTCCTGTCCGTTGTTGAAATATATCATTCTTTTAGCTTTCATTTTTTGTCTCCTTTAGGTCTTTGGCGGTTTGTCGAGGACTTTCTGTCGCGTTCCTCGTGTGCCTGCTTTCTCTCGTATGCCTCGTATGCGAGTATTATGCGCTGAACGAGCTTGTGGCGCACTACGTCGCGGTCCGAGAACTCGTGTATCTTGATATCCTCAACGCCGTCGAGGATGCGCACTGCAGTCGCAAGACCGCTCTTTGTACCGCTCGGCAGGTCGGTCTGCGTGAGGTCGCCCGTAACGACGGCTTTAGAGTTAAATCCAAGTCGAGTTAAGAACATCTTCATCTGCTCGGGAGTTGCGTTCTGCGCCTCGTCGAGAATTATAAAGCTATCGTCAAGCGTTCTTCCGCGCATATATGCGAGGGGTGCTATCTCTATAACTCCCTTTTCAAGCAGTCGCTGATAGTTTTCAGCGCCCATCATCTCGAACATAGCGTCGTAAAGCGGACGGAGATAGGGGTCTATCTTGCTTTGCAGGTCGCCGGGGAGAAAACCGAGCTTCTCGCCTGCCTCTATCGCGGGGCGGGTGAGTATTATTCTGTTGACCTGCTTCTGACGGAGCGCGCGGACTGCCATAGCGACGGCAAGGAAGGTCTTACCCGTTCCCGCAGGGCCTATGCCGAAAACGACAGTGTTCTTCGAGATAGCCTCGATATATCGCTTCTGACCGACCGTCTTTGCTTTTATCGGTTTTCCTCGTGTGGTGATGCAGATGCAGTCGCCGTCAAGGTCCTCAAGCTCCTGCCGCTTTCCGTCGCGCACCATAGAGATAACGTAGCCTACCTGCTGCTCGGTAAGCGTTTCGTTTGAGCGCGCGAGCTTTTTGAGATATTCTATAGCCGATGCCGCCATATCGACGCTCTCGGCATTCTCACCCTTGACCGACACGGCGTCGCCCTCTTCTCCGCTTCTGTTGGAGATGCTGACGGAGAATGCCTTTTCTATCATTCTCGTGTTGATGTCAAAGCTGCCGAAAAGTCTCGCTGTCAGCTCGGAGCTTTCTATTTTTACGCTTTTTTGTTCCATAAGATATTCCTTCCTGCTTTACGGAAGCCCGTCTATTTTTATTTCCTGCTCGCTTGCGATATCCTCGATGCATCTGACCTTGCATCTTAGCACGAGTGCGTCCTCTCTTATCTCGGTCTCTATATCCTTTGACAGAAGTTCGGAGTTTGCAAGCTCTGAGCGAAGAAGCGTATCGAGCCGTGAGTATCCAAGTGAAAGAAGCTCGTCGTCTGTGCGCTCGACTGTCTCGTATCTATACTCGGCGTAGCGCGAGGTATATATGCCGATAGGTATCTCCTTGCCGTTCGGAGCAGGAAAAAATTCTTCTATATCTATTTTATCACAACTTGCAGGTAAATTTCTATAGTTTGCGAAAAATTTTATTCTTTTTTTGAAAAAAATTAAGGATTTTTCGTATTTTTGCTGTCCTGTGTATATCTTCTGCTCCTCGGAGCGCGGAATTTCTATAAGAAGCTCACGCTCGACCTCGGCAAGAACTCTGCCCTCTGAGGCGGTATAGCGAAATCCGTTCTCCTCGTCGCCGTATATTCCGCCTATCAAGAGCTGTCCTTTTCTGACCGTCTCGCCTATCTCTACCGCGATATTTCCTTTGATATTCTCAAATCCGACTATTTTTCCGTCCTTCGATGCGACGATGTTTGACGCTAAGAACTCACTGCCGTACTGTTCGTCGGGAAGCTGCACCTCGCGTATCTCCACCTCCGCGACAGTGCCTATGATATTCACGCTTATCCAGGATATCTCGTCGGAGAGTATCAGCACTCTGTTCTCAAGCGCGTCTATATCTATCGAGCGACGGGGCGTGCCGAGCGAGAGTCCGCACTCCTCAAGGGCAGAGAGCACCTCATTCTCTGAAAGTCTATCCTCGCCGTCGATGCGAATGTCCCATACCACGCTTCCCGAGAGGAAGATGAGCGCGAGCGAGAGAAGGACGCCGAACGCGATGCCGTATCTGTGGCGGTAGCGCACAAGAAGCGAGGGGATTCCGTGAGAGGAGAGCACCGAGAGAGGCAGGTCGCACTCCCTCGCGTGCTTTAACAGGCGCAAGGATTGTGAAAATGAGCATAAAATATAAAAGCCGTCCTCGCAAAGCTCTGTGCCAAGGAGAGCAATGCCATGCCGAGAGCAGATATTGAGCAGAGCCTCTGCATTGTCTCTCTCGGCTCTGAGACGGCGGTATCCCGTAAGAAAAAGCAGGGGATGAGAGGATATTTTAGTTTTCATATTTCTCGCGTTACCTCTCCTTGCCGTTGCTCTCGAAGCTTACCGAGAGGATGCATCCCTCGATGCCGAGAGCACCGCGATTGTAGCTGACGCACGAGAGGCGCGAGCCCTTGACAGAGAGCGTGCAACCGCTCGCCCTCGGCAGAGCAATCCTTATCTCCTCGGGGGTGTATAGCAGTATCTTACCGCCGCCGCGGAGCTTTAGCAGAGCTCTGCCCTGTATCTCCATTGAGTATCCAAAGGGAAGAGCGTCGGTGGGAATGTCAAGCAGTCGGCAAAGGCGCTCGCTTTTTGGGATAGAATCTTCGTGGGGTTGCTTTTTCATATCTTCTCTCCTCGCATATTTCCGCGCCCTCGACTATAAGATTTAGCAGAGAGCGTGGCTCTTTTGAAATATTTTATGCCAAAGGAGAGGGCACAATGACCATAAAGGCAGGGAAAAAGCGAAAAACAGACGAGCCGGGAAGAACGGGAATGACACGCGGCGAGATCATCTTTTGCGTTCTGAGCATACTTGCCCTGCTTCTGACCTTTGGCTTTGCGGATACCGCGATAGGAGCGATGTCCGAGGGAATGAAGCTGTGCGTCAGCGTGGTAGTACCCTCGCTTTTTCCCTTTATGGTCTTTTCGGATATTCTCGTAAGCTCGGGCGGAGCAAAATTGATCGCAATGCCGTTCTCCAGGCTCGCTAAGCGACTGTTCGGCGTTAGCAGAGAGGGAAGTGTGGCGTTGGTGCTGGGGGTGCTCTGCGGATTTCCTATGGGTACTCGCGCGGCGCTGTCGCTTTATCGGGAGGGGAAGATAAGCCGCAGTGAGACCGAGCATCTGCTTTGCTTTTGCAACGGGCCGAGCGCCGCTTTTCTTATAAACGCGGTAGGACTCTCGCTCTTTGGCTCGCGTGATTTCGGTATTTTGCTCTATTCCTCGCAGATAATCTCCTCGCTCGCCGTCGGTGTGCTTTTACGGAGCTATTTTAAGAAAAGGAGCGACGCGCCTGCGCTTATTATCTCATGCGCGGAAGAAAGAAGCGCGCGCCGAGGAGTGCTTTCATCTATCGTCAGAGCGGTTACGGGAGCAGCCGAGGGGGTGGTGTCTATATGCGCTTTCGTGATATTCTTCTCGGCGCTGACGGGAGTTCTTCGAGAGCTTTTGTCCTATGTTGGCATAGGCGAGATAGCCGGGGCGGCTCTGCTTGGATTTTTTGAGATGAC